>JAVBQR010000160.1:0-7660 GCA_031548865.1 Planctomycetota bacterium
CCCGTCCGAGTTTTGCCGCCGGCTTCCTTCATACCCCGCGTTACCGCGACGCATTTGCCTTGGGCTAGCGATTCCGTTTCACCACGGCTCGCAGAGGACTTTAACCTCATAAGACGTACGCCGTGCCCGGCGTACAAAAAATATACCGGCCGAAGCCGGTATATTTTTTACACACTCGTATAAATCTAAACCGCCGCCTATTTCTTCCCGCACTGGAGCGATGTCGCCAGGGATTCCCTCAACGCCTCCACGTCCCGGTCGAACTCTTCCGAATGCTTCGGGGGAATGATGGTCGGGGTAACCATTATCATGCAGTTCACCTTGGTGCCCTGTTTCGTCTTGTGCTGGAACGCTTTCCCCAGCACCGGAATCTTCGACAAGCCCGGGATCGACCGCTCCTGTTCGGTGAACTCGTCCCGGAACAGACCGGCAATCACCCCCGTCTCGGTCGAATGCAGCATCATCTTGGTGTGCACCGTCTTCACCGCCATGCTGGTGGGAATCTGGATGGTGTTAGGTCCGCCCGCCGACACGTCGGAAATAATCGGGTTGTCGGTCTGCTTGGGGATAATCTCGATAATCACCTGGTCCGTCCCCCGGCAGACGTGCGGAACCACCAGCAACTGCACGCCGACCAGGAGTTCGTATTGCCGGTACGAATAGGAGCGCACCCCTTCGTCCACCGTTTCCTCCACTAGCGCGTAGTTACGCACGTTCCCGATGAACACCGACGCCTCTTCGTTATCCAGCACCAGAATCTGCGGTGCCTGGGTGACTTTAATCTTGTCGTCGTATTGCGCCATCTGCAACATGAAAGTCAGGCTGGACAGGGACATCACCCCCAGGCTGTAAGGGGTATAGGAACCAGAGCCGCCGCCGGGAACGGGATAATTGCCTTCCGGATGGGCGGGACTGAGAATGTTACCCAAGTTCCCCCAGTTGTTGCTGGCCGCCCAAGGCCAGGCCGTGGACCAGGATGGGCCGCTGGTCACGCCCCCGGACACCCCGTCGTATTCGCCGGTGGAACTGTCCACGCCCCATTTCACCCCGAGCTTGGTGAGGGGGTTTTCCTCCACCGTCACCATGCGGGTCTCGACGAGAACCTGTTGCGGCGCGACATCGATTTCATCGACAAGTTTCAACATTTCCTGAATCTTCAGGGGCGTGTCCCGGATCACCAGGGTGTTGGTCCTGGTCTCGTAGGTGACATTGCCCTTTTCCGATTTCACCTGTTCCAGAACGCTTATGAGCGACTTACCGACTTCCAGGCTCATCACCCCCTTCCTGCCGACGAAATCCTGGTGGTTCGTCTTGACGATTTCCGGCTGGAAGTGGGACCCCTCAGGTTGAACGTACCGGAGCGGCCGGGACCGGGTCTCGAACTGGACGTCCGCCTCCGCCATCGTCGAAATGCGCATGATGTTCCCCGCCGAGTCGTACAGCACCGTGCAGGCGTGGGCCCGGAGCACGCTTTCCAGCGCCTCCTTCCAGGGGACGTCGGTGAAGGAGAGGAAGACCGGGGCGTCGGTGCCGACGCGGGGGCTGAAAATGATGTTGGCGTTCCCCCGCTTGGCGATTTCCCGCACCGCCTCCCCGAGCCGCACCCCGTCGAAAGTGTCGGTGAAACGGGCCACTTTCTCCAGGTAGATGACCCCGTCGGAGATTTGCGACCGGTCGATTATGAGGCGCATGTTGTCGGCGATATAACGGAGGGCAGTATCCCAGTTCACGCCGGTGAGGGGACCGAGGGTGACGGGCATGTCCTCGATTTCATGCATCTCTGCGAAGGTGGGGGCCTTGACCTTCAGATTGATGCCCGGGTTTTTCTTTTCCATGTCGGAAAGAATCCGCCGGAACATAATCTGCCGGTAATTGATGTTGACATTGTTCCCCCGGGCGCCGTCGCGTTCGCGCAGAAGGTCCACCGCGTCCTCGCCCCGCGCCGCGCCGATGATAAACGCGGCGTACAGGGTCAGAATCAAAACGGACCAGGCCATGACCATCCACGAGCAAGCGGCGATTTTCCGTTTCAAGCATCCCATTACGCTCATGCCGAACCTCCCTTGCAGCTCTATTCGCGTCCATTCCGCCGTTTGCCGGCGGTAATTAAAATTTCTTGTCTATCAATTACCCACGGCTAATTTCTTCTTTCAAACAAATCCGTCGTGTAGTGAAATAAATGACCGTTCCCCGGGGCTGGGGAACGGTCGGAATGGAGTTGGGACAATACTTTGGGCAGAACCTATTTCGGAGTGGCGCCCCCCTTCGGCGCCGATTCCTGACCCTCCAGGCCGTCCACTTCCGTCGCGCCAATCGGCGCCTGCAGTTCGATAGGCAGGCGGTAGCGCATGCCCTTGAAGTTGAACACCACCCCGCGCTCCTCGATTAGCTCCACCCGGAGATCCCCCTGCGGACGTTCCTGCAACAGCGCCTCGCCGGCCGAATGCAAAGTCCCGTTCACCACCGCCTTCGCGTCCGTCGGCGACCAGACCACCCCGTCCACCCGAATCCTGAGGCTGACAAACTCCTTGCCGATGTCCTGCTGGGCCTTGAGGCGCATCGCCATGCGGCCGAAGGACCGGATGTCCTCGTTCATGCGCACCAGCTTCTTGTATTCCGGCTTGATGGGTGGCCACTCGTTGTCGATGACGTTCATGGCTTCGTTCGCGACCTGGATGGCGGCGTCGTAATCCTGCTTGGTGACGCCGGCCTTGATCGCCGTCAGCCATTCCTCCAGCTTCGCCTCCTGTTCTTCCAGGGTCGGCGCCTTCCGGGGGCCGCTTTTACGCGACAGCCCCCGCTCGCGATCGGTCGGCAGGCGCATCAGCAGGGGGTCGCGGCCGCCGGTGGCGTAGAAGTAGCTCTGGAAGGCGCGCAGTTCCTCAACGGACATATCATCCGCGCTTTTCTTGCCGTCGGCATTGGCTTTGCCCGGCGCCGGCAGGGGTTTTTTCGCCGCTTGCGGGGCGGTCGCCGGCTGGCCGGCGGAGGCGGTTCCGATAATCAGGGCGAACAGCAGGGTGAAAAGTGCCGAGGCGAGGTGCCGTCTCATGACGTCTCCAGTATGGCGTTTCCGGTTCACAACACCGCCGCGCGGTTTATTGTCCCGTGTAGCGGTAGGTCTGCATGGTCAGGTTGCACTTGTGCTGCACGGGTACGTCCGCCGCCTGCGGCCCCAGGTTGATGAGGCCGGATTCCTGGGCGACGATGGAAAGTTCCTTCACTTCGAAAAAGCGTTTTTCGCTGCCGGTGCGGGCGGCGTCGGGGCTGTCGAACTCCTCCATCTTGTTCACGAAGGTGGCGATTTGATCGTAATTGCCTTCGAGCGACAGGGAGAACCGCCACGTTTCGAACGAACCTCCCACCGGCGCCGCCCCGCGTTGCCCGGGCCGCGCCGCCGCCGCCGCCACCACGCTGGGCGTGAGGCGGTTCGGGAATACCCCGGCCTGCTGGGCCTTGGTGCGGATGGCGGCGAGGAGCTGATCCGGGGAACTCTCGCGGGGAAGGACCCGCGAAGCCAGCTCATACTCCACTTTCAGCTGCTCCAGGACCTCCCCTCGCGGCCGGATCTGGGCGACCTGCTGCTGCAGCTGGCGGACTTCGTTGTCGAGCGTTTCCAGCCTCTGCGTCAGCGTGCCCGGCTCGCGGTAGGCCGGCCAGCGATCGCCCGCCTCCTTGATCAGCATGTACAGGTAGACGATGCTGGCGAGAATGAGCAGGCCGAGGATTAACAACACCACGTTGAAATTTTTCTTGCCCATGTGGTTCCTTCCGTGCCGGGGGATTTCCCGCACTCATTTCTGCAATTGCATCTCCACCGCGAAGGTCCAGGCCATTTTCGGGAACACTTCCCCGCCCTGATCCTCCTTGGTGGTGCTATAGCCTTTCGGCAGCGGCGCAGCCGCCCAGGCGGCGTTTTTCAATTGAATCGACCCCTTGACCAGCAGATCCGGGAACGGGAGGAGCGCGATGCCGCCGGACTTGATGGTCTTGATTTCCTCGAGGCGCTGCCGGATGGTCAATTCGCGCGGCCCCTGGACCGGGAGGTCGGGCCGGTCGCGCCTCTCCGCCTCGTGTTCCGCGACGGCGCGGCGCAGCTCCTCGTTCAGGCGCTCCTCCTCGTCCTTTTCCGGCAGGGTCACCGGGGTGTAGCTCCTGAGGCCCTCCAGGAGCCGCTCGCCCAATTGCATGGCTACGACCTGGGTGGAGGCGGTGGCGAAGGCGTTCAGGGTCAGGGAGTTTTCCTTGCCGGTCAAGTCCTTGAACCAGAGGTAGCGCATGTCGGGATTGTACTGGCTCATCGCCTGGTCGAAGTTGACGATGCCTTTCAGGTCGGAGAGGATCTTCGCCCACACCGTCCGGCCCTTGTAGAGGCTCTTCACCGCGTTGATGAAGGCGCTCACCCTTTCGATTTCGGCGTTTATCTTTTTCAATTCCTCGACCTGTGCGGTGAGGGCGGTTTTTTCCCGCTGCCGCGCCTCGATACGCGATTGGAGGCTGGGGATGAGGTCGAAGTGGTACTGGGTGACGAAATGCACCAGGATGGCCAGAATCGCCGCCAGGGCCAGAGTCGCCAGGATGTTCGAAAGCGGCATCGATTCTTTCTTGCGCATCGATTCGGGCAACAGGTTGATGTTGATCATGTTTTATCCTTACCTGGGGAGTCAATCCCGCGCGTGACTGGCGAGGCCGAGGGCGATACTGAATTCGTGGGCGTGGGCGCCGATGAAGGCTTCGTCGAGTTCGGAAGCGTCCACCGCCCCGAAAGAGTCGAAGATGCGGGTCTCGATCCGGGCCAGGCGGCCGATGAGGGGGGTGACGCCGGCGAAGCCGACCAGGCCGCCGGAAAGAAGCAGGGTCTCCGCCTCCTTGCCCTGCGAGGCGTTCTTGAATTGGTCGAGGCAGGAGCGGATTTCGCCGGTGATGTCTTCGATACCGGGATAGATGGCGTCCTTGACGATGTCGATTTGCTCGCCGGGATCCCGCTTCATCTTTTCCGCTTCGTCGATGGAACAGCCGACGCGGTGGGCAATCATTTCGGTGAGGCTGTTGCCGCCGACCGGGAATTCGCGGAAAATGTGGGTGGCGCCGTCGGTGACGACGATTAGGGTCTTGGTGGCGCCGAAGTCGACGATGCCGGCCGGTTTTCCGTCGGGGATGAAGAAGCCGCCCTGATTGGCCGTTTCCAGGGCGTTGGCGAGGGCGATAAGCTCCATGTCGACGCGGATGGGGTTGATGCCGGCGCCGAAGAGGATTTCCAGCTTGTCGTCCAGGTCCGACTGGCGGATGGCGGCGAGGAGGCATTTGATTTGCCGGCTGTTTTCCGAGTCGAAAACGTGGTAGTCGACCTGGGCTTCGGTCATGTCGTAGGGGATGTACTTTTCCGCCTCCTCCATGACCGCGTCCTCGAGGTCGTCGGCGCGGTCCCCGGATATGGTGATGTTCTGCAGGAGGGCGCTCCTGCCGCTGATGCCGACCACCACCCTTTTGGGGGTGAGCCCGCCTGCCTCCAGGACGGTTTGGATGCTGGCGTCGTAGGCGGAAGGATCGGCGACCTCCTCGTAGGAACAGGCGGTGACGGACAGTTCCTCGCCGTTCCGGTTCATCTCCACCGCCTTGATGGCGTGGGTGCCGAGGTCGAGGCCGAGGATGGTGTTTTTCTTCTTGCGTTTTGCCACGTTTTTGTCTCCTTCGCGGGGAACGCGGCCGGCCTGGCGGCCGGCTGGCGCGGCTTCCCTTGGAGTGGACTTTACGAAAAGTCCGTCATGGAGTATTGCGCCGTAACCGGCGGTTCTTTTAAAAAAAACCGCTGGAGCGGCAATTTGCCCGGGTCGGACGTCCGATAACTTGTTTTCCTTGCCGCCGCCGCGGCAATACATATACTCGTCGCGGATTGGAATTGCCTTCGCGCCGGAATATTCCGGCCTTTTTCACCGACCATGGCAAAAGCCACCTGCACAATGGAAAAGGGGTCAGTCATGAACGCTTTGGAAGAACTGGATAAACGCGGTATCGTCCACACCGTCTCCGACGCCGGCGGTTTGTCCGCCCTGTTCGGCAAGGAAATGGTGTCCTTCTATTGCGGCTACGACCCTTCCTTCAAAAGTTTGCAGCTGGGGAACCTTTTCGCCATCGTCACCATGCGCCGGCTGCAGAAGCTCGGGCACCGCCCGGTGGTCCTCGTGGGCGGCGCCACCGGCATGATCGGCGACCCCTCCGGCCGTTCCACGGAACGCAACCTCCTGGACCTGGACATGGTGCGTTCGAACGTCATGAGCATCCAAAAGCAATTGGAAAAGCTGATCGACTTCGACTGCGGAAAAAATTCGGCCTTTGTCGTCAACAATTACGATTGGCTGTCCAAGTTCAGCTTCCTGGATTTCCTCCGCGACGTCGGCCGGCGTTTCCGGGTCGGGGAGATGATCGCCAAGGAGTCGGTCCGCCGCCGCATGGAGGCGGAGGACGGCGTAAGCTACACCGAGTTCACCTACCAGATCCTCCAAGCCTACGATTTCCTGCATCTTTATCAACAGCACGGTGTCCGTCTGCAAATCGGCGGCGGGGATCAGTGGGGAAACATCACCGCCGGCATCGACCTGATTCGCCGGGTGGAGTCGGCTTCGGCCTTCGGGATGGTGATTCCCCTGGTCACCGATTCGAAGGGCCAGAAATTCGGGAAGTCCCTCGGCGGCGCGGTTTACCTCGACCCGGAAATCAGCAGCCCCTACCAGATGTACCAGTTCCTCCTGAACGCCGAGGACGCCTGCGTCGCCAGTTACCTCAAATATTACACATTCCTGTCGGCGGAGGAAATCGCCGATTTGGAAAAGGGGCTTCGCGAGAAGCCGGAGGAGCGTCGGGCGCAGCGGACCCTCGCTGAAGAGGTGGTGAAGTTCGTGCACGGCGCGGCCGGATTGGCGCAAGCCGAGAAGGCGACCGGGATTTTCTTCGGGGCGGAAATCGAGAACGTGTCGGAGGCGGATTTGCAGGGCATTTTCGCGGAAGTCCCCAAGGTGGAAATCCCCCGGGACAAACTCGCCGCCGGCCTGAACGTCGTGGATCTCCTGGCGGCGACGCCGTTATGGAAAGGGAAAAACGACGTCCGGCGTTCCATCGAACAACGCGGCGCCTACCTGAATAACCGTCGGATCGAGGACGCGGGCATGACAGTGAATTGTGGCAACCTGGCGAGCGAAAGCACGCTGGTGGTGCGGATGGGGAAGAAGAATTACGCGCTGGTGAAGTTGGTGTAAATCCGGCGGGATTGCATGAGGATTATGGGGACACGAAAGAATAGCGCTTAGATAAGGACTACCCGGGGAAAACGCGAGAATAGCGGGGACATGATGTTTAATTGGCTGGCAGTTTGGCCAATTAAATTTCGTATCCCCGGTATTCGGCAACGAAATAAAAAATTCGAAAATTATGTATTGCCACGCCTGAACGCGGTTATAAGGAAGGCAGTAGTGAAGCTTTGGCCAAAAGCTTGCGGTGCCCGATTGGAAATCCCGGTCATGCTGGGTCCAAAGGGAATTTCTTAAGGCGTGCCAGTGCGATTTAACGGGTCGCGGAGGAGAAGAAGGCGGGTAGTTAGGCCATCCTAGAGCACGCCGGGGTTTGACTGACCACCTTACCCCAAAAAAATCGCCCTTTGGGCCCA
>JAVBQR010000076.1:0-7679 GCA_031548865.1 Planctomycetota bacterium
CTATCATGCAAATGGGCGATGTGTTTTTTTCCCATGCCCGCTCCGGTTTGATAATTTCCAGGAATGAATTTTGTGAGATGAATCAGACGCCAGCTCAAGCTGGCGCACCCATCCTAAAATTCCACATCCCGCAATTCCGCATCCCTTACCGGCGCATCGATGAAATACCCGCTCTCCAAATATTCCCTCCCCCGCCCATATCTGCTGCCGGTAAGATCTTCGACCTCCACCGAATAACCCGGCGGCGGACTGTCGTAGCCCATGAAGGATTTGGGAGTCAGATTGAAGTAAACCCCGTGATTGTCCGCATTCCGGTCCCGGATGTAACTGAGGCTCATCTCGAAGGTGTCCATATCCCGGAAAAGGCTGACTCGGTACTTGTTGAAGCCGTGACGAACCCCGTCCCGCGTTGTTTCCCAATCCGGCTGGGTGTCTTTCCATTCGTAGGAAACGGCGCCTTCCAGGGCGTAATGGCTGCTGTCGTTCCAAAGCTTGGTTCGTACCGCCAATTGGGTCTGGGATGACGCGGCAGCGGCAGGACGGCCACCGGTGCCGTCACTGGCGGCGTAATGGTACTGGCTCACGTAAGCGCGCACCCGGTTGTTGATTCGCCAGTCAGCCGAGACAATGGCCCGGTCGACCTTGCTATTGTCCAAATCGTAAACGATGTTCCCGGACAAAGCCAGGTTCCGAGTCGGACGATAAGTCAAATCGGCGGTGACTTCGGAATAATTGCTGTTCGGATACTTTACCACCTGGTTGGCGCCGTCCTCGCGATTGTTATACTTGTAAACCCCGACATTCAGGTCCATCACATCGCGGTGTTCGGTCTGGCCGGAAGCGTCGACCCCGCCGGTACGCGCCTGCAATTTGTTGTGCATCTCGAAGCCGAAACGCCGCTCGCGGTAATAATTATCGTAGGCGTCGACCTGATAGGTCTTGAGGGGATCGAACGAAGGCTTGGTGTTTTCCTTGTAGGACAGGACCGGCTCGGTAATCAGCCGCATATTGTCATCGGGACCGAAATAAGTGTACACCCTGGTCGAGAGATCCGCTCCGAACGGCACTGCCGCGACAAATTTCCCGTCGCCGTCCCGGTACATTTGATTCGGGGCGAACACATCCTTTTGGTAATAAAGATACGGGGCGGGATTGGGATTGGTCGGATCGGTCGCCATCGCGTACATTTCTTCCGGGGTATAAGTCGTCCCCTGGGTCTTGGAATAGTACGCGGTCCGCAAACCCACCCACGGTTTCAGGACCATGCCGCCAAACTGCAAGGGCGCCTCCAATTTCGCCTCGTTAAAGGCCCGGAAGTAAGCGCCGTAATTGTCCTTGTCGACCAGACCGCTGTCCGACAAGCCGCTGATCGTGTTCCGCTGGAACAGGCCGCCGGGATATTTATAGGCATCGTAGGCAACGGCGTCGGTAATAGGCACCTGGTTCCAATTGTTGTAATTGAATTCGTCCGAATCATAATGCCGGTTGATGAAGCCCAAACGGAAATCGTTTTTGAAGATGAACGGCGAATCGCCAATGCGCATGCCGGGCACGGTGAGCCGCACCTCCGGCATATAGTCCTCCTGGTTCATCCACTTGTTGGACATCCGCCCCGAGGCGACAAACTCCAGCTCCCACTGTTCCGCCAGGCGCCGGACATTGACGCCGTTCTCCGGTTCCTTGTCGTTCCAGTAACGGCTGGGGTCGAAGGTCTTCAGGTAATCGCGGTCGTGGTACAAATGCGCCTGGGCGCGCACATCCCAAAGATCATTGATCTTCTGGTAATGTTCCCAATCGACCGCCCAGCGGAAATCGCCCTGGTAATGCGTCGGCTGCCAGCCGGTCGAATCTTTCCAAATCTTGCTTTCGTATTTGTCGTAGGCGTTGTCGTTGTCGCGGCTGTCGGACAGGAACGCTTCCCATACCCCGTACAACTTCAGCTTGCCGAGGGATTCGTTGAAGCCGGTGTGATAGGTCGTTTCCACCCCGACGCCTACGCCGTGCCGGGAATACAAATCAAAGTCGAAAATCACCTTGTCGCTGCGGATATAGGCGTTGGGGCGTTCCTTAAGCCGCCAACCCCACTGGGACTGGACAAACAGGCCGTAATCGCTGGTGCTGCCGCCGGTGACCCGCATCCAGGGCCAGTCGTACTGGAGGTCGCGAATCAGGTAGGGGAAGTACAAAACCGGTATCCGGCCGACCCGGACGGTATTATGGTAGGCTTCGATTTTTTCGCCCTGGCGATATAAGGCGGCTGGCGTGTGGAAATACCAATGCGGACGCGCGAAGGCGTCCGGAGTGACCAGGGCGTCGATCAATTCGAAAGTATTCTGATCGTGGGCGCGAAGTTCCGAGGCCTGCACATACATCCGCTTCAATTGGCTCGTCCCCTGCCCCGGGGTCGCATCGTTTATAGAGATGGAACTGCGCATTTCCGTCGACGGTTGTTCGTCCAGGAAATCGCGTACCGGCAGTTCGACGTTGCCGCGGTCCATGCGGACCCGGATGTTTTTCGCCAACCCTTTCCATTCCTGGTAGTTAAAAGTAAGCTGATCGCAGTAGAAGGCGTTGCCGGTGGACTCGTCGAAAAGGACGTCGCCTTCGGCGTAAATTTCCTGCAGCTCGACGTTCAGGACCATGTTTCGGGCGGAAATGGTGAGTTGCGGCAAAATCACCACTGCGTAATTACGGAGAATCGCGACCCGATGCCCCTCTTCGTCCTCTTCCCAGTCGAGCATCCCGCCTTTGAAGTCAATTCCCTCCCCCAACAAACCACCGCCGTTGCCGCCGCCGCCACCGAGAATCCCGCCGCCGCCACCGCCGCCCGATCCGGACGACCGCGAGCCAATACTGGAAAAATCGCCCGGATTGAACCCAGGCGGCCCTTCCAGCGCCAGCGCGGAAGCTAGGGCCAGCAAGATGCCAGCGATTACCAGACATACTCCGATCAGTATGCCTTTCCGGCGTTTATGCATAAACGGGTCTCTTTCGATGACGCATTATGAGTAGGGTTAATCCAAGCATTATCCTCAACTTAGGCGTCCAGTCAAGGGCGGTATCCGGCTTTCCGGTTATAAGTGGCAGTTTTTGCCAAAGCACAGTTATTAAGGTTATCGGCTTTCGGAATAGGTTGACTGTTGTCAAACAGGGGGAAAAGCCTTCCCCCGCAACGGCTCGCTTCCCGCCCCAAGCGCGGTCGCTCCGGTTCGGCACAGTTCCACCATCCCCAAATCACCCAGCTGCCCAATCAGCCGGTCCACCGTCTCGACTTTACCGCTCGCTTCAATAACCACGCTTTCCCCGGTGCCGGTACTCTTGGCGGAAAAGTCCGAGACGATTTGCATCAAGCGGCCCACGTTCGCGGCGTCGGGCTTGACTTTAATCAACACCAATTCCCGCTCCACCGCTTCGGCGGGCGGGAGAATTTCCGCCGCGAACACCTCTTCCAGCTTCAATACCTGGCTGCAAATCTGCTCCAGCATGGCGGCGTCACCTTCGGTGGTGACGGTGATGCGGGAGATGTCCGGATTCTCCGTCTCCCCCACCGACAACGCCTTGATGTTATAGCCGCGCCGGCCAAAGAGGCCGGTAACCTTGGTAAGGACGCCGAAACGGTTCACCACCAATATCGAGAGTAATGCACGGTCCATTGCAAATTTCCTTATTTAAAAAAAAAGATCTATTTGCCCCGCGTGAACGCGTCTATAACGGGGGCTGTAGTGAAGCTTCGGCCGAAGCTCGAATCGCCCGAATGGAAATCCCGGTCATGCGGGGTCCAAAGGGTCGTACCGAACGTCTATTGGAGTTGTGGAAATGTGTATCGTCCGAGACACGTTTTCACAATTTCGATAGGCGTTCGGTACCTTTAGGCGTGCCAGTGCGATTTAACGGGTCGCGGAGGAGAAGAAGGCGGGTAGTTAGGCCATCCTAGAGCACGCCGGGGTTTGACTGACCACCTTACCCCAAAAAAATCGCCCTTTGGGCCCTGGTATGGATCCGCCGGGATTTCCATTCCTTTTCTTTTGGAGAGGAATGGAGGCTCAGCATGGTCCGCTTTTACTTCCTCTGCTGCCCACCGCCGCCCTGCGGTGGACGGCGCGCCTGCACTTCCTGCTGGCTCTTGGCCGACACATCCTTGACCCGTTTCACCGTGGTTTCGAACGGGGTGGGGTCCTCCCGCTCCTGCTGGAGAATGCCGTTGATGTCGGCGATAACGTTGCGGGCCTTGTCGATTTCCGGGTTCGAGCCCGGGGTATAGGCGCCGATGTTGATCAGTTCCTCCGCTTCCTTGTAGGTCGCGAGGCACTGCCGGAGCCGCCGCGAAGCCTGGAGAATATCCTTCGGGACAATGTCCGACTGGACGCGGGAAATCGACTCCAAAACGTCAATCGCCGGATAATGGTTGCGGTGGGCCATTTTGCGGGACAGGACGATGTGTCCGTCGAGAATGCCGCGAGCGGTGTCGGCGATGGGTTCGTTCATGTCGTCGCCTTCGACCAGCACGGTGTAAAAACCGGTAATCGACCCGCTGGGGCTGCGGCCGGCGCGTTCCAGGAGGCGGGGCATGAGGGCGAAGGTCGAGGGGGTGTAGCCTTTCGACGCCGCCACTTCCCCGATACTGCCGCCAATATTACGCTGCGCCATGCACATGCGGGTAATCGTATCCATGAGGAGGGTCACGTCCGCCCCCTGGTCGCGGAAATATTCGGCAATCGCGGTGGCGACGAAGGGGCATTTCACTTTCACCGGGTCCGGCTGGTCGGAAGTGGCGATAACCACCACCGAGCGTTTCATCCCTTCCGGCCCAAGGTCCCGCTCGATAAAATCGTTGACTTCGCGGCCGCGTTCGCCTACCAGTGAAATCACCGCGACCTGGGCGTTCGAGTAGCGGGAAATCATTCCCATCAAGGTCGATTTCCCGACCCCGGAGCCGGCCATAATGCCGATACGCTGGCCTTTCCCGACGGTGATGAAACCGTCGATGCAGCGGACGCCGGTGGAGAGGACCTCGGAAATCCTCGGCCTGGTGATGGAGTCCGGGGGGTCGGCGTAGATCGGGTAAGTGGCGGTGGCGGTAATCGGCCCCTTGCCGTCCATCGGCCGGCCCATGCCGTCGAGAATCCGCCCCAACAGGTGGTCCCCGACCGGAACGACCTGTTCCGTGGTGACGACCTCGACCCGGTCGCCGGGACCGATGCCGCGCATTTCGCCGAGGGGCATCATCAGGGTGGCGTTCTCGCGGAAGCCGACGATTTCCGCCTCCACCGCCGAACGGGAGATGCGGGAGAAAATGTTGCAGAGCGACCCCACCGGCAAGGGGAGGCGCGTCGTCTCCACCACCAAGCCCGTGACCCGGCGGACCCGGCCGGCCACTTTGGCGGGAATGACGTTCGCCAAACGGCGGCGTTTATACTCGTAGATTGAGGCGGTGGTCATGATTGTCTCGCGGTTTCATCTGAAGTTTTGCAAAGTGACGATTTAACCGCCAATCGCCACTTTGCAAAAATCGTTTTTGCCCGAATTTCCGGGGTTTTTGATTTTACAAAATCGCCATTCGGCGGTTTGAAAGGTGATTATGCAAAACTCCAGTTAGGACTTGTAATTGTGGTTCTCTGTGCCCTCTGTGTAAAAAGCATTCTCGCCATTTCGTTCCGCATTAAGTATAAACACCAACGTCCAAAGGATTCGCCAATGCAACTTTCCGACCAAGACCTGATTCTGCGGCCCTACCAGGACAAAGACCGCCTGGTCCTCCCTACAATCGCCGACAACCCCAACGTCTCCCGTTACCTCTCCATCGTCTTCCCCCAACCCTACACCCAAGCCGAAGCCGACCGCTGGGTCGCCTACGCCAAAACCCAGCACCCCACCCTCGATTTCGCCATTGAATACCGGGGGATTCTCGCCGGCGGCGGCGGCCTCCGGCCGGAAAACGGCGACCTGGCGGGCGGCGCCGAACTCGGCTACTGGCTGGCCGAGGAATATTGGGGAAAAGGCCTTGCCACCCGCGCCGTCCGCCTGCTGGTGGATTACGGCTTCGCGCATCTCGGACTAATGCGGGTTGAAGCCAAGGTCCACACCCCGAACCAGCCTTCCGCGCGGGTCCTGGAAAAAAACGGCTTCACCCGCGAGGGGACGCTAAGAAGCGCCATGGTCAGGAACGGCATCCGCTACGATGTGGCGATTTTCAGCCGGCTCAGGTCGGACTATACCGAACGCGGAATGAGCTGTCGCTCAGTTACTCCTTGAACCATTCCACCCGCGCCGTCCCGTTCTCCAAAATCCCGTAGCCGCCGTCCATCCAGGACGGGAGCACCAGCAGCCGGCATTTACGCCCCGCTACGTCCACCTCCCGTTCGTAACTGGCGTGAATGTGGCCGCAAAGGAGCAAATCCGCCCCGGTCGCCAATTCCCGCCACACCGCCGCGTCGTCCAGAAGTTGCTCCGGTTGTTTCTGCGTCGTCCGCAGCGACACCCGACCCTGCTGGCGGCTGAACACCTGGTCCAGCAGGGGCCACGGCAGGAAGCGGAGCCCGGTCCGACCCAGCGGGCCCTGTAGCACCCAGCGGAGCAGCATGAACCAGTAGTCCCCACGGCACAAGGCGTCGCCGTGCACGCAGCTCACGCTCTTGCCGCTCTGATAAAAACGGAACTTCAGGCCGTGCGGTTCGATGCCGAAGTCGGCCAGGCGGGAGACGGTGAAACCGCGTTTCAGGTTCAGAAAGCCGGGAAAACGCGTGGCGGGGTCGAACCCCAAACCGCCGCCGACCGCGAAATCCCGGTTGCCGGAAACATGGTGAATCTCCAGGCCCCGGTCGGCCGCCGTCTTGAATAGCGCCAGGGAGGTGTAATAATCCCCCACCACGTGGCCGCGGCGCTCGAACCAAAAATTGAAGGCGTCCCCCAACAAAATCAGCCCCCCGGCCTTGCCGTCCAGGTAGGCTAGGAAGCGGGCAAGGCGCTCGTTGTCCAGGACCGCGGCCCGCCGCGCGGCTTCGGTCGGGGCGTCCAGCGGTTTAAGGTGCATGTCGGCGAGAAGAAAGATGCGTTCGGGCGCATTCATAGGCAATCCTGTTTTTTATGGAAAAAAGTATACAATGCGATTATGGTATGGAGGAGGCTCCGGTCAAGGATATTGCCGCGAGACGGATAAACCGGCCGGACGTCAAACTGTGATTTAGTTTAATAAAGGAAATCAGCCCCATGACCAGCGACAACGCCCCGAACCAGGCAAACAGCGAATTCTCCCCCCCCGCCAATGATACGAATCTCCTCCCCGATGGGGTGACTTACTGCAATTTCGCCGATTTTTCGAAAATCCGCCTCACCGTCGCCGAAATCGTCGCGGCAGACCCCCACCCCAACGCCGACCACCTCCTCAAGCTGCAACTCCGCCTGGGCGAGCGCCAGAAACCAATCTGCGCCGGCATCCGCGCCTATTATGCCCCGGAAAAACTGGTCGGCCTGCGAATTATCGTCGTCGACAACCTCGAACCCCGCTCCCTCCGGGGCGAAACCTCGAACGGCATGCTCCTCGCCGCCCACGGCCCCGATGGCAGCATTTCCCTGGTCACCGTCGACAACCCCGCCTTCCCCACCGGCGGCGCGGTGTCGTGATGGCCAAACTGCGTGGACTCGGGCGGGGACTCGACAGCCTGATACCGGCGGCGCCGGTC
>JAVBQR010000071.1:0-14139 GCA_031548865.1 Planctomycetota bacterium
AACCGCTCCTCCAACATTTCTTGCAGATCCCGCCGGTCGATGCCGTTGTAACCCTTCAATTACCCGTCATTCCGGCGTCTATACCTCGAACCGGGGTAGAAACAGTAGCGTGCCGGAACCCAGATGGATAAACAGCGATTACGCGCTTCCTTGGTATTACCTGGTTGTCAGTGATGTTTTCAGCCTGACATTCGTAGCAGACCTTCGGGTATCTGGGTTCCGGCACTCCACTGTCCTCGCCCGGTTCGAGGTATAGACGCCGGAATGACGGGTAGTTGAAAGGGTTACATAAATCTAGCGTTGTAGGATTAATTATCCAAACCGCCGCATAATAAAACATCATGTCCCCGTAATTCTCACGTTCCCTTTATTCGCGAATATAGAGCTACCCCGGCTGGCCGTTCGCGTCAAACTCGTAGGTCCAGCGGAGATTTCCTGCGTCCGGTTCCGGCATGAAAGGATTATTCGGGAAGAACAGGGCCAACTCGCGTTCCGCCGAAGCGGCCGAGTCCGAGGCGTGCACCAGGTTGAAGCCTCGGGAAATTCCGAAGTCGCCGCGTATGCTCCCCGGCGCGGCGGCGCGGCCATTGGTGGCACCGAGGATGTTACGGACCACCGCCACGGCTTCCACCCCGGACAAGGCCATGATCACGACCGGACCCGAAGTGATGAAATTCAAGAGGCCGGGATAAAAGGGTTTGCCGAGATGTTCGGCGTAATGTTTTTCGGCGGTGGGGCGGTCGATGCGGTCCATCCGCATGGCGGCGATACGCAGGCCCTTATCCTCGAAACGGCCGAGGATGCGGCCGATGAGGCCGCGGGCGACACAGTCGGGTTTCAGGATGACCAGGGTTTTTTCGAGAGACATGGAGTTCCTTTCTTTATCTGGAGAAGTCGAGGAAAACATTATTCGCGATTTCACGGAATTTGGTTAGTGAAAAAACAGCCCACCGTTGTAGGCGGGCTGTTTGCTTGTGCGGATGGACTATTGCCAATGGGCAAACTAAATGGTGCCGTCCCAGGTCGAGACCTTGGTGTTTTTCATTTCCTCTTCGTCGAACCAGTGCGAGGTGACGCACTTCGACTCGGTGTAGAAGCGGATGCCGTCCTTCCCCAGGCAGTGCAGGTCGCCGAAGAAGGACTGCTTGTGGCCGGCGAAGGGGAAGTAGCCGACCGGGACCGGAATCCCCACATTGATGCCGACCATGCCGCCGTGGGTGTGGCGGGTGAATTCGCGGGCGTAGAAGCCGTTTTGGGTATAGATGACGGAACCGTTGGCGAAGCGGGAGTTGTTCATGATCGCCAGGCCGTGGTTGAAGGATTTGCAGCGCTTGACGCAGAGGACCGGGCCGAAGATTTCCTCGCGGCCCACCGACATCTCTTCGCTGACCTGATCGAAAATCGTCGGGCCCATATAGAAGCCCTTTTCGTGGCCGGGGACCTTGCATTCGCGGCCGTCCAGAACCAACTTGGCCCCTTCGGCAATGCCTTTTTCAATCCACTTGGTGACGTCCTTTTTGTGGTCGGCGGAGTAGACGGGGCCAAGTTGCGTCGACTTGTCGTAGGCGGGGCCGACCTTGAGGCCCTTGGCGAATTCGATCAGCTTCGCGACCAGCTGATCGGCGATGCCTTCTTCCGCGACGACGGTGGGGAGGGCCATGCAGCGCTCGCCGGCGCAGCCGTAGGCGGCGTTGATGATGCCGGCGGCGGTGCGGTCCAGGGCGGCGTCGTTCAGGACCAGGGCGTGGTTTTTGGCTTCGGTGAGGCACTGGACGCGCTTTCCGGCCGCCGAGGCGGTGGAGTAGATGTGCAGGCCCACCGATGTCGAACCGACGAAGCTGACCCCCTTCACGTACTCGTTCTGGATCAGCTCCGGCACGCCCTGGCGGTCGCAGGACAGGACGTTGAGGACTCCGTCCGGCAGGCCGGCTTCGCGCCACAGGTCGGCGATTCGGAGCGCGGTCATGGGAGTGGCGCCGGCGACCTTCAGGACCATGGTGTTGCCGCAGGCCAGGCACAGCGGCGCCATCCAGCCCATGGGAATCATGGCCGGGAAATTGAAGGGGGAGAGGCCGACGAATACGCCCAGGGGTTCCCGGTAGAGGCAGGTGTCGTAGCCTTTCGATGCGTCCATGAGGGTGTCGCCCATCAGCAGGTTGCAGATGCCGGTGGCGTGGGAGGTGGCTTCCATGGCCTTGAGGATGTCGCCTTGGCTTTCGGCCCAGTTTTTGCCGTGTTCCCTGGCGCAGATCATGGTGAGTTCGTCCATGTGCTTTTCGAGAAGATTCCGGACCCGGAAGAGGACGTCGGCCCGCTTGATCGGCGGGGTGGCGGACCATTGGTCGTAGGCTTTGTGGGCGGCTTCGACGGCGGCCTTGACTTCCCCCGGGGTGCAGCGGGGCATTTTGGCCTGCAGTTCGCCGGTGGAGGGGTTGTAGACTTCGTAGAACTTGTCGGTCTTGGATTCGACGTACTTGTTGTTGAGGAAATACTTGAGAACTTCGGCCATCATCTTCTCCTAATAATAAAAGGACTTGCCCGGCGACTGCGAAAGCGAAGGTTGAACGTATGGAAGCGGATGGAATGGGGCGCCGTTGGTGTGTTTGGAGTCGTCAGTAAAGGTAGCAGTGAATATATGCGTGTGGCGGCGCCCCAAAATCGGCACAAAAGAACAATTATTGTTACTGTGTGTCGGAAATGGTTCGTTCACATTCCCGGATAATCCGGGCTGTCCCCGTAATCCGGGAGTTGTGCATGGTTGGCAAAGCCGAATTCTACCGCCGCCGCCAGGAAAAGGCAAGAATATTATAAAAAGTTATTTCAAACTCGGCATCGAACCGTATTTTACCCTTTTCCCGGCGCCGGCGCATCTTCCCTACCGACAGTATAAAGCATGGCTGACGTTAGTAAAGTAAATTTCGCTAAAAAATTAAGTACAATTCATTAAAACAAGCAAATTTATCGACTTTAGCATTTAATAAAATTAAGTTCAATTGCTTAAAACGCAGGCCTGCCCTTTGAACCTGTCCGGGAAACCGCTCCGGAATCCAAACCGCCTGCCTTGGTAAATTATTTATAATGATTTTAGTTTCGAAAAAAAACCGCCACCCCGCGTCGGGGATGGCGGTTTTAATAAAAACAATTGCGGAGTTACAAACCCGCCACCCGGCGAATATACTCCCGGCCTTTCTTCGCATACTCGAGGGGATTCGCAAGCGCCGGATCCTGCTCCGCTTCGATAAGCATCCAGCCGTTGTAACCGGCGTCGGAAAGGGCGGCAAAAATCGGCTTGAAGTCGATGCAGCCGTCGCCGGGGACGGTAAACGCGCCCAGGCGAACCCCCTTCAAAAAGCTGAGGTGTTCGTCCCGCACCTTTTTCACCATCGCCGGGCGGATGTCCTTCAGGTGCACGTGGCGCACCCGCTTAATGTGTTTTTTGAGGGCGGCGAGGGGGTCCTCACCGCAATAGGCGAAGTGGCCGGAGTCGAACAGGAGGCCCACCAGCTCGGGGTCGGTCTCCGCCATCAGCCGGTCCGTTTCCGCCAAGGTCTGCACCACCGTCCCCATGTGGTGGTGGAAAACCAGCTTCAAGCCCTTCTGCTTGGCGATGGCGCCGAGTTTGTTCAAGCCGCCGGTAAGCTTCTGCCATTCCTCGTCGTTCATCCGGTGTTTATTTTCGAAAATCGGCGTCTCCATCTGGCCCTGGATGCTGTGCCCCTGCTCCGACGCCCCGATCGAATTCGCGCCCACTGCGGCCAGGTAATCCGCCTGCTTGATGAAGTCCGCTTCCGTCTCGGCATAGGGTTTGGTGGTCAGGAACGAGCTGAACCAGGCGTTACAGATTTTCAGCCCCTTCTCGGCCAAGGCTTTTTTGAGGACGGCCGGATCTTTCGGGTATTTGTTGCCGACTTCGGTGCCGACGAAACCGGCTTCGGCCATTTCGCTGATGCAGCGTTCGAAGGAAATTTCCTTGCCGAGATCCGGCATGTCGTCATTGGTCCAGCCGATGGGAGCGATGCCCAGCTGGATTTTGCACTTTTCAAACATGGCTAGTCCTCATTTGGTTGGTCGGATTATTGATAATAGGATGGGTGCAGTGCGGCTCTTTAATAATTCAATACATTTTAATTCATCCCGAAGCCCTTTGCAACAAGCATCTCGCAAATTTTCGGATTTTTTTGCCAATCGCCATTTATCCCCTTGTTTTTACCGGGATAAGCCTGTTTCAAATTTTCGATTTTCCCATGTGATAAACTATATTTTGCGCCAGATTATAACGTTATTTTACTTACGGGAAATTGGAATGTTTAAAATTAATTTAATAACCACCGCAATTCTCGCGGCAACAACGCATCATCGCCACCTCCCCCTATTCGACCCGGAAATCCCCCGCCCGCCACTTTTTTCGGGTATACAGTGGAATCTTTCCCGCTATACTACCGTTTTTGGGGAAATCTTTTCGTTATACGCCCACTCGCAAACAAAATTAAGGCGTGCGCAAAATAGAGGAAGGACGATGGCTGCAAAAAACAAACAGAAATATTCCGAAAAGCTCGGCGCCAAAATCAAGCAGATCCGCATGGGAAAAGGCCTCAAAGTCGTCGACGTCGCCCGCAAGACCGGGCTCACCTCCTCGACGATTAGCCAGGTGGAGCGCTCGAAAATCTCCCCCACCATCATCACCCTGAAAAAAATCGCCGCCGCCCTCGAACAACCCCTGGGCGAATTTTTCGGCGAACAAGAGGAAACGGCTCCCGCCGCCCTGCCCCGCACCTCCCCCGTCGTGCATCGCGAGCAGCGCAAAATGCTCTCGCCCGGCAAGGGCGTCACCTATCACCTGCTCAACCCGGATCTCTCCGGCCCCATCGAGTTCATTTACAATATTTACGAACCCGGCGCCGGCACCGGAGCCGGCCAGTACTCGCATCCCGGCACCGAATGCGGACTGATTCTCGAAGGGGAGCTCCTTATCACCATCCGCGACCAGGAATACCTGCTGAAGGAAGGCGACTCCATCACTTTCAATTCCTCCGAACCGCATGCCAAAATGAACAACGGAACCGTGAACTGCGTGTGCGTGTGGGCAAATACGCCGCCGTGGTTTTGAGGCGGGAAAGTTTCCGGTGCGATCCGCTACGGAGGCACCTTCCGTAACCGTGAACGCTCGCAAAAAAACCGTCCTCCCCTATTTGGAAGGACGGTTTTGGTATTCATGAATTCGCTTGTCGAACGGCAATTTTCCCCGCCGCGCCCCTCTTCAAAGCGCCCCCGCCTCTTCCGCCGGTACAACCTCTTCGGCCGCTTCCGCCGCGTCAACCTCTTCAGCCGCTTTCGCCGCTTCCGCTTCCCCAGCCGCTTCGGTCGCGGCGACCTCTTCCGCCGTTTCGCTGGCACCGGTGCCGGTGTCGCCGGAGTCAGTGGCGAGCGCCTTCGCCTGATTGGCGTACGCCGCCAGCAAATCGGTGAGCGCGTTCCGCGTTTCGCGCAGTTGGGCGATGAAGCCGTCCTGCACCGGCTGGATGCCGCCCACCGCCATGCCGAGGCCAGACAGGCCATTGTTCAGGAGCGAAGTGAAGGGGCCGCCGCCGGAGTTCTGCCGGTTCCCGAGGAACATGTCGTAAATCGACTGCGGGAGAATGGAATTCGCCAAGCCGGAGAAGCTGTCCACTTGACCGCTGGCGCTGTAGTAGGACATCGACTGGTTGAGGAGATTCGCCATACCGCCCAGGTTCCCCTTGCCGCCGCCGTTCGCATTGGCGCCCGCGTCGGCCGTATTGCCGCCGAACGAGGACATGAGGTACTGGTTGGAGTAGTACATCTGCATCGACCACGAGAACGACTCTGCCGCAAAGCCGGAGCCCCAGCCTTTCTGGCCGGTCGCGGCGCTTCCCTTGGCGGAGCCGCCGTCGGAAGCGGTTCCGGACGAATCCGTGGTCTCCGTTGCCGCGTCGCTGCCCGCGCCGGCCGTTTCGCCGCCCTCTTCCGCCGCTTCGATGAGCCCTTCGACCGCCGCCGAGGTTCCTGCGTCGTCGTCTTTCCCCTTATCCGCGCCGGCGATTTCCAGGGCGGTTTGGTCTTTGGCGTTGAAAATCCGTTCGATCAGTTCCTTGAATTTCGCTTGCAGGGACGAGGTCATTTCGCTGGCGCTGAGCAGATCCCCGGAAGCTTCGTCAAACTGGGAGACGTTATAGCGGACCGAGGTGTAGGTGACCGAGATGGAGGTTTGCATATAGGCGCCGGACAGGGCCTGGTTATTGCCGTTCTGCCCCATGAAGGCGGAGATGGCGTCCTGGACCTGTTGGAAAAGGCCGTTGTTGCCGGCCATGCCGGCGAGGAGGTTCGGGTCGACGGCGGCATAGTCCCCGGCGGCATTGCCGAAGAAGGCGCGGGTGCCTGGCAGGCCTTCGCCCGGTTTACCCTGGACCATGTTCAAGCCGGGGAATTTATCGGAAAGGCTGTTGAAGGTATCCTGGATTCCGGCTTGGTTGCTCATCATGTTGCGGAGGCTGGAGGCGAAAATATTCTTGAAAGCGTCCGCGCCCGTTTCCGGGACGGAACCGTTGCTGGTCTGACTGTAAGAAAAGTTCCACATCGCGGCGCTGACGGAGCTGTTGGCGTACATTTTCGCTCTCCCTTGGGCAGGCGGTTATGATACGGCGAAATCTCGAATTCGCGCGTGACCGGAAGGAATAGCAAACCCGCTGCCGAATTATCGGAAGAAGCGCCGCGTCCCGGCTGTTCCCGGTCATTTTCCTCGAAAACTTTAATGAAAATGCGGGAGTTACCGGTAAATATTTTTCCTGAATTATTTCGTGGAAACGACCGGACGGCATGACCCGCGCCCGGGGAAAGCCGCCGCAAAGCGCCCACGAACCCGCCTACGGCAAAATACGCCGGAGTTTTCTGCCGTAGCCGCTCGAGCCTCTACATGGGTTTAACCTTCACCGGCAACTCCTCCACCTTCCACCGGAAAACATCCTTCCCCCTCGCCTTGCGAATTCCTATAATGAAATATTCCCCGCTAAATTTGGCCAGAACCCATAAGGAAGACCCTCATGCACATCGTCACCGGCGGCGCCGGCTTCATCGGCAGCGCGATGGTTTGGAAATTGAACAAGATGGGCATCGACGACATCATCATCGTCGACAACCTCGGTTCCGACGCCAAATGGAAGAATCTGCGCCGACTGCGCTTCTTCGACATCATCCCCCCCAACGCCTTCATGCAGATCGCCGGCCAGAAGAACGGACTCCCCGACAACACCCGCTCGGTCATCCATCTCGGCGCCTGCTCCGCCACCACCGAGACTGACGCCGACTACCTCCTCCACAATAATTACCGTTTCTCGAAGGATCTCGCCGTCCTTTGCCTCAATAACGATCGCGGCATCCGTTTCATCAACGCCTCCTCGGCCGCGACCTACGGGAACGGCGCCTACGGTTACTCCGACGGCGGGAAATTCCTGGACAAACTGCTGCCCCTGAACATGTACGGCCATTCCAAGCTGATGTTCGATCAATGGGCGGCCCGGAGCGATCTGCTCAAGCGTTTCGCCAGCGTGCGTTTTTTCAACGTCTACGGCCCGAACGAGTACCACAAGGGCGACATGGCTTCGCTGGTCTACAAGTCCTACGCCAAGGTGAAGGAAACCGGGCGGCTGTCCCTGTTCAAATCGCACCGTCCGGACTATGCGGACGGCGAGCAGTTGCGGGATTTCGTTTATGTGAAGGATGTCGTCGACTGCCTGTGGTGGCTGGTGGAGAACCCGCAGGTGAACGGGATCCTCAATATCGGCACCGGCGAGGAGGCGAGCTGGAACCGCCTGGCCAAGGCGCTCTTCAAGGCGCTCGGCAAGAAGGCGGCGATCGACTACATCGACATGCCGGAGAACATCCGGGGGCAGTACCAATATCACACCAAGGCGGATATCACCCGGTTGAGGAAGGCAGGATACAAGGGGGAATTCCTGGCGGTCGAGGAAGGGGTCGCGGATTATGTGAAAGCGCATTTGTTGAAGGAAAACCCCTATTTGGGGAACGAGGAATAGCTTCTGCCACGCTAGGAACAAATTCATGGAAGAACGCCTGCAAAAATACATGGCCCGCTGCGGCGTCGATTCGCGCCGCAAATGCGAGGAATTCATCGCCGCCGGCCGGGTCAGCGTCAACGGGGAAATCGTCACCGAACCGGGCATCCGCATCGATCCTTCCCGGGATCGGGTCAAAGTCGACAACCAGCTGCTCCGCCTCGAAAAACACGCCTATTATCTGCATTACAAAGTGAAAGGCGTCGCCACCACCGTCTCGGACGACCTGGGCCGGAAAACCGTCATGGACTTCCTCCCCGACATTCCGGAACGCATCTACCCGGTCGGCCGCCTGGACATGGAATCGGAAGGCCTCCTGGTCCTCACGAACGACGGCGAGCTGGCCAATTACCTCACCCACCCCGCCCACGGGGTGGTGAAAACCTACCGGGTGGTCGCGGAAGGAAGAATCCCCCAGGAAACCTTGGAGACCCTGGCGGAGAAAGGCATTCGTTTGGGTCCGGTCCTGGTCAAGCCGACCCGGATCGAATTCGACCGCTATGACAACGACAACACGATTCTGCATATTTCGGTGGCGGAGGGGATCAACCGCGAGGTCAGGCGCATTTTCGCCGCTTTGGGGCACGAGGTGAAGAAGCTCCTCCGAACCCATCTCGGCCCCCTTTCCCTGGCGGGAATGAAGCGGGGCGGCATCCGGCCCCTGACGCCCAAGGAGGTTAACGTTCTGCAAAAAGGCCTGTCCGGACTGGAACCGGAGAAGGAGGCGGAACAGTTCCCGCGCGGTTCGGCGAAAGGGAGAAAGCCGACCGGTCCCCGCGGCCGGGCGCATAAGGAAAAGGCGCCGCGGCAGGGCAAACCGGACCCGGCCGCCGGCGGCAAGAATTTCGAGGGCCGGAATCCGGAAGGCAGGGGCAAGGTGGTGGTTGACGATTGGAAAAAATCAAAACGCACTTTGCGGCCGAGGAAGGGTAAGGAAGGCGCGGCAAAGGGCGGGCTAGAGGCGTCGGCGCCGAAAGGCGGCAGGGGCAGGGGCAAAGCGCCGGAACGGGGCGAAAAAGTCGCGGTCACGGGTGGGAAAGGGGCCAAACCTTTTACCACGAAAGCGGTCGCCAAGCCTGTCGCGGCGAAACGTACCACAGGGAAGCCGGCAGCGAAAGGCAAAGCCAAGTTTTCGCGGGGATCGGCGCCAAAATCTATTGGTCATCCGTTGATGGCGAGAGCGGAGTCAAGGAAACCGTAAGCGGAATTTAAAGGAAATCGAGCGGCGGTTTTGCTCGATTTCCTTTGAACGTTAACAGGAAGGACCACCCTCTCATGGAAAAAGAACAAATCCGCCCCCTGTGGCTGATGGAATCCCCGAACCATTCCGGGATGTCGATAGCCAACCGCAATCTCGCCGCCGGCTTCCTGCATTGCGGCGTCAAACCCGACATTTTTGCCCGCAACGCCGGCGAAAATTCGCCCGATTTCGAAATGCTGGGCTGCCCGGTACGCATCCACCCCCACATGGGCAGCGTTCTCTTCGGCGGCGCCGCCATCCGCGACGCCGACAGTCTGGAAATAAACCTCGTCCACGCCCTGTCCGCCGACATGGCCAAACGCGCCGAACGCCTGGCGGCCAAACTACGCGTCCCCTTCCTGGTCACCTGCAACCGCCTGGAAGAGTCGGAAATCCGCGGCATTTCGTCCTGCCGGACCGACGGTTTCGTCGCCGTTTCCCGGGCCATCCGCGAACGCATCGTCAATGTGGGCGGCATCACCCAGGACCGCATCCGCGTCATCCATAACGGCCTCGACCTCACCCGCATGCCCAAACCCTCCTTCGGCGGGGAACGCCTGCCCGGCGCCTACCGCTGCCCGGTCATCGGCACGCTGGGGCACCTGTCCCAGAAAAAAGGCCAGCGGGTTTTTCTGCAAGCGGTGAAAATCCTGCTGGACCGGGGCCTGGACGCCGAATTCGTGGTGCTTGGCGATGGCCCCGACCGTATGGCCCTGCGCAGCCTCGCCGACGAGCTGAAGGTCACCAAACGCGTCACCTTTACCCCGCACACCGTCTCGGGCCAACTGGGGCAGCTGGACATTCTCGTCGAACCGTCGCTGCAGGAAGGACTCGGGATGTCGGTCATGCAGGCGATGGCCACGGGAGTGCCGGTGGTGGCTACGGGAGTGGGCGGCCTTTACGATTTGATTGAGGACGGCGTGACCGGGGTCATGGTGCCGGCCGGGGACACGAAGGAAGTGGCCGAGGCGATCTGGTCCCTCCTGAACAACGTTTCGGAACGGCAGGAAATGGCGAAACAGGCCAGGGAAATGGTGGAGCGGGAGTTTTCCGCCGAGTTGGTCGCGGAACAGCTCCTCGCCTATTACCAGGACTGCCTCGACGTCTACCACGGCCGGGTCTCCGCCACCAGCCGCCGCTTCCGGGTCCTGGACAGCGGCAATAGCCGGGAGCGGCGGGCGTAGGGGCTGACAGGTGTTACATTGGCGAGTTCACACTGAACTTTTGCAAAGTGGCGATTTAACCGCCAATCGCCACTTTGTAAAAAGCGTTTTTGCCCGAATTTCAAGGGTTTTTGATTTTACAAAATCGCCATTCGGCGGTTTGAATGGTGATTTTGCAAAAGTCCAGTTCACACAAGGATCGAATAATGCGACGCCGAAGCGCCTTGGCGGTAATCGGTTTCCTGCTCGTCGTTCCGGCCCTGTTACCGCTGGCCAGCCGGTCCCGGGCCGCCGAGGAGGAGTGGTCGACTCTGGCGGTGCTGCGCCTGGGGAACATCGACGCCCTCGACGCCGAGGACGGCGCCCTGGCCCGCTTCATCAAGAGCATCCGGAACGACGGCCGCTTCATCCCGCCGGCGCGTACCCTGGCCGGCCCGGAAATTCGCAACCCCACCTTCTTTGGCCTTACCTACGAGGCCTGGCTGGAATGCGCGGTGATGGCCTCCCTCCAGCCCGGTCCTTTGGCGCCGGTATGGGTGTTTCCCGTGGACAGCCGGGACGAGTACATGTCCCAGATGGCGAGCCTCGGGTTTACCGAATACGAGGGGATGGACGGGGTGACCACCCTGCGGGAGATCGACCCGGACGGAGTTACGCGGGTCTGGAACATGGAATGGCTTCCCGGCAACGTGGCGGTGTTCGGTTCGCGGCGGGAGGCGGTGACGGCGGTGCGGGATCATTACGCGGCGAACAGCGCGGCGCGGGGGCTTCTTCACGGTACGGCGGGCAAATTCACGGATCCGGATTTTTCGCTCCGGTTGTTTCCGAAGCGCCTGGTGGCTTGGCGGGACCGGGAAGGGTCGGTATATTGGTGGCGGGACAAGGTGGAAAAACTGGCGCGGGATCTCGTCTCCTATTGGAAGCCAAGCCCGGCGCGGACCCGCCTTATCGAACAATTGACCGAAAGCACGGCCATTTTGCCGCTTGCTTACGGACAAATCGACCTTACCGTCTGGTTCGAGGAAAACGAGGTCGAGTGGCGCCTGGAAGCGGACGGCGACTGGCCGGTGGCGGATACGGGCGAACTGTCCTCCCTGCGGAGCATGCCGGAGAGAACCGCCTTCGCCTACGCGGTGCCGTTGTCGAACCAGGGCCTCCGACTGTCGGGGGAACGGTTGGGAAGGTTCCTGCTCGGGGCGGCGGGCGGCGGGGTTATTCGCGAGGCGCGGGCGGCGGCGGATAAACTCCTGGCGGACATATTGGAAGGCGAACTCACCGAGGCCACACTGGGCTGGGTTCTGCCGCCGGCGAACCGCCCGGAAATGGGGGTGTCGCGGGTCATGGTGACCCAGTGGGACAACCCGGACGCCTTGACGGCGGCGTGGCGTGAGGCCCTGCTGGCGCTTGGCCCGGGAACGCCCCTCACCCAGGTAATGTCGCAGCTGGGCCTGGAGACGCTGGTGGTTCCGTCCATAGTGGGGCCCCGCACCGCGACGCTGGCGCTTTATCCGCTGGGCGGTTTGGCGAAGAGCGAGGAGCCGTATTTTAACGGCCTCTACTGCCTGGAACGGGCGGGCGGGCGTTTGGTATTGGTCGGTGGCGACCGGCCGGGGGACGACGATACGATGCGCCGGGTGGCGGAATACCGGAAAGGTCTGGCGCGGGAAATCGCCGCGGCATCCGGTCCCGGTACGCCGGAAATCCAGAACGCCTTCAGCCGGATGGGCCCGGAGGGGGCGTCAATACTGGGGATAATGTGCCCGGTGCGCTTCTTTCAAATGTCCCTGGTGGAGGCGGCGGATTGGCGCCCGCGCGCGCCGGATCAGCATGAACCGCTGTCGACGCGTTTCGCCCGCGAGATGCTGGAATATAATCCGGCGCGGGCTTGGGCGTTTGCGGGCCTGGGCAGCTTGAAGCGCTGGCGGCTGAACGGTTCGTTGACCTGGCAGAGCCTGGCGCGCTTGTCGGCGGCTTTGGGGATTACCGAATCGATTGGCATGGAGACCGATAAGGATTGAGGTAGACCGGGGCCGGGTTGATTATTTTAAATTAGCCGCTTTGCGTTCCCTTGACAGTTTTTTTGCCATGTGGTAAACTGTAAACGGGATTTTAACTCTACAGCGCTAGATTTGCGGGAACCGCCCCGCAAATCTAGCATGAATAACCAGTTGCGGTGACCTTCGTTCTTTACCGCCAGCGCCGTAATTATTGCCTAACCCTATACTCATGCTACTTTTACGGAAGTGGTTCCCGTAAAAGTAGCGTTGTGGGATTAACCATACTTCACGCGCCGTATTCGCGGCACCGGCTTGCTCTGAATCCATCCCCTTTCGCAAATTGGCAAGACATATTCGTATATTGAGAATGGTAAACGCCGGCGGCACGTGGTATAGTGCAAAAGACATGCAGGAACGACACCGATAACTGCAAATTCACCGTCCCCTCCGTCCCAGTGCCGTTAAAGAACTTTATCATCACCGCCCCGTTTAACAGCAGGCACCCGCGCAGGAGCATTCATGCCAGAACCAATTCTTGCCATGAAGGGCATCTCGAAGGCCTTTGCCGGCGTTCCCGCCCTCACGGACGTATCATTCGATCTCTACTGCGGCGAAGTTCACGCCCTGATGGGTGAAAACGGTGCCGGCAAATCCACCCTGATGAAAATTCTCACCGGCATTTATACCCGCGACGCCGGCACCATCCTCCTGGACGGAAAACCGGTCACTTTCGCGAACCCCCGCGAAGCCCAGGAAGCGGGCATCGTCATCGTCCACCAGGAGTTGAACCTGATGCCCCACCTCACGGTGGCGCAGAACATCTTCATCGGCCGCGAGAAAATGCACGGCAAATTCATCGACGACCAGCAGCTGGTCAAGGACGCCCGGGCCTTGTTCAATTTGTTGAACATCGACATCGATCCCGCCCAGGTGATGGGCAATCTCACCGTCGGACGGCAGCAGATGTGCGAAATAGCCAAGGCCATCTCCACCGAGGCGAAGATCATCGTCTTCGACGAACCCACCGCCGCGCTGAGCGAGACCGAGGTCAACGAACTCTTCAAGATCATCGCCGATCTCCGCGCCAAAAACATCGGCATCATCTACATCTCCCACCGCATGGACGAGATCAAGCGCATCACGGATCGGGTGACGGTGATGCGCGACGGCGAATATGTCGGCACCCTGGTCACCGCCGACAGCAGCAAGGACGAGATCATCAAGATGATGGTGGGCCGGGTGGTGTACGAGCAGCCCAAAACCCACAGCGCCGTCCCGGCCGGCGCCCCGGTGGTGCTGAAGGTCGAAGGCCTCAGGGCCGGCCGCATGGTCAAGGAGGTCGGCTTCGAACTGCGGCGCGGGGAGATCCTCGGCGTCGCCGGCCTGATGGGGGCGGGGCGGACCGACATGGGCAGGGCCATCTTCGGCGCCGATCCCCGCGACGCCGGGGCCATCTACGTCAACGGCGTCAAGCGGAACATCCGCAGTCCCAAGGACGCGGTGGATGCCGGCATCTGCTATCTTTCCGAGGATCGGAAGCGCTACGGGGTCATGGTGGAGATGGACGTCATGCAAAACACCACCCTGGCGTCCCTCCGGACCCATCTCCGGCGCGGCTTCATCGACAGGGCGAGCGAACGGACGACCGCCCG
>JAVBQR010000058.1:0-15050 GCA_031548865.1 Planctomycetota bacterium
AAATAACTTTTTCCGCCTAACCGCAGGCTGAAAAAGTGATTTCCTCCCTCGCTTCCTCGTCTGACGGGACGATACACATTTCCACAATTCCAATAGACGTTCGGTACGGACCCTTTGGACCCAGCATGACCGGGATTTCCATTCGGGTGATTCGAGCTTCGGCCGAAGCTTTACTACAGACTTCCTTATAACCGCGTTCAGGCGGGGCAATACATATTTTTTGGGATTTTTAATAAATCTGCAATTCGGGGCCACGTAAGAATGGCGCCAACATAAGGATAATATTTTGAAAACGCTGGAATAACCGGGACGTGTTGTTTAATCCGCCACCGCTTATCACTATTCTTTGTCAAAAATTCGTTGCAGATCCCCCCGATCATTGGTCTGCAACAACCCCAATTGCAACAATACCCGCGCCTTCTGCGGATTCAGACGCCCGGAAAAAATCGCGCCCTCGCTTTCCGCCACCCCCGGGCGGTACGGCGTCCAACCGTAGGGAACGCGCGACGACCACACCACCGCGATTCCCCGGTCCAGCGCCGCCCGCCGCAAGGCCGGCTTCGCCTCCGCATGCACATTCCCCATGCCCACTGCGGCACAAACCACGCCACGCAAGCCGGGCAAAGCCAATACCGCCTCGATCAAATCGCTTCGTTGACCGGCGTGGCCGTACATTATTTCGACCCTGGGGAGTTCGCCCCGCAATAGTTCGGCGGGAATGGGGAAAAACTCCCGCCCACCGGCAGTGAAGCGCTGGCGAAAGAGCGGCGCGCCATTCACTATTTCCCCCAGCGGCCCGGCTCCCGGCGCCGCGAAAGCGTCAGTATTCAGACGCTCCAGCTTCACCACCTCCCGTGCCGCGAAAAGCCGATCGTTAAACAGCACCAGAACCCCACGGCCTGCCGCTTCCGGCGCCGCCGCGGTTCGCACCGCCGCCAGGAGGTTCGCCGGACCGTCCGCCCCCACCGCATCGGCCGGCCGCATGGAGCCGGTGAAGACGATCGGCTTCCCGGTCGCCACGGCGAGGTCGAGGAAATACGCCGTTTCTTCCATGGTGTCGGTGCCGTGCAGGACGACGATTCCCCGCACCTCGGGTTCCGCCGCCAACTCCCGCACCCGCCGGGCCAAAGCCAACCACACGGCTTCGGTCATGTCTTCGCTGCCGATATTCGCCAACTGTTCGCAACGGAGCAGGGCATGCCGCCGCAAATCCGGAACCGCCGCCAACAGCGCTTCGGCCGACAGCATTCCCGGGGTGTAACCGTCCGCCGCGCTCGTGCCGGCAATCGTCCCACCGGTCGCCAGGACGGCCAGGAGCGGCAGGCCGCCGGTCATGGCGTTTTCCGTTTCTTTCATAACTTGGATCCTTCCGATTATTCCGAAAACACTGTTAAATTCAAAGACGCCACAGTATAACAGGCGGCTGAAAAAAATCCTGTAAAATTCGCGTTTTTTCATTAGTTTTGGTACAACAATCCGGCCGTGCCGCCAGCATTTTTCAACGCCCCAGGGTTAAGAATTGACACACCGGCGTTATCATGAGAGAATTGGCCGCTTGGTCACCCACCGCCCCTGGCGTTTAGCGCCGGACCGGGCGGTGAAACCGGGCGTAAGCCGTACAAGGGAACCGGTATGTTCGACGAGGCGGCAAAATACGTGGCCAAGCAAACCGCGCCTGCGCGAACCAGGAGCAGGTCGAGCCGTTACCACCTCGCCCCCGCCGCCGGCAATTCCGCCCTTCCAGCCGACCCGGACCGGCGCGACTTCGAAACCGCCCCCTTCTTCAGCATCGCCCACAAAGCCACCCTTTGGAATCTCCTCCTTCTCTCCCTCGGCTTGGCCGGACTGACTTTCGCCGGCTACCTGTTCATGCGTAAACATTGCCTCGACCAATTCGCCAACACCGCCTACAACGCCGCCAAGGCCGTCGCCGCCCTGACCGACGGCGACAACCTGCACCGCGAACTCGCGGGCGGCGACAAAAACCGCTTCTGGCACGACACCAAGGACCGACTCGAAAAAACCCAGGAAAGTTCGCTCGTCACCTCCCTATCCATTCTCGAACTCGCCGACGACGACAGCCTGCGCTTTTACGTCTCCGCCCACCAGGAACACTCCTTCGGCTTCCGGCAGAAACGCTCGCAAATGCCGCCCGAAGTCCGCAAGGTCTTCGCCAACGGCGCCCCCCAGCGCACCCGGCTCTACAACAACAAAATGAACGCGCCATTGGGGGACGGCGACCCCACCATCTCCGCCTACGCCCCCATTGTCGATTCCTCCGGACAAGTGGTCGCCGTCGCCGGCGCCGACATCGCGGTGGAAAAAGCCCTTGCCGACGCCAACCGCCTCGGCTTGCGGCTGGCCGGCGTCGCCGTCCTACTTTTTCTCCTCCTTTCCTGCGGCATCCTGGCCTTCAACCGGAAAGATCTGGCCCGGCCCTTGGCGGCAATCTCCGCCGCCAGCGGCAAACTCGCCGCCGGCGAGTCGGACATTCCCGTCCTGTCCAATCAGAACAACGAATTCGGACTCATTTCCCAGCAGCTGTCCCGTGCCGCCAAAGCCGTCGACTCCCTGCTGCTCGGCGGCGGGAAATTATCCATCCGCTCCTGCAACCGCGACCTCTCGCCAGACACCAGCCCCCTCGGCCTCTCCGGCAATTACCTCAAGGTCGCGGAAGGGGTGCGCATCACCATCGCCATCATGGACCAGTTTGACGCCATGGTCTACATAATCAATCCGAAGAACTACCAGTTCCTCTATTTCAACCGCAAAATGGAACAGGTCTACGCCTTCACCCCGCAGCATCTGGAAAGTGTCAGCTGTTTCAAGATGATCGGCGACCGGCAAAACGGCCCCTGTTCCTATTGCCCCCTGGCGCACCTCTTCAACCAGCGCGCCGGCACCAGCTCACCCTCCCGGGACTGGGAAAACTTCGACCGCCACTCCCACTCCTGGCTTTCCTACCACGCCACCCTGGTCCGCTGGTTTGACGGCAGCCTGGTCCTGGCCTGTTCGGCCCGGAACATCGACAGGCTGAAGGAAAACGAGGAAAGGCATGCCGAACAAATCCACCAGTGCCAAGACGCCGTCCGCGCCGCCAATTCGGCGAACCGCATGAAGTCGACCTTCCTTGCCAACATGTCCCATGAACTGCGCACCCCCATGAACGGCATCATCGGCTTCTCGGAACTCGCCGCCGCCGCGCCGGAGCTTACTCCGAAGAGCCGCAATTACCTCCGGAAAATCCATGCCTGCGGCCAGGATCTCCTGCTGCTCCTGAATGACATCTTCGACATCGCGAAAATCGAGTCCGGGCAGATTGCCGTGGAAACGGTCCCTTTCACCGTGCCGGACGTATTCAAGCAATGCGAACGCGTCTATGCCCCCCGCGCCCGCGACAAAGGCCTGCAATTGTTTTTCGTGATTGAACCGTTCTGCGAACAGACCGTCCGGGGCGACCACGCGAAGCTCCGGCAAGTCCTGATTATCCTTTTGGAGAACGCGGTGAAATTCACCGCCAAGGGCATAGTCAAGGTCTCCTGTTCCCTGGTCGGGAACGACGGCCTCGACCTGTCCTTCCGCTTCGAGGTATCCGACAGCGGGGTGGGGATAGCGCCGGAACGGCTGAGGAGCATTTTCGAAACCTACCCCAGCGGCGGCTCGGGCGGGGATAACTCCGGTGCGTCCGCGATGAGTTCCGGCCTCGGTCTCGCCATCGCCAAGACTTTTGTCGAAAAAATGGGGGGAAGCATCAGCGTGGTTTCCTCGCCCGGCATCGGCAGCAAATTCACCTTCACCATCCCCTTCGGCCTGATCCCCCTGGAGGTCATCAACTCGGACGCCGCGAAACGGGCCAAGGTCATCACCTCCGAAGCCGGCGACGGCCTCGCCGCCGCTCCGGCGAAAACGCGTTTTCGGGGCGAGGTGCTGCTTTGCGACGACGACGAACTGAGCATCGAAGTTGCCATGGAATTCTTCGCCAACCTGGGTCTACGTCCGGTGGTTTTCAATTGCGGCGAGGAAGCGCTGCATGAAATCGACCGCCGCCGCAAAGAGGAGGTCAAGCCTTTCGACCTGATCATGCTCGACATCCACATGCCGCTCATGACCGGCACCGAAGTCGCCCAACGCCTCAAGGAAATGGGAAACGTCAGCCCGGTGGTGGCGGTGACCTCGAACGCCAGCGACGCCGACCTCAAGGATTACGGCCGGGTGGGCATGAAGGAGTGTTTGGTTAAACCCTATAAACTTACGGATTTGGAGACATGTCTGGCGCATTATCTCCAGCGGCGGGGGCAAGCGGAGGATTGATCTGTTTGTTGTATTTGCATATGTTTCCTGTTGTTGTGTTTGCATATGCTTCCTGGAGAATTGATGGCAACGAATGAAGATGAAAGATTCAATATTCTCATTGTGGATGACGATCGCGCCAATCTTGACATCTTGATGCACATATTGAAGACGGATTACGGGGTGAAGGTGGCGAAATCCGGTCAGGCGGCCTTGAAGGTGGCGAACAGCCATCCGCCGGATTTGGTACTCCTGGACGTACTGATGCCGGACATGGACGGCTTCCAGGTGCTGGGCGAATTGAAGGAATCGGACAAAACGCGGCATATACCGGTGATTTTCGTGACCGGTCTCGCGCGGGTGGAGGACGAGGAGCGGGGCTTCCGCGAAGGGGCGGTGGATTACATTGTCAAGCCCTTCAACACTTCGATAGTCAAGGCGCGAGTGAAAACGCATTTGCAGATTGTCAAGCATTTGCGCACCATCGAGCGTCTGGGCATGATCGACGCCCTCACCGACATCCCCAACCGCCGCTCCTTCGACAAGCAGTTTCCCATTCTCTGGCGCAATGCCCACCGGAGCCAGGTTCCGCTCGGGCTGATGATTCTTGATGCCGACAGGTTCAAGAATTACAACGACACCTACGGCCATCCGCAGGGCGACGTCATGCTCCAGAATTTGGCCAGGTGCATCATCCAGAATTTGCGCCGGCCCTTGGATTTGGCGGCGCGGGTCGGCGGCGAGGAGTTCGCGGTGGTGGTCCCGGACACGGAGTTGGAGGGGGCGAGGCAGGTGGCGGACAGGATTCGCGAGGCGGTGGAAGCCTTGGAGATTCCCTGCTTGCATTCCGATGCCATTACCAGGGCGACGGTGAGTATTGGCGTGGGGGTATGCGTCCCCAGCGCCGACAGCAGAAGCGAGGAATTCATCGCCCGGGTGGACGGACTCCTGTATGCCGCGAAACAGGCGGGGCGGAATCGAGTCGAGGCGGCGGAGATTTACTTGTAGGGCATTACCCAATACGACTGCTTTTCAAGGATGTTTGCCTGTTTTCGACGACAGTTTTTCGCGAGGGGTAGCCACTTTTTGGAAGGAGAGGGACAATGACTATTACCCGGCGTGTGTTATTTGCCTCTGCCGTTTTTACCGTTCTCTTCGCGTTATCCAGCATGTCGCGCACCGAGGCCGCCGAATACCGGCATCACGAAAATTCCTTGAACCATCTCGGCATCACGCCGCAATCGGTTAGCCACAACAGCAACCTCATCCGCCGCGCCCTGAACCGCGAGTCCAGGCGTATCAACCCGGTCAACCAGGTCGAACCCTACGGCGGAGCGTTGTATAGCGAACCGCGTTATTGGGTCGAGGAGTAGCCCAGACTCCTGACCGGTTCCGGAGCCTTGTTTGCGGCAAAACTATCCCAACCATTGCTCTTTTGCCATAATTCGGCGAAAGAGCAATTTTTTTCGTTGCAGTGCACGGCGGTTTAGAATATATACGCTTTTTCCATTTTAAAATACCAGTACCGTCCTCGCCGTTGGGGCGAGGTTTTCCACGAAAGGATTGTTATGCGTAATATTGTCCTGGCTTTGGCATTGATTGTGGGCATGACCAGTGCGGCAGTTGCCGCCGACAACACCAGGGAGGTAGAATTCCTCAACGGCATTTATTCCGTAGAAGTGCCGGCCAATTGGTGGGTGAAGGAAGACGACGGGAATCAGGGCGTCACTATCGCCCAGTCACAGAATTCGCCCTGCCGCTTAGTCATCAGCTCGCCCCTGCCGGGCATCGAGGATCAAGCCGGTTATTCCGAACTGGTGGTCAAGGCGATTCTCGAACAAATCGGCGGCGACGGCAAGGTCCTGGCGGAAGAGATGGAACAGGAAGGCCAGGAAACCCTCATCCGCACCATCTTCAACGTCCGCCGCCCGCAAGGCAACCTCGACGGCATGCTCGACACCGTCGAACTGAACGGCTACACCGTCACCATGCTGGTTATCGGGCCGGACGACGGCATCAGCGAATTCCTCCCCATCGCCCAGGATATCAAGGAATCCTACGCTCTCGACTCCGACAAGCTGGACGAAAACCACGACGCCCTCGAGGAAATCGCCAAGGCAACCGTCGCCCAACTGGTTCACGCCGTCGGTCCCATGCAGAACGCCGGCAGCAACGCCGCCCCCGGCGCGGTCGGAGCGGCGCGCTGATAACCGAGTGAAATAGTGAAACAAATTGTCTTGCTTTCAAATTCCAACGTTTCCACGGAGAAGAAAATGCGTTTACATCTTGCGCTTGCGTGTCTCGCCCTGGCCATATGCGTCGCTTCCCACCCCGCCCACGCCGCCGACGGCGCCACCGCCACCGCTCCCGGCATCAAGAAAGGCATCGAAGCCTTCTCCGGCATGGTGCGCGGCACCGTTCGGGTGGAAGGTAGCGGCGCCAACAGCGCCGTCTACATCGATCAGATGCATGGGGGCACCCCCATCCGCATCGCCACCGACAAACCCGCCGACTGGGCCCCACTCAACGGCCGGCCGGTCGCCGCCTCCGGCGACTTCGTCGCTTTTAACGGCACCCCGGTCCTGCTGGTGAAGCGGGCAAACCCCCGCCGGGATAAAATCGCCCCCCAGCGCGCCAACATTGACGTCAAGGGCCGCGTTCACCTCGACCCCCAGGGTAACGTCCTCCTCGACACCCACGACGGTTTCGTGAAAATCGCCAACGCCGAGGCGGCGGCGAAACTGAAAGAAATCGGGGTCGGCGTCCGGGTCCGGGCTCTCGGCGTTTTGTCGGTCGGGAACGGCGAATTGGCCTTGAACGTTGCGAACTGGGCGAAAGTGGAAAAGAAGGACGGTTCCCACCAATTCGGCGGCGCCAACCTCGATCATCCGAAAAAGGTCGGCAAAGCCGAACATTTCGGCAAAAAGAAGTCTGGCGAACACAAGTCGAACCGGCAGAACCTCAAAACCGGCCACAAGCGCGACCGTAATAAAGCCGCCGCCAATGCCATCTCCGGGCATACCACCGCCCAGGCGTCAGCCCCGGCCGACCAGACTCCCGCTCCGGCAGCCGTGAAGACCAACATCTTCGGCGGTTCTTCCTCCGCCGCATCCGACGACGACGACGGCGGCTACGGTTATATGCCTACCCCGTACGGTGCATCCCCCGACAACCAGGATGACGAGGAAGAGTAGGGCAGGGGCAAAAAAGAATCCGCCTTCTCGATTTCTGTGGCGGACGACCGGTAAGTGTGTAGTCTTAGTGAATGAACCGCACGCGTAGTGTGCGGTTCATTTTTTCAAATCGGAGACATTCCGACCTCACACTTAGAAAGGCTGTTATGGCTAAGAGCAAAGTGTTTTTCACCAACATGTGGGTCTCGGACGAGGAAAACACCCAGGCGAAAATGGCCCGCCTCATGCGCCAGGCCGGTATCGCCGACATCGGCTTCGACCGGAAGTTCGCCGCCGTCAAAATTCATTTCGGCGAAATGGGCAACCTCGCTTTCCTCCGCCCCAATTATGCCCGCACTGTCGTGGACCTGGTCAAGGAACTCGGCGGCAAACCCTTCCTCACCGACTGCAACACCCTTTACGTAGGCTACCGCAAGGACGCCCTGAACCACCTCGACACCGCCTACACCAACGGCTTCTCCCCCTTCTCCACCGGCTGCCACATCATCATCGGCGACGGCCTGAAGGGTACCGACGAACAGCTGGTGCCGGTCCCCAACGGGGTCGAAGTTAAGGAGGCGAAGATCGGCCGGGCGATCATGGACGCGGACATCGTCATCTCCCTCACCCATTTCAAGTGCCACGAAATGACCGGGATCGGCGGTGCGCTCAAGAATATCGGCATGGGTTGCGGTTCCCGGGCCGGGAAAATGGAGCAACATAATTCGGGTAAACCGGTGGTTGACACCGCCGCCTGCATCGGCTGCGGTAAATGCGCCCGGGTCTGCGCCTGGTCCGCCCCGGTCATCAAAAACAAAAAGTGCAAAATCGACCACGACAAATGTGTCGGTTGCGGCCGTTGCATCGGGGTTTGCCCCACCGACGCCATCTCCCCCACCGGCGACAATTCCTGCGACACCCTCTGCCGCCGCATAGCCGAGTACGCCGCCGCCACCCTCTCCGGCCGGCCGCATTTCCACATCTGCCTGGTGATGGACGTGTCGCCGTTCTGCGACTGCCACTCGTCCAGCGACGTGGGTATTGTCCCCGACATCGGGATGTTCGCCTCGTTCGATCCGGTGGCTCTGGACCAGGCCTGCGCCGAAGCCGTCAACAAGCAGCCCATCCAGCGGGGCAGCATCCTCGACCGTCCGGAAAGCACAGGCGACGCAAAAGTGCTGGATTACTTCACCCGCATCCATCCGATCACCAATTGGCACACCACCCTGGATCACGCCGAGAGGATCGGGCTCGGGTCGACCAAATACGAACTGGTGGAGATTTGATAAAGGCGTTTTGTAGAAGCGCCAAGCCGGAACAAGGAGCCAAAGCGTGTTCGCCAAACTGAAGGAAAGCGCGATTTCGGTCGTTCCGGTGATGGTCATCGTGGTTCTCCTGCATTTAACCGTCGCCCCACTGCCTGGCGGCGAACTCGGGCAGTTCATGGTCGGCGGTTTCCTTCTTATCCTTGGCCTCGGCATCTTCCTCATTGGCGCCGACCTCGGCATGGTGCCTTTCGGGCAGCGCGTCGGCGCAACCCTCACCCACCGGCGCAACCTCCCCCTGATCCTAATCGCCTCGATGATCATCGGCTTCGCCATCACTATCGCCGAGCCGGACGTTCAAGTCCTCGCCAGCCAGGTCGCCGGGATTGTCGCCGGGCTCGACAAAGGGCCGCTCTTGGTGATGATCGCCTTTGGGGTCGGGTTTTTCCTGGTCATCGCCATGCTGCGGGTGGTTATGCAGCTCTCACTCCCCAAATTGCTGATGTTCTTTTACGCCCTGGTTTTTTTGGTTTGTGCTTTCGTGGACACCTCCTATGTTTGTGTTGCCTTCGATTCCGGCGGCGCCACCACCGGCCCCATCACCGTGCCGTTTATCATGGCCAGGGGCATCGGCGTCGCCTCGGCGGTCAAGAAGAGCGGCGCTTCCGACAACAGCTTCGGCTTTGTCGGCCTGGCTTCCATCGGTCCCATCGCCGCCGTCGCCCTGATGGGCCTGGCGAATCCGCTTCGCATGGGCGGGGAACAGGCCGGAGGCGGAAATGCCGTGGCTGTTTCGTTTTGGGGCGCTTTTCTCCGGCCGCTTCCCCATATAATGGGTGAAATAACCATGGCGCTCCTGCCCCTCTTGGCAATTTTCTTCATCTTCCAATTGGCCATGCTGAAGCTTCCCGCCGGGCAGGTGCGGAGAATGCTTAGCGGGCTTTTTTACACCTGGGTCGGTTTGGTGGTTTTCATGACCGGCGTGACCGGCGGCTTCACCCCGGTGGGGCGCTCCCTCGGGATGGAGCTGGGCGCCATTTCCGGGGGCTGGGCGCTTCCGGTAATCGGGTTTGTCCTGGGGGCGGTGGTGGTCTGTGCGGAGCCGGCGGTTTGGGTCCTGACCGAACAGGTCGAGGAAGTGTCGGGGGGAACCATACCGCGAATGATCATGCTTGCCGCCTTGTCGGTGTCCATCGCCATCGCGGTCGCCCTGGGCATGTTCAGGGTGGTCACCGGGGCTAGTATTTGGTACATGATAATCCCCGGATACCTGATCGCCTTAATCATGACCCGCTTTTCGCCACCCATGTTTACCGCCATCGCCTTCGACTCCGGCGGCGTCGCCTCGGGGCCGATGTCCACGACTTTCATTCTCGCCCTGACCCTCGGGGCGGCGGTGGCGCGGGGCGGCAACCCGGCCACCGACGCTTTCGGAATGGTCGCGATGATCGCCATGGCGCCGTTAATCACCATCCAGGTCCTGGGTCTGGCCTTTAAGCGCATGGAGAAGAATAAATGCCAAACTTCCTCGTGAAACAGGCGGATATGCTGGTTTGTTTTCTCGGCCGGCACCGAGGCGAGATGCTGGTGAAAGTCGCCAAGGCCGCCGGCGCGCGGGGCGGGACGCTCGCCTTGGGGCAGAGCCTGGCGAACAGCCGGCTGCTCCAGGCCTTGTCCCTGGCCGACATTCAGCAGGACGTGTTATTCATGCTCATGGGGGCGGAAAAGGACCGGGTGCTCCGGGCCATTCGCGAAGCCGCCCGGAAGGAGCCGCGCCGCCTGGCCGGCACCGCCCTATTGGTGCGGGTCCCGGAGCTTTTCCTCAACACCAATTCCATCACCCAGCGCTTTTTGGCGAGAGGCACCGCCGACGCGGTCGAAGTTTCCGGCGGCGGAGGCGGGCCGGGACAGGCTGCGAGGGGCGGGGGAGGGCTTGACTTATCCGTCCCCGCCGGTCCGCTGCGTTCCGGTTCGTTCGACGCCGATTTGCGGGAGCCGCCGCTGGGAGCGGGTGAAATCCAGGAAGCGAGGAAGGAAGTCATGGAAGCGGAATATAAGCTGATAACGGTTATTGTCAATGCCGGTTGCGCCGACGACGCGATGGCCGCCGCGCGGAAGGCCGGGGCGACCGGGGGGACCATCTTCAATGCCCGCGGCACCGGCACCCCGGACGATGTGAAATTTTTCGGCATCACCCTGGTCCCCGAAAAGGAAATGCTGATGATTGTCGCCAGGCGCGAGCACGCGCGGGGGATTGTCGAGGCGATCGGCAAAATTCCCGCCTTGTCGAAACCGGGCGCGGGGATTGTCTTCAACTTGGACGTTCCGGAGTTTTTTCTTTTGGGGTCGCAGACGACCTGGAGCGAGCCCAACGCCACGTGAGCCGGCGTGGACCAGCCTAAAGCATGCGCGAAGCCGATCTTTTCCCTCCCATCAAGCAGTGGCTGAAAGAGCGTGGTTTCACGGTTCACGCGGAGGTGAACCACTGCGACGTAACCGCGCACGACGGCGAGAATTTGCTCATCGTCGAGATGAAGCTTTCCTTGAACCTGGACTTGCTGCTCCAGGCGGTTTCGCGGCAGTCCGCCGACGCGGACGTATACATCGCGGTGCCGGCGAAGCGCATGCCGGCCGGTCGGCGGCGGGCGCTAACCAGCCTGTTGAAACGTTTGGATATCGGTTTGTTTGTGGTGAGGATGCAGGAAGCGCCGCCGGTGGCGGAGTTATTGTTCGCGCCGGGCGGGGATGGCGGGGCGGAGCGCAAAGTCAGGAAGGCTTCCACGGCGGCGATTCTAAAGGAAATCGGGGGGAGGTCGATAGAGAGCAAGGCGGGGGGTACGGGCGGCAAGCCGGTTATGACCGCGTACCGGGAGAGCGCTTTGCGGGTGGTGGTTGGGCTGTCGCGCTTGGGTTTGGGGACGGCGGCGGAATTGCGTAAATTAGGGACCGGGCTGAAAACCGCGGCGATATTACGGGATAATCATTATGGCTGGTTTGCTTGTTTGGAGGGGGGAAGGAATAGGAAGTACAAACTGACGCCGGAGGGATGGGGGGCGTTGGAGGAGTATTGGGAGCTGGTGGAAGTGTTGTCGGGAAAATTGAAGTAGGGCATGTCGTTTCCGCTCCGCGGGATTGATTCCGGCATCAAGGCGAAACCAATCCCGCAAAACGCAAAGGATAAGGTCAGTCTTTCCCCCTACATCGACTCCCCGTCCATCAAATCCTCATACGACTCCCGAATCCGCATCACCCGGGCTTCCCCGCCCTCGACCAAAACCTCCGCCGGCCGCGGCCGCGAATTGTAATTACTTGACATGCTGAACCCGTACGCACCTGCCGAAAATACCGCCAAATTCATCCCCCGCTCCATTATCGGCAGCCTGCGGCTCTTGGCAAAACAGTCCGAAGACTCGCAAATCGGCCCCACCACATCCGTCAGGATCAAACCGTCCGCGTTGATGTCACGCTTCCCGTGCGCGTCGTACATCTCCACCGCCTCGCGGTTGCAATACTCCTGCGCCTCGGACGAGGCAAACAAATGCGACGGCGGAATCCTCCCCGACTTCACGGGCCAAATAAAATGATACGAATCATACAAGGCCGGACGCAGCAAATCATTCATCCCCGCGTCAACCACGGTGAAATGCTTCAAGCCGTTGTCCTTGACATACAGCACCCGGGTGATCAGCACCGCCGCATTCCCGACAATCGAGCGGCCCGGCTCGATAATCAGCTTGCAGCCCGTCTTCTTCACGAACGGCATAATCGCCTCCGCGTATTCCTGAAAAGACGGCACCGCTTCGTCCCGGTACATCAAGCCAAACCCGCCCCCGATATCCAAATACTCGAACTGCGCCCGCGGGGAACGGTGCTCGCGGATAAAATCGGAAATCTTCCCCAGCGCCTCGGCGTACGGCGCGACACTGTTCACCGGACTCCCCAAATGCGCGTCGATCCCCAACAAACGCACGTTCGGCTGGACCGCGATGTTCCGGGTAATCCGCGACGCCGTCGCCAGGTCAATCCCGAATTTGTTCTCGCGCTTCCCGGTGGTGGTCTTCGCGTGGGTCCGGGCGTCTACATCCGGGTTAATCCGCAAAGACACCGGCGCCACCATCCCCATCTCCGCCGCCACATACTGGATGTTGTCCAGCTCCGCCTCCGACTCGACGTTGAACATGAGAATGTCGTTGTCCAGAGCCTGGCGGATTACCTCGTCCGTTTTCCCCACACCGGCGAAGACAATCTTCCGGGGATCGGCGTCGACATGCAGGGCGCGGGCCAATTCGCCCCCCGAGACGATGTCGAAGCCGGCGCCGAGATCCCGCAGAATTTTCAGAACCCCCAGTGATGAACAGGATTTCACCGAAAAGGCTATCAGCGGCGACAATTCGCCAAACGCTTTCTTGACGGCCTGAAAACGCTCCTCGACCGCCGCCCGCGAATAGACGTAAAGAGGAGTGCCGTGCTGTTGGACCAACTTCTCCACCGCGATGTTTTCGCAATGCAATTGGCCCGAACGATAGCTGAAATGTTCCATTTTCTGTAGCCTTTGTTTGCGGCCGAAACGCCTGTTTACCGGGGAAATACCAATAACACCTCACCCGTTTCCTTTTCCATACACCGCTTCCGGATCGAAAACCTTCACCCCGTCCTCGACGAGACCCTGTTCCGTGAACTTGAAGTGGAAGCAGGAACGCATGCCGGTATGGCAGGCAGCTCCGCCGTTTTGCTTGATTTTTATGAGCAGGCAATCCTTGTCGCAATCGAAACGGATTTCCTTTATTTCCTGGGTATGGCCGCTCGATTCGCCCTTTACCCAATATTTCTGTCGGCTACGGCTCCAGTAGGATGCGAGTTTTTTTTCCAATGAATCCTTCAAGGACGCCTTGTTCATGTAGGCGAGCATCAAAACTTCGCCTGTTTCCGCATCCTGGGCGATACAAGGAATTAAACCGTTCGCGTCATATTTCAGGTGGTCAAGGAACGACAGGTCCACCGGATTCTCCTTTATTAATGCGGCTCGACAATATAAGTTGCACAAGGGCGATTGAACCGCCAATCGCCCTTGTGCAAGGGAAAAAAAGCCAAATTGTAGGGTTGCGGCGTGTCTAGTGAAACAACGACCGCGCTTGCGCGCGGAAAAACGCATGGTAAACTATATCCTAATACAACCGCAACGATCTTTTCACTATAAAAGAAAACCCTCACCTATGCAAGGAGAAAACCTTCCATCCATTCCCCGAACTCCGCCAAGGCCCGACTGCGATGGCTGATGCGGTTTTTCAGTTCGGCCGGCGCTTGTGCGAAGGTCGACCCCAATTCGTCCGACCAAAACAGCGGATCATAGCCGAACCCTCCCGAACCGTGCGGCTCCGACAAAATTCTCCCCCGCGCGACACCGCTGAAAGTGCGCGTCACCCCGCCCGGAATCGCAATCGCCATGACGCATTCGAACCGTGCGGCGCGGCGCTCATCGGGAACTCCCCGCAGCTTTTCCAGGAGGAGGAGATTGTTGTCCGCGTCGCTGGCTCCCGGTCCGGCGAACCGCGCCGAATAAACCCCCGGCGCATCGCCAAGCGCGTCCACAACCAGGCCCGAATCATCCGCCAGGCAGGGCAGGGCGGTGAAGTCGCGGGCGGCTTCGGCCTTGATTATCGCGTTGGCGCGGAAAGTGTCGCCCGTTTCCTCGGGGATGGGGGCGTCGGGGAAGTCCCGGAGGTTCAGGAGTTCCATGCCCAATGGGGCGAGAATGTCCTGAATTTCCGCGGTTTTCTTTTGGTTGTGGCTGGCCAGGACAATTTTGCGAAGCATGGCGTGAGCCTTTCAAAAAATAAGGAGTGCAACCCTTTCGAGCGGCACCCCTTAATAATGGTCGGGCCGAGTGGATTTGAACCGCTTCCATAGCCACGGTAATGCCGTCCGAAGGTATCCCAGACTTGTCCTTCATACCAGCTCCGCCTCCGCCAGTGAGCGCTTCCTGCCTTGACTCCTTGACAATATCATACTGCATGGCGGTCATAACCGCAAGAGCGGATTCAAATTGCAGCACCAGTGACATTGCCAGCACCTTGTCGTTGCTTCCCGGGGAGGGAGTCGATAAATTCTCTTTTGGAAAAACCCACAACTGGGCAACCGAGGGCGGTGGCGGCCAGGCTCTCGCCAAAATCAAGAAACCTTGGGCGCTTTCCAATTTTGGCTGGTTAGAAATTGAGTAAAAACATTAAAAACCCGCTATTTTAGCTGCTTTTTAAGCCTAAAATAGTTGGGGGTATGTTGATGCGGGTACAAGGCGTAAAATCACTATATAAAACACGCGGTT
>JAVBQR010000014.1:0-8249 GCA_031548865.1 Planctomycetota bacterium
GCTGAGGTGTGGGGAGGGGTGCGGCGTTACAGAGCCCGGAGCCGCCGTTCCATTGCCTAGCCGTTACCGCTGACGAGTGGGGAGGGGTGAGGCGTAACAGGCTGCGGATTGACGTAACAGAGTTGAGATGCGCCCGTGGGAAAACGCGATGCCGTCTACGTAATCCCCTCTGGATTCCGGCGAAACCGCCCGTTGGGGGTGCAGCTACCGTTTGCGACGCCGGAATGACGTGTGGGGGGAGTCAGGCGTTACAGAGCCCGGAGCCGCCGTTCCCTTGCCTAGCCGTTACCGCTGACGGGTGGGGAGGGGTGCGGCGTAACAGGGTCCGGTGCCGCCGTTCCCTTGACTAGCAGTTACCGCATTTCAGCGCCATTCGGGACACGATCCCTATTATTCTAACCGCCGATTAATAGGGTCATGTCCCCGAATTCCCAAGTATCAAACCTAACAAAAAAACATCCCTAAAGCCATATTAGGGATGCCAAGAATACCGGATAGACTTGGAAATTCGGGGACACGTAACGCAATTGCTTTGCACCGCCAAAGCAATTGCACAACATGTCCCCGAATTTTCCACACCACGAAACACCCGCTTCAGAAATCGCCGTCGTCCAGGGCCACGATGTGATCCGGACGCAGCGTCTGCGCTCCGCCCGCGCCGGCGCGGCCCGGACGCGGCGCCGGCGGCCTGCCGCCCATACCCCGCCGCTGCTCCCGGGCCGAACCCGCCCCGCCGACCAAATCCACCAGGCGCTCCACCAATTCCCGCAAATTCACCGACAAATCCGACAATTCCTGGCTCGCCGCCGCCGATTCTTCCGCCGTCGCCGCGTTTTCCTGGGTCACCTTGTCCATCTTGGCCATGTCGGTGTTCACCTGGTCCACCCCGGCCGCCTGTTCCTCGGTCGCCAGGGCGATGTCCTTGACCAATTTCTCCATCTTCTTGCTGCCGCCCTCAATCTGCTTGAACGAGGAGTCCAGTTTGGCGGCGATGACGTTGCCGCGTTCGACGCGTTCGATCGTCCCTTGGATGAGGGCGGTGGTGTCGCGCGCCGCCTGGGCGGAACGACCGGCCAGATTACGCACTTCGTCCGCCACCACCGCGAAACCTTTCCCGGCTTCGCCGGCGCGCGCCGCCTCGACCGCCGCGTTCAGGGCCAGCAGATTGGTCTGGAAGGCAATCCCTTCAATCGTCTTGATGATGTCGCCGATTTTCTCGGCGGATTCGTTGATTTCACCCATCGCCCGGCTCATGTTCGCCACTTCCCCGGCGCCGACGCCGATCAGCCCCGAAGTGTCTTCGGTCACGGCGCTGGTCTGTTTGGCGCTTTCGGCGTTCTGGCGGGTCACCGAAGCCATCTCCTCGAGGGTGGAACTGGTGCGGCCGAGGGACTCGGCCTGCGAAGTCGCACCGGTGGCGAGGGATTGGCTGGTCGAGGTAATCGCCCCCGCCGCGCCGTTCACCCGGTCGGAGGAGTCGGACAGTTTGTCGATGATGTCGTTGAGGCCGGTGGTGATGCCCCTGACGTTCCGAAGAGTGAAGAGGCCGGCCAGGATGAGTCCGATAATCGTGACCGCGATGACCAGGATAACCGCGGCCCTGCTTTCAGCCGCCACTTCGCCGGCGTCGTGGTGGAAGTCCTTTTCCGCCGCCTCCTTCACGGTCATGGCGGTGGTGTCGACCGCCTGGGCGGTGACCGCGCCGTCCGCGGCGGCGAAGGCGAAGGCTTTTTCGTCGAAATTGTTGACCGCATCGTCGATGGCTTTTTTCGATTCCGCTTCCGCCTTGGCATAGAGTTCGGGGAAAGCGGCGGCGATGTCGCGGATGGCTTTGGGGAGTTTCCGGGCTTCGCCGATTTTGGCCGCCAAGGCCCGGAAGTCGGCAAATTCCTTGGCCGAAGAGGCCGCGTGGGCGGCGATGGCTTGGTCGTTCGGGTCGAGGATGGCGTCCTTCTCGTAGCGTTGCAGGCGGTTCATCGCCGATTTCATGGTGACGATATCGCCGGCCGCGGCGGTGGCGGCGAAGGCGTCGGAGCGGGCGAGTTCATCGCCCAGCCGGTCCAGGACCGCCACCGCCGCCGCGTAGGCCGAGGCGGAAGCACCCAGGGACTGGCGAATCGCCGACTGCTGCGAATCGCGGAGCGACCAAGTGCTGATGGCACTATTGTCGGCGCTGAATTTGTCGATTAACCCGGAGAGGGCTGACACCGCCCGGCCTTCCTCGGGTGTGCTGGGCGGGTAAGCCTGAATCGCACCATAAAGCTTGCGCAGCCGCGCCTCCTCGGCTTCGATTTTGCTTTTAGTCGCCTGGCGCTCGGAAAGCTGCCGCTCCAGCATCATGTCGCGGCGAAGGGTGCGGCAATTGGCGAGGGTATTGGACAGTTCGCAGGCGGCAATCGCCTTGGGGACGGTGATTTCGGTCATATTTTGCACCGACCGGCTGGTCCGCCACATGGCGTACAGGCCCACGCCGGCAATGAGGATGGCGACGACCGCCAGGATTAGCAGGTTCAGGAATATCCGTGTGCTCAGGCGATGTTTGGACATATGGGCTCCCAGATCTATTTTGCGGGAAATCGCGGCAGGCGCCGCTCGGCCCCCGCAAAAGTCCGTTCACTTGGACAGGTATTTTTTGAAAATGGAGGAGGCGGTGGGAACGTCCTCGAAGCGATCCAGATGCGCGTTGACGAAATTCAACAGCTCCGGCGCGCTCTTCGCCACCGCCACCGCATAGGGGTCTTCGCTGCCGCGCAGCGTCGCCACGGCCAGGGAGCCGCCGTTTTCGCTGAGTATGGACGGATTTTTCATCACGTCGCCGGCGATGGAAATGCCGTCCCGCAGCATGAATTGGGCCTTCTTGTCCAGGAGCGACTGATAGCGGCGTTCGCCCTTGCCGTAGGATTCGGAGAGGATTTTGGCGTTGGGGAAGATATTGTGCGTATCGCCTTCGTAGGAGGAGCCAGCTTCCGTCACCGCGGTGAGTTCGGGGCGGTTCAGGTCGGCGGGGCCGATGACCTCGACGCCGGCGAGTCTTTTTTCAATCTCGGGGAGATCGAAAAGGATGGCCATGGTGCCGATGAGGTAGGGTTCGCTGAAATTGACCTGCTTTTTCCTCTTTTCGGTGACGCTCAGATTGGTGATCCCGAGATCCACCTCCCCGGCCTCGACCGCGTCCGCCACCGCCTGGAAAGTCGGGTAGGAACGGTTCAGAACCAGTTTCACGCCGATATCCTTGGCCAAACTCAGCGCCAAATCGACGTCGAAACCAACCAGCCGCCCGCTTCCCTCCTCGATGAAAAAAAACGGCGGATTATCGCCTTGGAATTGCCCCACCAGCAAAACCCCGCGCTGGCGGATGGAGGCAAGATCCCGGGCATTCGCCGGGATGACCCGGTCGGGTTTTTCCATCGTCACCAGCATGTCCCTCCCGCCGGCGAGGACCAGCCCCTCCGGGGTTGCCGCCGGCAGCGGCGGCTCCGCCGCCGGGCCAGGCCGGCCGAATACCAAAAGCCCGAGGAAACAGACCGCGACCAGGCAGGCCAGTCGGCCGGATACCCGGCTGGCCCGGGCGGAACGGCGGAACGTCAGGCAAAACATATCAGGACTCCAAAGCGACAATACGCATCGCCTTTTCTTGTGGAAATTTTTAAAAAACACATTACTTACCCGAAAAAAATTTAATACGGGTTTCAGCCTATGTCAAGGAAATTTGCCGCCAATACCTCGAAATTCGGAGAGCTGTTATACAAAAAATGGCCGTGCTCTGCCTAAGCACGGCCACAAGGCCCGGAAAGACATCCGGCTAGAATTTTTACCACCTGTACCACATCGAAACGATAATTCAGCCCAGAAGTTTCTTCTGGATAGCCTGCTGCACTTGGGCGGGAATGCCCAGAGCCATGGCGAGATCCTTCGCGTACTGGACTTCGCGCGGGTCGTCGAGGCCGGTCACCGCGCAGGTCATGGCGTAGATGTTCATCGCTTCGTCCGAAGTGGCGATGCTTTGGGCAATCGCTTTCGGGTTGAGGGGTTCCTTGAAAGCCTGGTCGATAAAGGCCTGGGCTTCGTTCCCCAGATTCAGCATGTTAATCTGCTTCTGAATGGCCGCCTGTTCGTTGGGGCTGATTTTCCCGTCCGCGCGCGCGGCATAGACCATGGCACGCAGCATGTTGGTGGCGTAATTCTCGTTCGAACGCGCGGGAGCGCTCTTGGGAACCGGGGGCGGGGGCACGTTCTGCGCTTCGCCACCCAAGAGTGAACCGAGAAGACCGCCCATGCCGCCGCCGGAACTGGCGCCGCCGGTGCTGCCCGAGCCCATCAACGAGCCCAGAAGCGACCCCAAACCGCCCATATCGCCCGCGCCGCCCTGACTCGGTGCCGCGCCCTGAGCCGGTGCGCCGGGCTTTCCGGAAAACAACGCCCCGACCAATCCGCCCAGCATGTTCGGGTCAAACATACCGCCGCCGCCTTGCGCCTGATTGTTCGCGGCGCCTTGCCCAAGCAAACTGCCCAGATTTGAAAGAATGTCCATTCTATCTCCTAACTAACATGACAAAAAACACGCACCTCACAAGAATGAATATCGAGACGATGTCAATTGGGTGAAGCGGGTGAGCGAATCTCTGGAATATCACAAAAAGGTCACATTCTCAAGTTACCTCTTGGTCCAGTACCGGCCTATTGCCAGAGAATTGCGGAAAGGGTCAAGTTTTGCACCGCCGTATTTGGCAGCGGATTTGTATAAGGAAATCGAACGGCGGTTTGTTCGATTTTCTTTGCTCGTCATTCAAGGTCCAATTAGATTATAACCCATATTTTAAAACCGTAAATTTTTTTTTCGATTTTTCTTATTTTTTTAATTCGGGTTGAGCCGGGTTGAAAGGCGTTTGGTAATTCACGCAGCTTTCTTAACTGTCCGGAATGTTGACGTTTCCGGCGGAAAAAAACAATATTCCCCTTTTTTTCCGGAAACTTCCCCGCTCCCACAACACATAACATATGGACGCGCATCGCGGTTTCAGTTACACTCTTTACTTTCTCATTTATCGTTCCTTTCGTAGCGGAGTATTTTGTAGGAAGCAACCTCTGTCTTCCGGCTGTCTTTGACCGCAAGGAGTCATCGTGAACATGAAAAACCGCCCCATCCAGCTTACCGCCCTGTTTATGGCCGCTTTCGCCCTGTTATCCGGCCTCCCCGGCTTGAAACACCTGGCAGCCGGCGAAATGCTCATCAATCCGGTGAAGCCGCCCTTGGCCGTGGTGCGCGCCGGCGAAGCCGCCACTTTCCTGAAAATCCTCGACACCCGGCAGGCCAAAGCCCTCGAACTCGACAAGCAGGATTACTCCGGGCTTATCCCCGGCGTCGAGGCGCGGGTGGATTCCCTCAGGTCGTTCCTCGCCGCCCTGGGTTACGGGCAGGCGGAAAATGTCTGGTACTGCCTTTCGCAAAAAGGATCCTCCCTCGCCCATCAATCCGGCGCCATGGGCTGGGACGCCGCCGACGACCAGCCCGCCGCCGATTCGAAGCAGGTCGTGAAGTGGCTGGACGATATGGGCTTTTATGCAAACGGGCTCGACGTCCAGTCCTCTCCCCTGAACCGCCGCGTCGCCCGCCTCTCCATCTGCCAGGACGCCGCCGCCCGCGACGGCATTCTCAACCCGACCGTTCTGCCCCGCGAGGAATGGCGGGAGCATTTGGCCGAATTCATGCAGGGCGGCTACCAAACCCTGGGCATATGGGCGAACACCCGGCCGGTCCTCGGCTTGTTGTCGTTACTCACCGGGATCGACTTCCGTTCGAAAATGAGCGAGCATAATCTCGGCGTACCGGTTTCCACCCAGGTCGAACTGTTCAACAACCAGGGCGACTGCGGCTTCGAGCTTCGCTTCAACAATCTTCTGCCTGAGGAAATGAAGGAGGACGCGCTGCCGCCCCTGCTGCTCAAAAGCCGCGACAACGCGCTGTTGGAAATGAACCTGCCGGCGCCGGGCGGAATGTACGATCTGCTGGAAGTGGACAAGGACCTGTTCTTCGTCGCGAACCTGAACATCGTGCCGCTGATTCCCCGGTCCATCAATGTGGCGGTGTGGCGGAAGGATTCCGGCGCGCTCGGCTGGTCCCTCATCGGGCTAATGCCGGAACGCGAGCAGTTTGTCAACCAGTTGAAACGCCTCCAGTCGTGGCTTGAATACCTGGCGGTGGTGATTCCGAGTTACCGCCTCGGGCAGGAGGCTTCGCCCTACGGCGATCAGCTGTGGACCATGCGCACCGACGAGTTCTCCCTGGCCATGGGGGTCGTCGACATCGAGGTCGAAGGCCGGAACCAGGCGCTGTGGATCGTGTCCGGCTCCAGCGCGGATTGGCCGAATCCGAACGCGATTCAGATTAGCCAGGCGCGGACGCCTTGTCTGGTTGACTGGACCGCCAACCTCGACCCGGAGACCAAGAAGGAATTGGCGGCGTCCTTGGGCGACCTGACCGGCCGGCGCGGCGCCGGCGCTTTCGACGCGAGGTTTTTCGAAAGGCTGCTGCCGGACCGGGACGCGGGCTTACTCAGCCTCGAGGGGAAGAGCTTGTACATGATTTCCCGGCACGGGCTCCTGCCGGCTTTGCTGCCGGGCCTGTTGGAGATGTTCAAAACCGGGCACATGGCTGAACCGGCGGGCGAAAGGAAAGTGGCGGCGAAATGATGCGAAACCAAAGCGGGACGCCCTGGCGAAGGACGTCCCGCTTTGGAGGTGGCGGCGTGGGCGAGGGGGTTGACTCAATCCGCGTTGGCCCGTTCGACAATGCCTCGAACCACCTGGAACTGTTCGTAGGTCATGCCTTCCAACGAAATCCCCAAGCTGGCGATTTCGTCCTGAATAGCCATGGCCCGCCGCTGCATTTCCTCATGCGCGACACTGGAACCGCCGTAAAGTTCGAAGGTCTCTCCCCGGGTATAACGGAAATGGCCGTCGTTGTCCAATCCGTAGCCGACCAGAACCGCCCGCCCCCTTTTAACCCGAACCGGAGCGATTTCTTCACTGTTAAAGTTTTTTCGCATAATGTTAGGCTATCCAGAGAGGTGAGCCTCAGGAAAAATTGGACCGGCCCGCGTGGGCCTATCCATCCTTTGGCATGGCGCGGAACCCATAAATGGCGGGTTTACTTTCTCCTATGAAATTGCTTTTCTCCGACAAAAATGATTATAGCCAACCGAAAAGGCCATTTCAAGAGGCCGCTAGGCAAAATTGCACTGATAAATCGCACATTTTCGATGGTCATTGAATAATCCACCCCGGGCGGTTGACTAGGTGGGATTGATGCAATAAGATTGGCGAAGCGGGATAAAATCGAGTTGAAACGCAATTTTTTTCTCAAGTTTGCTGGCGGACGTCCCTGAAAAGGCCGATGACCCTACTGCGGACCAGTCTATACTGCCGCGCCGGAGTTCCGAATATGGCTAAAAAAGATGCCGATAAAAAAGGCGACAAAAAAAAGGCGGGCGACAATTCCATCGCCAAAAACCGCGCCGCCTTTCATAATTATGAAGTGATCCAGAAACTTGAATGCGGCCTGGTCCTCTCCGGCACCGAGGTGAAAAGTCTGCGCGAAGGACAGGTGAACTTCGTCGACTCCTTCGCCAGCGTCGTCGAAGGGGAGCTGTTCCTCTACAACCTGAATATTTCCGAGTACCGCATGGGGAACCAGTTCAACCACCTGGCGGTCCGGAAAAGGAAGCTCCTCGCCCACAAGCGGGAAATCCGCAAACTGAAAACCGCCACCGAACAGCGCGGCTTCACCCTGGTCCCCTTGGGCATGCACTGGAGCCGGGGACTCGCCAAAGTGGAACTCGGCGTGGTGAGAGGGAAACAACTCCACGATAAACGCGATACCATAAAGAAACGCGAACAGCAACGGGAACAGCAGCGGGCGATGCGAAATTATGTAAAATAAAGGCTGAACTTTTGCAAAGTGGCGATTTAACCGCCAATCGCCACTTTGTAAAAATCATTTTCGCCTGAATTTCAGGGGTTTTTGATTTTACAAAATCGCCATTCGGTGGTTTGAATGGTGATTTTGCAAAAGTCCAGATAAAGGCTTAAAAAATAAAAATTATTCCTCGCGGTGCGAGACAAAAAAACGCCCGGCGCGTATTACTCCCTTGAAACCCCGCAGTTACGACAATATTTTTTTCCGCCATAAGTTGACATGGCCCTTGCCCCGCCGCAGTTGGTTGGGACGGATAAATTGGCGCTTGACTGGG
>JAVBQR010000124.1:0-27847 GCA_031548865.1 Planctomycetota bacterium
CCACATCTCATACCTCATACGATCGTCATCCCGGCGTCTCTACATTGAACCGGGGTTGAAATGATGGCGTGCCGGGACCCAGCGGAGAAAACAGTTGCTACGAAACGATTTCACTATACGCCAAGCAGTGGAACGTTTCCCAATAAACAACGTAGCCATTGTTTACCCCACTGGGTCCCGGCACGCCATCGTTTACACCCCGGTTCGATGTAAAGACGCCGGGATGACGGTGGGGGAGGGGCTGCGACGGTACAGAGTCCGGAGCCGCGTGCAGCTACCGAAATTTGTCCAAAGACAACCCACTAGAACCACTTTGGTTTTCAGGAAACTTCCTGTCTCCGCATCTTGTTACACTTGACACCTCCCCACACGTCATTCCGGCGCCATAAACATTGAACCGGGGTGAGGCGTAACTCGCCGGAATCCAGGCCGATTGGCGATCGCTTTGGTGGCGTTTGCTCCTTGCTTCAACGCCTCTTTCAAAACCGCCCCGAGGTCCGCGCCTTGGTTTTCGGTTCCCCCGCCGCCATGCGCTCGGCGAAGGCAAAGGCGAGTTCCAGGGCCTGGCTCGCGTTCAGGCGCGGGTCGCAGAGGGTGCTGTAATTGCACGATAAGTCCTCCACCCGGTCCGCGCCGCCCAGGCACTCGGTGACGTTTTTCCCGGTCATTTCCAAATGCACCCCGCCGGGATATGCCCCTTCGGCCCGGCAGACATCCACGAATATCTCGCACTCCCGCAGAATCTCCGCGAAAAAGCGGGTCTTCACCCCGTTGTCGTCATTCTTCGGATTGCCGTGCATCGGGTCAACCACCCAGAGGAGCTCGCGGCCGCTTCCGGAAAAAGCGCGAATCAGCCGGCTGTAAACCTGCTCCGCCTTTTCGACCCCGGCCCGGAGAATCAGGACGATTTTCCCGCGCTCGTTACCGGGATTGAGCCGCTCGGAAAGGCGCTCCAGTTCGCCGGCGTCGGCGCCGGGACCGACCTTGATGCCCACCGGGTTGATGACCCCGCGGAGGAATTCGACCTGCGGACTGGTCAGGGACCGCGTCCGCTCGCCCAGCCAAAGGAAATGCGCCGACCCAGCCACCGGGTCGCCGGTGAGGCTGTCGTTACGGGCCAGCGCTTCCTCGTAAGGGAGAAACAGCGCTTCGTGCGAGGAATAGAAGTCGACCCGGTTCGCCTCCGGAACCATCTCCAGCGCGTCCGGCTGGCTGTAGGCGCGCATAACGCCAAGGGTTTTGTTGATGCCGGCGGCCAAAGTTTCGTACTTGTTGCGGACTTCGCTGGTGCCCATGAAGTCCAGGAGCCAGCGGCCGGCCCGGAACAGATCCGCATAGCCCCCGCCGGCGAAGGCACGGAGCAGATTCAGCGTGGAAGCGGATTGGAAATAGGCCTGGAGCATCCGCTCCGGATCCGGGGTGCGCGCGGCCGGGGTCGCTTCCGCCCGGTTGATCATGTCGCCGCGATAGGTTAGAATCTCCTGGCCGTCCACCGTTTCCGTGGCGGAACTGCGGGGCTTCGCGTACTGCCCCGCGACCCGGCCGACCTTCACCACCGGCTTTTCGCCGACAAAGGTGAAAATCAAGGCCATCTGGAGAAGCACCCGGAAGGTGTCCCGGATGGACTGGGTGTTGAAGTCCTCGAAATTCTCCGCGCAGTCCCCGCCCTGCAGGAGAAACGCCTCGCCCCGCGCCGCCCGCGCCAGCGCGGTCTTGAGCTGGCGCACTTCGCCGGCGAAAATCAGGGGCGGGTATTTCTTCAGCTTGTCCTCGGCCGCCCGGAGCGCGGCGGGATCGGGGTAAGCGGGAATGTGCAACAATTGTTTGGAACGCCAACTTCCTCTCGACCATGACATGGAGCCGTCCTCCTATGCTGCTGCCGCCGCTCAAGAAAAAAATGCCCGCCGCCGTAACCGTCAAACCTCTCGCCAAAACGCCGGACCTCGCCGTCGCCGCCCCGGCCTCGAAATCGCTGGCCAACCGGGCCCTTCTCCTGGCCGGCCTCGCCACCGGAACCAGCAGCGTCCACGGCATTCCCCCCGGGGACGACACCCGCGCCGCGCTGGCGGTTCTGGAGCACCTAGGCGCGAAGGTCGAGGAAACCGGTCCCGATATCCTAAGCGTCGCCGGCCTCGCCCACCATTTCGCCGGGCGTTCCGGCGTCATCCACATCGGTTCGGCCGGAACGGTCGGACGCTTCCTGCCGGGGCTGCTGGCCGGAGCGGACCGGGGCGGCTGGATTATCACCGCTTCGGAACAGCTGGCCGCGCGGCCGCTCGCGCCGCTGGTGGAGGCCCTGCGGCGCTGGGACGCGGCGCTGCATTTTCTCGAACCGGACGCCTCGTTCCCGCTCATGGTCCGGGGAGCAGGCCTGAGCGGCGGCTTGACGGAAATTTCCGCCCGGGAGTCGAGCCAATTCGCCAGCGGCCTCCTGCTTGCCGCGCCTTATTGCCGGCGGGACGCGGTGGTGCGGATCCGCGATCTCGATCCCGACGAACGTTATATCGACGCCACCCTGGCGGTGATGCAAGCTTTCGGCATCGGCAATATGGTCACGACCGCTCTTTCCCCAACCTGCCTGGAAGTGACTGTCCCGGCCGGGCAAAGCTACCGGGCAGCCGAGTACCGCGTGGAAGCGGATTTGAACGCCGCCCTGGTCTTCCTGTTCCTGCCCCTTATGGCCGGTGGCCGCGCCGGCGTCGCAAATATTTCCCCGGACAGCAAGCAGCCCGGCAGCCAGCTTTTCAGTATTATCGCCCAAATGGGCGGCGTAGTAACCGCCGGCGTTCCCGGTGCTACTGCCACTCCCGGCGGAATGGGCCTGACCGTGAGCCGGGACTGCTCCAGGACGCCACGCTTGCGGGGCGGATTCAGCCTCGACATGCGCCCGATGTCAGAAAGCGCCATCCTCATGGCGGTCGCGGCCGCTTTCGCCGACGCGCCCATCACCCTCACCAACCTCGCCCACATCCGCAACCACGAAACCGACCGCCTGCAAGCCTTGGCGGAACTTCTCGGCGAAGTCGGCATCGCGAACGAAAGCGGCCCCGATTGGCTCCGCATTCACCCCACCCCGAAGGAAAATATTCGTAACGCCACTATCGACGCCCGGGGCGACCATCGCCTGGTCATGGCTTTCACCCTGCTGGGCCTCGCCGCGAACGGCATGACGATCAGCGGCGCCGAAGCGGTCGCGAAAACGTTTCCGGGATTCTTCGAGGTATTGGCGAAGGAGCTGGGGGGGAGGTTATGAAACCATTTCAACTGGACTTTGGCAAAATCACCATTCTACGGGCGCATCTCAACTCTGTTGCGTCAATCCGCATCCTGTTACGCCTGACACCACCCCACCCGTCATTCCGGCGCCATAAACATTGAACCGGGGTGAGGCGTAACAGGATGCGGATTGACGTAACAGCGTTTAGATGCGCCCGTTGTTTAGCGGTTCTCCGTGTCCTCTGTGTTAAAGCGGTTCATCCCCCGCCCGTCAGCTCCCGTTCCAGCTTCTCCATTTCCCCCACCAGCCTGCACCGGATCTCTTCCGCGTAAGGGTTCCCGTTCTCGATAGTCAGGAACAGGTCCCAGGAATCCGACAGCACAATCGAGGCGAATTCCTGGAGTTTTTCATAGGCCTTGGTCGCCATCGGCGACGGTTCCAGGCCGATTTCCCTGAGCGCCCGGCTCATGAAATGGGTCATCGCCTGCACCCGGGCCATTTCCCGGTCGTGCGCGTCGGGGTCGGTCTTGAGAACGATGAGGCGCAATTTGTCGGTAAGGAAATCGCAGACCCGGTAGTAGCGATCCGGCGCTATTCTTACCGGCGTCAAAGCCACCCTGAGGCTGGCAATCCCGTTCTTGCCGGACTGGGGACCAAACAGCGGATGCGTGCCGAGGAGGTCGGCGTGGGCGGGAATCACTTCCCGGAGAATCTCCAGCGGCTTCACCTTGACCGAAGTCACGTCGCAGACCAATGCGCCGGGGCGGATTGCCCCCGCCGCCTCCCGCGCCGCGCCGGGAAGCGCCTCCAGCGGCACGGCAAACACCACGATGTCCTGTCCCGCCGCTTCAGGGAGCGGGACCAAAGCGAGGGAGCCGAGGCCTTCCCGGGCGATAGCGTCCGCCGACAAGCCGCGAGGATCGTAACCCGAGACCTGGTAATAAGGCGCCAGATGCTTGGCCATAAAGCAGCCAAACGCACCCAAACCGATTATCCCGATCCTGCGCTTTTGCTCCGACATGGCGGTTGTCCCCCAGAATGGTTGGCGGAAAGGTTGGCAAAAAACGAAACGAAAAAACCGGCCTTGACTAGGCCGGCAGGAGATCGGGGCAAGGTTTTCGATGTCAAGGCATTTCACATCGCCGTACCATCCCTTTTCCTACCGGAAAGGAAGCCATAATAGCGATAGAAAAAATAATTGACCTTGAACATTTACCTAATTCCGTAAAAATTTGCTAAAATTAAAAAAACCAACCCAACCTCACCCAGTTCGCTTGCGCTGGAATGAGCATCTGAAATGGTTAAATTAGTATGAACATTCTTATATATCCACTTTTCGCCAAAAAGCAAGCAGAATTTCCGGAAAAAATGGGGATTTTTCATCTGCCCTGCATTAATAAAAAATGCGGCATGCCGCTTGGCTTCGGCATGCCGCCGCGTTGGGTGGGGGAGAAGGAGATGGAGTCAGCCCACACGCGTTATTCACCGCTTTGGTCACCGTGGTCTCACCCTGGTTCCTTTTCCTGCGTGCCCAGCTTACACTTCAAGCTGTCGGCAACTTCATCATATCCCCCTGAATACCCTCAGGCTTCGGTCTGTAAGCGAATCATGAAGGGAAGTATGTCCAACAGCCGATAATTACCGAATTTCGCCTGGGGCTTTCAAAAAAACTTATCGGACAGCAAAAATTTTCCCATTTTTTCTTACTTCGTTTTCGCGTAAGGCCAAGTCCCCAGTGAACCAAGCACTAAAACCCGGCTATAGCCCATTTTCGCCATGGTGTCGGCGGCATTGGCCGAGGGAACGCCGCTGCGGCAATAAACGATGACCGGGATGTTGTAGTTCGGGATCGCCCGGTAGACCCGCTGCGGGAAAGTGGCGAAAGGATTCAAGGGCACGAAAATGTCGCCCGGGATATGGCCGTCGACGTCGCGTTCCAGTTCGTCCCGGACGTCCAGGACCGCGATTTGAATGCCCGAATTCATATAGCGCCAGGCGTCGCCGGGGGTGATGGCCACGGGAACCGGCGAGGCGGCGATGGTTTCCGGGGCGATGTCCGGGGCGCTGCCGCGCGCGCCGGGAGGGGTGATGGTGGCGGTCACCGGAGCCGGGCAGGCGGAGCAATAGCCGGGATCGGCCGCGCCGGGGAGCATTTGGCTGACGACAGGTTCGTTGCCGACCGCTGTTCCGTAACCCGGGATGTGCCCGGGATGCATCACTCCCGTGGAGGGCACGCCCACGTAACCGGGCGTCGCCGCGGCTTGGCCGCTGTACTGCCGGGCCTGGGCCGCGACGGCGGCGGCGGCCTGGGCATTGGCCACGGCCTGGGCGGCGGCGCGGGCTTTGGCGTCGGCGTCCGCCTGGAGAAGCTGGAGCTGCTGCTCGGCCTGGACCTGCTGGATTTTCAATTGTTCGGCCTGCCACTGGGCTTCCTTGAGGCGATCCGCCTGGAGTTGCGCCTGTTGCGCCGCCAACTGGGCCTGTTGATACTGGGCTTGCTGCAGCTGCAACTGGTAGGCCGCCTGCTGTTGCTGGGCGAGGAGCTGGGCCTGCTGTTGGGCCTGGGTCTGTGCCGCCGCGAGTTGCGCCTGGGCGGCGGCCGCCGCCTGCGCCTGGGCCTGGGCTTGGGCGTAATAGTTCGGGGTCACCGCCGGGACCTGGGCGGTTAAGGCCGGGGCCAGAGGAGCGGGGACGGTGCCAGGAGGAGGCGAGGTGAGGAGTTCCCCGCTGGGGGTCTGCCAGAGATTGACCTTGGCGTAGATCGGCGGCAGGACGTAGGCGTTCAGGTTGGGATCGTAGGTGGCGGCAGGTGTTTCGCCGGTGCCGTAAGGATTCTGGAGCTGCATCTGCAACTGCGGCAGGGCTGCTTCGAGGGCGGCGGTGACGCTGCTAGGGGGCGGGGTCACGGTGACGGCGGCGGCGGCGGCGTCCGGAGCGGCGGGCAGGGTGGCTGCCGGGGCGGAGTAGGAGGGAGCGGCATAAGTCGGGGCGAGGGTGGTGGTGGCCAGGGTGGCGCCGGGGACAGGGGCGCCGGTTATGGGCGCGCCGACAATAGTGGCGGAGACGGCTTCGGCGGAATGGCTGGGGTCGGGAGGAGCCATGAAACCGCCGACCGGGGGAATGGTGCCTGTTCCCCTTACGAGGTCGGCGGTGCTTTCGGCCGGGGCGGTTTGGCTGGTCACGCGCATGGAATTATCCACGGAGTAGGGTGCCGGAGCGTAAGGCGCGTCGGCGGCCGGAGTGCCGGCATAGGGCGTGGCGCCGTAGGCCGGAGTGGCGACGGAACTTCCGTAATTGGCGGCGCTTGAACCGGCACCGGCCGTAGCGCGGGAAACGGCCGAGGAGGCGGACGGCGCGGCAGGAGCAGTGGCGGCGGAGGCGGGATTGCCGGCAGTCAGGGAGGCGGCATAAGCGGCGTAACTGGTGGCGTCGAAATAGGGGGGAGCCTGTTCGAGGCCGCCGGCCTGGTTGTTGGCTGTGGGTTGGCCCTGGACCGAGGGCTGGGCATAGGCGGCCTGCCGGGCGGCGGTGGCGGGATTCGCGACGCCGGTATTGGGCGAAAACATGGAGGCGTTGCCGCCTTGGGCGCGGCTTTCGTGCGATCCGAAGGGCGGGACCGGGTTGGCGTCAAGCGCGAAAGATCCTGCCGGCATCGCCGGCACGGCGGTGGTTTGACCGGCTTGACCGGCAGGGAGACGCCCTTTGCGGTAGGTGGTCGGAGCCCGGCCATAAGCGGCATTTCCATAGTTATTGTATCCGCCGTAGGTTGAATAAGGTTCCTGGGCGCTCAGGCCTGAACCGAGGAGCAGCGTGCAGGCTAGGACGGCTGCCGATAATTTGGTCACAGGTGCGACTGACATGAGGTTTATCTCCTATGAGTGGGGTAACCGATGAGCGCTATTTCCATCCTTTTCTTGGCATTTTACCTAATACACGTTATATAACTGGACTTTTGCAAAATCACCATTCAAACCGCCGAATGGCGATTTTGTAAAATCAAAAACCCTTGAAAACCGGGCAAAAACGATTTTTGCATAGTGGCGATTGGCGGTTAGATCGCCACTATGCAAAAGTTCAGTTATATAACCGACATTCTGCCACTTCCTTCTTCAGGAAACGGCGTCCGTGAAGCCAAAAAAAATTTCTAGTCATACGTTACAATAACACCGTTGGGTCAAATCGTCAACGGCCTATCTCCCAATTTTGCCCGGATTTCCGTGGCCAATACCCCATTCTTGAGCAGTTCCTCGAAAGCAGGCAAATCCGGCACCACCCGGTCGGAAAGGAACTGCACCACCCAGTTCAAAGTCAGCCCCGACACGCACAGCACATATGAACCGGCGTGGTGGGCATTCCAGATTTCAATCGCGGTCCCCATGCTGGCTTCGGGGACAAAGGCGATCAAGACATCGGTGCGTCCGGCCCGATCCATCAGATCGAAAAAGGCGGCGCTGGCCCGGTCCTGGTCATAATTAATACTGTCGGGGTAAGCATCAACCGGATTGAAGACTTCCGAGCCGGGGAACTCTTTTTGTAGCAAATCGCGGATTTGTTGGCGGTAGTCCTGGGGATGAATCGTGTCCGGCAGCGATCCCTGAATTATCCCGGCAATAAAAAAGCGCAAAGGTTTGGACATGAAAATGACCTTTCGGTATAATTTATGCGCTTTCGGCGGAGGACAATCCAGGCTTGTTGCCAGAAACGCCCCATCCCCAAATAGCTGCCGCAAACAGAAAGCGTATTCGGGTAGATCATCGACGCTTATCGCCAAAAAATTAACAGCATATTATAGACAACCGCCGAACCTGGTGCGGAAAATATCACTTTGACAGCTATAAACCCGCCAACCCGAAGGAGATCAAACCCATGCCAGTCAGACCTGTAGTCCTACTCATCCGAGACGGCTGGGGATACAACCCCAACCCTCGCGGGAATTCGGTCTGGAACGCCAATACTCCCGTCATCGACAGCCTTAAAGCCCGTTACCCCTGGACCCTCCTCGACGCTTCCGGCGAACCGGTCGGACTACCCGACGGTTATCAGGGATCATCCGAAGTCGGCCACCTGAACATGGGTGCGGGACGTATCGTCATCCAGGAATTGAAACGCATCGACGACGGCCTGAGGGACGGCTCCCTCTTCGCCGCCGACGAATGGAAACGCCTGGTCGACAATTGGAAAAAACACCAAGGGAGCTTCCACTTCCTGGGGCTGCTGCAGGACGAAGGCGTCCATGCCCATCAGGAACACCTTTTTAAAATCATGCGCCGCGCCCGGCAGGAATTCCCCGCCGGCCGCATTGTCATCCATCCCTTCCTGGACGGCCGCGACACCCCCCCGCGCTCTTCGGCCGAATATATCGCCAAACTTCTGAAAGTGATGCAGGAAGTCGGCGGTTGCAGCATCGGCACCTGCATGGGGCGCTATTACAGTATGGACCGTTCGAAGAATTGGGCCTTGACCGACCAGGCCTATGCCGCGATCGTATCGGCGAAAGCCGCCAAAGGATCGGACATCATGAGCGTGGTGAACGCCTCCTACGCCAAGGATAAAACCCCGGACGGCACGGAAATGGTCGACGAATACATCCCGCCGCACGTAATCGGCGACTATAACGGCGTCAGGGAAGGCGACTCCATCCTGCACACCAACTACCGGCAGGACCGGGCGATTCAACTTTCGCTCGCTTTTGTGGATCCGAAATATCCCGGCAAGCTGTCGGCCAAACCGAACGTGGTCTACGCCGGGCTCACCCGGTATTACGACTCGTTCCCTCACTATATGCTGGGCGCGATGGGCGGCGACGGCGGCATGGACAAACTTCTCGGCGAAGTGGTTTCGGAAGCCGGCTTCAAACAGCTGCGCCTCGCCGAAACGCAGAAATTCCGCCACGTCACCTCCTTCTTCAACGGGAAATCCACCACCCCCTACCGGGACGAGGACCAGGTGGAAATCAAGGGCCGCTTCGACCCCGCCACTTTCGCCAGCCACCCCGAGATGGAAGCCGAGTTCGTCGCCGCCGAGCTTCTCCGCCGCATACACGAAAACCCGTACAAAATGATTGTCGTCAATTTCGCGAACGGCGATATGGTCGGCCACACCGGCGACCCCGTGGCGGCGGCGAAAGGCGTCGCCACCGTGGACCGCTGCCTGGGCCGGGTCATCCCCAAACTCCTCGAAATCGGCGCCGACATCCTCATCACCGCCGATCACGGCAATGCCGAACAGATGGTCGACTACGAGACCGGCATGACCAAAACCAGCCACACCCTTTTCCCGGTGGAATGCATATACGTAGCGGAAAACAGTTGGCAGGCGAAACTGCTGCCCCGCGGCAAACTGTCGGATCTGGCGCCGACCATGCTCAAATTGATGGGCGTACCGATTCCCAAGGAAATGACCGCCGAGGTCTTGATTGAGGGCTGAGCATGGATTTTTTCGAAGTGGTCAGGAGCCGCCGTTCCTGCCGGGAATTCTCGGACGAACCGGTGGCGGCCAAGGATATCGAAACCTGCCTGGAGGCGGCCCGTTTGGCCCCCAGCGCAACCAATGCGCAACCGTGGCGATTTTTCGTGGCGAAAAATCCGGAGCTCCGCGCCGCCCTGGCGGAGGCGGGACACAACCAGCCCTGCCTGTTGCAGGCACCGGTGATCACCGTACTCCTGGGCGACCGGGGCATCTACAAAAAGCGCCTGCGACGGGCCAAGGAATTGGCCGACGTCGGGGCCGTATCCGCCGAGACGCTGGCGGCGGTGGAGGCGAGGTACAAGGACAAGCCGGAAAGTTCGCGGGAAGCGAACGATATTTTCATCCGTGCTAACTGCATGATCGCCGGCGAACATTACCTGTTGGCGGCGGCGGCATTGGAGCTGGGTTGTTGCTGGATTGGCTTGTTCGAGGTCGGGAAGGTGATGGAGGTGTTGCGGTTGGACGAAAAGTACAATTTCCCCATCGCCCTCTTCCCCACCGGCCACCCGAAACATCCGCCGCCGCCCCCGCGCCCCCGCTACAGTCTGGCCGACATCGCCTGGAAGGATGAAATGGGCCGGCCGTGGTTGGCGGGAGGTTGAGGCGCGCAGCTGTTCCCTCAAGAGGGTTTGGGGATTTTATAGGTCATACAGTGCCAGCAAAGAGAAAGGTTGATTATGGCTATGGATGAAAAAGAAAACCACGACGAAAACGACGATAATTATTTCACCATCGTTCCCGAAGCCGGCATGTGCCTGGTCGGGGACGTCATCGTAAACCTGCGCAATGTGACGCTAATACGTAAACAAAACGACCAGACCCTGGTCTACTACAGCGGCGTCAAGGACCCGGTCCTGTTGCCGGCGGAGGTTTTCGACGAAGTCCGGGAAGCGGCGTTTTCGATGGACAACCTCGACTTCGACGATGACGAGGGTTATCCCTATGACGACGACGACGAGGCGGATGATGAAGAATTTTACGATGACGATGAAGATGAAGACGAGGATGAGGATGAGGACGAAGAGGACGAAGACGAGGACGACGAACCGCCGGTGAAGAAGCGCAAGAGATAGGCCGGCCGGCGTTGTTTGACCGGTGGCCGGCATTTTGCGGGAGTGCGGCGCTGCGGCGCGAAAACTGTCAGGCGGAGCGACCGGGAAACGCAAATCGCAATGGGCATTTTGCCCATTGCGATTTTTTTTGTACCATGTGCGGGATTTTTCAGAGCTTGCCGGTATTGAAGATGTTGGCAGCCTTTTCCGCCGCTCTTTCGAAAGTGACCACCACCCTGATGCCGCTGGCGGTCAACTTGCGGGTCAGGATATCCAGTACCCATAGGTAATGCGCGATATCCTCGTCCTCGCTATTCTGCAATGGAGGCATGGCCCGGGGTCCGCTGGCAATCGGGGTGGCATCACCGCTTTCGCCGAAAGTCTGCGAATGGATGACCGGCGTGGAACCGGTTTCATGCGGAGTAACGGATTTACCCATGGCGGCGGCTAAGTCAGCCGAATGGTCGCGTCGGAACCATTCGACGGTGGTGCTGAAAAATGAGGCGATCTGCTCCAAACGGAGTTCGTCCGGCGTTCTTTTCCCGCTTTCCCATGGCGACCATTGCTGAGGCGAGACCCCGAACGATTCCGCACACTTTTTACCGCCCCCGCGTCCGGGGAATTTTTTGACCCGGCATTCGCGGATGTTGCGGGCAATGGTTTCACGTAAGGCGTCGGGCATTTTTCCCATCATTTCCCCTCCGTAGTAGGGTAACGTCAAGTATAATTTGTTCGCACAATGTATTGTGGGAGCGGACGTAAACAAATCTCCCTATTCGTTTATAGTGCGTGCGCCTAGCCGCGTTGACGAGTGAATGAATTAATGGAGATACAATCGCGCGCACTTGCCTGTTGTTGCTCAACTTTCCGGGTAAAATAAAGTAACAGCGTTGTTTTTCATCTCCCATTATTCACAATATAATGGGTGTTAATCATTATAACAGGCGGGTGCCGCTAATTCAAGCCCCAAATATAATTTTTTGCGTTTATCTTATCTTAAGAGCCAATAATTAATTAAAATTTAAGCCAAGGGTATGATAATCGTAGGTTTATATTTATATACGCAAAGATGTGAAGATTGGGGCGGGAAAATATTCGTTATTTACGCTTAATGCAGCAAAAGGTTTTATCTCGAGGTGAACGCTTTTTCTTGACCGGTCTGAAAAAATGCACATCCACAAATCGGTAAATTTTTCGCAAAATAAAATCTGAAAAAAAAATTTCCCCGCTGCCCGGCTTTTTCGCCTCAACCGGCGGGAGGGGGCATATCCGCCAGCTCCGCCAAATCGGCCAGATCCGCATCGCTCAGCGCCGCATCCGCCCCGGCGGCCGCCGCCGCATTATCACCTGGCGCGGCATAACCGGCTGCCGCGTCCGGCATTTCCACCGCCAGCTGTTCCCCCCCGGGGGGCAGCGCCTCCCCGGTGGATGCAAACCCGCCGGCCTCGGCCGCCGCCAGTGCCATTTCCGGGCTGATCCGGTTCCAGGGCGGAGTAGCCTGCTCGCCGGAGTAACCCAATATCACCTCCTCGAAGGTCGCCAGCCGGGTCGCCAGGCGCATATCGACCTCCGCCTCCCGCGTCGCCGCCATGATTCCGCCCCGCTCCACCGCCGGGTCGGGTATGACTTTTATCGGACCCAAATCCGGAAACAGCAATTTCAAATCCGGGTAATAGTCCAGCATCACCTGGTGATCCGCCGGATTCACCCGCACCGTGATGTCCGAGCGATCCGTAATCAGGTCGATGCACTCCGCCGCCAGCGGCTTAATCGCTTCCGGATCCACCGACAGCTCGTGCCCCACCAACCGCCGGGCCAGGTCAATCGCCAGCAACAGTAAATCGCCTTCCGCCGTGCGCCGCAGCAGTTCCTTCGCCTCTTCCATCGCCGCCACCGCCTGCTGCATCACTCCCGCCACCGGCTGGACGTTTTTTTGAATCGTCTCTTTTTCAGACTTGATCGCCGCCTGGATTTTCGCCTCCGCCTTCGCCGTGCCGTCCTTTTCCCCCTTGGCGAAGCCTTCCTTCTCGCCTTTGGGGAACGCTTCCTTGTAAGCCTTGTCGTAGGCCGTCTTTTCCATGGCCGCGACTTGTTTGCGGGCGGCGTCGATTTTCGCCTGGCCTTGTTCCTGGGCGCGTTTGAGAATGCGCTGGGCCAGGGCGCGGATGTCGGCGAACTCGAAGGGAACGGTGTCCAGGCGTTTTTCGTCGTTCAAGTGTATGACCCGGTCCGGCGTGGGCATGAAGCCGCCGCCGCCCTGGGCGGCGACCGGGATAAACCCGCCTTTCCCCGGCACCGGCGCGACCGGCACATTCGGGGGCGTTGCCGGCGGCGGCGGCGCCTCCTGGGGCATGAGCGCCGGATCGACCTGGGCCTTGACCGGGGTCAGCGGCACGAAATCGCTCGAATTGTTGATGACCGGCGACTTGGGCTGCGCTTGCGGAAGGGGTTTTTTGGGTGGTAGGGCCATGGGGTCCGCCTGTTTGGGTTAGTAGTACTCCGCCGTGCGCCGGAGTCCTTCCAAAAAGTCGACGCGCGGTTGGTAACCGAAACCCTGCTTCGCTTTCGACACGTCGGCGAGGCTGTCCCGGACGTCGCCGGTGCGGGGCGGGGCGTATTGGGGGGTGATGTCGGTGCCGAGGAGCCGGTTCAAATTGCCCACCAAATCGTTCAGGCTGTGCGCCTTACCCGCCCCGACATTAAACACTTCCCCGTTCAGGTTTTCAGGGGAGAGAGCCGCTTTCGTGTTGGCGTGGAGCGCGTTTTCGATAAAGGTGAAATCCCGGGTCTGCAGGCCGTCCCCGAAAATCACCGGGCGCCGTCCCGCCCGCATTTCGGTGATGAATTTGGGAATGACCGCCGCGTATTTGCTGTTCGGGTTTTGCCGGGGTCCGAAGATATTGAAATAACGTAGCGAAGCGGTATCCAGGCCGTAGCAGCGGCTGAAGACCCGGGCGTAATGCTCCTGGGTCGCCTTCGCCACCGCGTAGGGGGACATCGGCCGGGGGGTGAGCGTTTCGACCCGGGGCAGCGTCGTGTTGTCGCCGTAGGCCGAACTCGAGGTCGACTGCACCACCCTTTTCACCCCCGCCTTGACGCATTCGTCCAGCAGGGTGACGGTGCCGATGACCGAGGCCAGGGCGCTTTCCAGCGGGTTATCCACCGAGCGCGGCACCGACGGGACGCTGGCCAGGTGAATCACCCGGGTGACGCCCTCCAGGGCCTCCCTGACCCGTTCCCGGTCGGCGACGCTGCCTTCGATAAAGCGGAAGCGCCCCCGGGCCGGGGTGAGATTATCCGGAGACCCGGTCGAAAAATCATCGATGCCCACCGTTTCGAAACCGGCTTCGATGAGGTGCTCCAGCATGTGTCCACCGATGAAACCGGCGCAACCGGTGACGAGGAATCGCTCTTGAGGCATGTGAGTTGGTCTCCTCAGGTATAACTGAACTTTTGCAAAGCGGCGATTTAACCGCCAATCGCCGCTTTGCAAAAATCGTTTTGCCTGAATTTCAAGGGTTTTTGCTTTTACAAAATCGCCATTTGGCGGTTTGAATGGTGATTTTGCATAAGTCCAGGTATAACAAAAATCCTCTCTCCCATTATGGGAAAGAGGAGGAAGATTTCCAGAGGGAATGGTGTTTACGATACTCTCCCGTGTTCCGGCATGACCGGTTCCTGCCGGCTGCACAGGTGTTTGCCGTCCAGGGACAGCACCCGCGCCGTGGGGCGGTAGTGCGGCTGTTTGGCGTCGATGTAACAGGCAAACACGAAGCTCCCCCCGAAGCGCGCCGCGCGCCGCCGGCCGTTTTCCGGACGCCGCGGAACCCGCCGGCTCCGGTTATGGACGTCGAAAAGCTCCGAGCCGCGTTCGACCTGGTGACTGTTTCGTTTATCGCGCATTTTCATCCTTTTAAGGAGGTTTTCGAAGAATATCGGCCAAACCGCCGCCGCTTTGCTCAATCAGTCCCCCCGCAGACTTTTCTTTAAACCCACCGCCAATTGATCCGCGCACGAAGTGCACTTGCCGTCGCAAGTTACGCCGGACAGCAGCTTGATGGCCTGTTCGGCCGGCATTCCTTCCAACAGCCGGCCGAGCGCCTTGCCGTTCCCGTCGCAACCGCCTTCGAACGACACGTTGTGAAGTATGCCGTCATCGACGGCGGCCAGAATCCGGTCGCAACAAACATAGGAATCGGCTTCGGGTATTATAACTATTTTTTCCATGACTCAAGCGCTTTTCTTTTGGGTTTATGGGGCACTAGTAGGTCGTCTTTGGACAATTTTCGGTAACGGAACGCGGCTCCGGACTCTGTATCGCCGCAGACCTCCCCCCACCGTCATCCCGGCGTCTGTGCGTTGAACCGGGGTGTAAACGATGGAGTGCCGGGACCCAGTTGGGAAAACAGCTGCTACAAAACTAATTGGCCATACGCCAAACAATGGAACATGTTCCCAGTAAACAGCGTAGCCATTGTTTACCCAACTGGGTCCCGGCACTCCATCGTTTACACCCCGGTTCGACGCATGGACGCCGGGATGACGATGGGGGGGGGAGGTCTGCGGCGGTACAGAGTCCGAAGCCGCGCCCAGCTACCGAAATTTGTCCAAAGACAACCTACTAGTTGGGTGTCTTCTGATAAATTACGGTAGCTGAACGTGTCTGTGCCCCCTCGACATCGCATACCTCCTAAGATCGTCATCCCGGCGTCTCTACATCGAACCGGGGTGTAAACGACGGCGTGCCGGGACCCCTCGGCTAAGCCAGTGGGGGATACAATTGCTACGAAACGAATTCGCCATACACCAAACAGTGGAACATGTTCCCAGATAACCTCAACCCAGCTCGTCGAGAGTCAACGAGAACCCTGGCGCGAAGGTTTCAATGAAATAGGTCAGTTCCGGCAATTCCATGCTGTCAAGCTGCTTGCGGAGCCCCTTCTCCGCCTGGAGAAAATCCCGGTTGCCGCCCCGGCGCTCCTCGACACATTTCAGCCAGGCGCACAGCTTGTCCGCCGCCTTGACGTAAACCCATTCCGCCGCGTCGTCGTCCTTGGGAAAAAGGGCGTCCCGGTAAACGGGGCGAAATTCCTCGGGTAGAAACGACAACAGCCGCCGGTTCGCCGCTTCCTCGATACCCCGATAGGCGGTACGGATTTCAGCGTCGTAATACTTGACCGGGGTCGGCATATCGCCGGTAATCACCTCTCCGGCGTCGTGAAAAAGGGCTAAAAACGCCGCCCGTTCCGGCCGGGTGGTTTTGCCGAATTTGACCTGGCCCACCACCGCCAGCGCATGGGCCAGAACCGCCACCCGCTGGCTGTGCTCCTGGATGTTTTCCGGGCTGATATTGTGCATCAGACTCCAGCGCTGGATCAGCCGCATCCGGGACAGATAGGCGAAAAAATTGTTCACGAAGTTCTCTTCCCGAAATCCGGCAGGGCTTTTTTACCGATGTCCGTGCGGTAACGCATGCCTTCGAAATGGATGTCCCCGACCGCCCGGTAGGCGTTGTCGATGGCCGTCTTTATGTCGCGGCCGAGGCAGGTCACCCCGAACACCCGCCCGCCGTCCGTCACCACTTCCTTCTGGCGGTTCAGTTTGGCCCCGGCGTGGAAAACGGTGCAGCCCGGGCGCCGGGCGGCGTTTTCCAAGCCCGTAACCACCTTGCCCTTTTCGTACGCCCCCGGGTAGCCGCCCGCCGCCAAAACCACGCACACCGCCGGCTCTTCGTGCCATTCGATGCTTTCGTCCGCCAGCTTCCCCTTCACCGTCGCGTAAATGAGGTCGAACAAGTCCGACTTCAGGCGCATCAGGACCGGCTGGGTCTCCGGGTCGCCGAAGCGGACGTTGTATTCCAAAACCTTCGGCCCGCCGCCGGTCAGCATCAAGCCGGCATAGAGTAGGCCCCGGAAACGCCGGCCTTCCTCATTCATGCCGTGGACGGTGGGCACGAGAATCTTTTCGACCACCTCGTCCATCAATTCTTCCGTCAGAATCGGCGCCGGGGAATACGCCCCCATGCCGCCGGTGTTCGGGCCGCTGTCGCCGTCGAAGGCGGCTTTATGGTCCTGGGACGACGCCAAGGGGGCGATAGTTTTCCCGTCCGTCAGCGCCAGGATCGTCACTTCCTGCCCCCGGAGGAGCTCCTCGATGACCACCCGCTGTCCGGCTTCGCCAAACTCCCTTTCCGCCATCATCCGCTTCACCGCCGTCTTCGCTTCGTCCACGTTCTGGCAAACCACCACGCCTTTTCCGGCGCACAAGCCGTCCGCCTTCACCACCACCGGCCCGGCCGGCCGCGAGTCCAGATAACGCAGCGCCGCGTCGTATTGCTCGAACTCGGCGTAATCGGCGGTGGGAATGCCGTGCCGGCGCATGAGGCCTTTGGCAAAGGCTTTCGAGCCCTCCAGTTCCGCCGCCGCCGCCGACGGCCCGAAAATGGGAATCCCCGATTCCTTGAATTCGTCGACAATCCCGGCCACGTAATACGCCTCGGCGCCGGGGATAACCAGGCCGATGTCGTGGTCCCTCGCCCAGCGGACCAGGTTCCGGAGATTCCCGACATCGAGGTCGACATTCTCGCCGACCAGGGCGGTGCCGCTGTTTCCGGGCGCGGTAAATACTTTCGTGACTTTGGGGCTAAGGGACAATTTCCAGGCCAGGGCGTGTTCGCGACCGCCCGAGCCGACGATGAGGACATTCATTAACTCTCCTTGATTACCAGGCTCCGCTTCTCTGCAGCATTCCGCCCAAAGTCATCACATCCTTAAGGGCGTGCTCCACGCCCTGTGCGTAATAGTAGGCCACGCACCCGACGCAGACAATCAGCAGCACCACCGAAAGCCAAAACAGGAAGTTCCAGATCCGGCGATCCCGGTCGAAGGTTTTGGTGACATTGCTGGGTGGAAGGAAATAGCCGATTGCGCCGCCGCCGAGGAAGCCGCCGATGTGCGCGCCATTGTCTGCCCCGGCGACCAGGCCGAAAACCAGGATGTAAATCGCCCATTGGATAAGGTAGCCGCCGAGTTCGCGCCCGATTGAATATTTGTTGCGGTAGTAGGTCCCCAACAAGAGGCCCAGCACCCCGCAAATCGCGCCCGAGGCGCCCACCGAATTCGCCGCCCGGCCCATTATGCCCATCGCCACCAAAAGGCTGAAAATCCCGCCGCTGATCCCGGTCAGGATGTACACGGCGAACAGTTGCCGCGCCCCCCACAGCCGTTCCGACAAGCGGCCGAGATCCCAGAACGCCCAGCAGTTGAAGCCGATGTGAACCAGGCCGAAATGCAGGAAGGCGTAGGAGAGAAGCCGCCAGTACTCGCCGGCGTAAAAGGTGAGGGCGTGGAAATTAGAGCCCAGGCGGATATAGGTGAGGCTGTCCGCGGACAGGAAGGACATCAGCCCGCCGCCGCCGCCCCGGCGGTACTCGGGGGGGAGAAACAGGTCGGCCAGGAGCTGGAGGAGGAAAACCGCAACCAAGGCGCCAATCAGGGTTTGGGTCATCGCACCCGGGCGGGAAAAATAGCGCCGGACAAATGCCGATACGCTGTTCGAGTCCCGCAGGCGTCTCGCACAGAAAGGGCAGAATTCCTCCCCCGCGTTCACCAGGTTGCGGCAGCCCGGGCAGACCTTGAGCCGGTTCGGCCCCGCCCCGGCGGAACTTTTACCGCGAAAATACCAGTCCGACATCAATGCTCCTTGACCAGATTCCACAGGATTTCCGCATCGGTGCAGTTGAACAATTTGGTGCGCATGGCGTCGTCGCGGAAAATGGCCGACGCCCGGGCGAGATAGCGTAACCACTCGGTCTGGCTGTCCTCCGGCATGGCGACCAGAAGGACCAGCCGCACGGGAGTGGCGTCGAGACTGCCGTATTCCACCCCCTTACGGAGCACAGTGAGGGCGGCAGTCGGGAAGCGCACCGCCGAGGAGCGCACGTGCGGCGCGCCGATCCCGAGGCCGAGGCCGGTGGCGAGCGCCTCCTCGCGTTGCCAGGTGGCGGCGGCCACCCGGGAGAAATCGGAGATGTTCGGCGAGTCCTTCAGCAGGGCGAGGGTGCCGTCGATGGCTTGGCGCTTGTTTTTCACATCCAGAACCTGTACGCGTTCGGGAGACAGATATTTGCTGAATTCAGACATATGTGATACCTGACCGTCTTTGGAAAGGGTGATTTGGCGGAGACCCTGGACCCCTGTGGTCCTTGCCCCCGCAGGGCGATTCCGCCCCGATTTGCCTCGGGCGTCCCCCTCGATCCGATTCGGGCCGAACCGGCGGGCGGACGACAATTTTTCGCATTATACCAATTGCCGCCCAAAGTTAAACAGGATTCTCTTGTCAGGACGCAGTGGATTCTGCATAATGGACAACGCGCTTCCCGGAGCGCACGCTTGCCTTTTTCCGCGCTTCGGCCTTGGAATTCCTCGTCATGTGGAAACCGCACGTTCTTGAAATAATACTTGTCCTCTCCGCCGTTCTCGCCTTTCTCGGCATAGCGCTGCCGATGTCAACCCGGTGGCGTGACAACGACAACCGCCTCAAATGCCTGGAAAACCTCCGCATTATCGGCGCCGCTGTCAAGCAGTGGTCGATGGACCACGACTTCGCCCTGCCGCCCGGACGCGGCATGTCCGGCTTTTGCGATGCGCCGGACGGGAAACCGCTGAAGGGAAACCTCTACGCGGTGGAACCGGGTTTGAATTCACTCTGGGACAAAGGGCGGGGCGTCATCCAGGACGTGAACGTCTTCCGCTGCCCCGGCGACAAAAACCTCATCGACCCGCCGCAAGCGGGCGAGGATTTCACTTCGCCCCGGCAACTGTCCTACGGCATGACCGGACACATCTACCCCACGGACGCCCCGAACAAGGTGATCGCCGCCGACAAAAGCGACAAGAACCTGGAAAAAGGCAATACCATGAACACCGGAAACCACGGCCACCATTTCACCAACGTCCTGTTGTTCAACGGCACCGTCCGCACCTGCGAGCAGCCGTATCTCCCGCCGGGTGTAGGGTCGGAACTGGGGTCGATTTACATCAGGGAAACAGGAAATAAGAGCGACACATACATCGAATGACAGGGGAAAGCGGTGCGTAAAATCAACACGGTGATTTTCGATTTGGGCCGGGTGCTTATCCGCATCGACACCGGGGGCGAAAAGTTCGGCCGGCTCATGCGGGCTTTGGGGATTCCTCCGGAAAAGGCCTTCGAAAAATACTGGTACCGGCGCGAGGTCCGGCAGCACATGACCGGGGATATCAGCTCGCGGGAGTTTTTCGAAATCGCCCGCACCGGCATGGACGACATGCTTCGGTACGACTACGAGCAATTCGTCGAAGGCTGGAACGACTTGTTCAGCCCCATGCCCGGCATGGAACAGCTTTTCGCCGAGGTGGCGAGGCGGCATCAGGTCGGGGTCCTTTCCGACACCGACCCCCTGCATTGGGGAAAAGCGCTGGAGATCCTCCCCTACCTCCGCAGGGTGGAAAAACCGACCGTGTCGTTCGAAGTGAAGTATCTGAAGCCGCATCCGGAAATGTACCTGGCGGCGGCGGCGAATTACCAGCGCCCCCGGGACGAATGCCTGTTCATCGACGACCGGCAGGAAAACGTGGACGGCGCGCGGATGACCGGCATGCCGGGCCTGCTGTTTCTCAATCCGGAAAAGTTGCGCAAGGACTTGGGCGGGCTCGGGGTGCTGTGAACGAGGAAGGTTCAGAAATACGAAGACAAACTTTTCAAGGGGACGCAATGGATTGGTGGAAATTGTTCAGCGGGACCTTCATCCTGATTTTCCTGGCCGAGCTGGGCGACAAAACCCAACTCGCCGCCATGGCGAAAACGGCCGACGCGCCGGACAATTCACTCTCGAAATGGGTGGTGTTCGCGGCGGCGGCGCTGGCTCTGGCTACCTCGACTTTCATCGCGGTGTTTCTCGGCCACATCCTGAAAGCGGTGGTCCCGGACGAAAGATACATCAAACTCGCCGCCGCGGTTCTGTTCCTGCTGTTCGGCTTCACCATTCTCTATGAAACGTACGCCTCCTTCCAAGCCGACAGAGCCGCCGCGACGGCAACTGCGGCGGCGGAACCGGCGGTTACGCCCGCTAGGCCGGCGCCCTGGGAAACCGTGCCGGTTTCGGGACCGGCCAAAGGCGAGAGAAGCCTTGCCGGCGGCCTGGCCCTGAAAGCGGCGATGGATTTCGAAAAGCTGTCGATGGAACGTTACCGCCGCCTGGCGGCCGGCGCCCCCCCGGAACTCCACGAACTCCTTATCCAGCTGGCGAACGAGGAGGAAGGGCACCTCCGGCACTTGCGTTCGCTCTCGCCGGATCAGTTGACGGATCAGGTTTGGAAGGAAAAGCACGGCGGCGTCGGCACATCCGGACGGCAGATTAAACTGGATGAAAAAGGCGGCCGGCTCGTGGCCGGACTCATCGAACACGAGGAGGCGACCGCCGCCTTTTACGGCGATCTGGCCAAACGGACGCTGATCCCGTCGGTCCGCTCGGTTTTGGGAAAACTCGCCGAAGAGGAGCAAACCCACGCGAAACGGCTTAGGGAAATGGTTTAAGCGAACTTTTTGGGAAATCGAACAGCGGTTGGGGCCTGTCACGAAATAAACTATGACAAGCCCTTGGCTCGATTGTTTCGAAAACTCCCCAGTGAAGGAAAATATGCAACGTAATTTAAGACCGATTCTTTTTATTTTGTTGGGCGGCGTCATCGGCATGTTCGCTTCCCGCTACTACTCTTCCAAGCCGTCGTCCCCGGCAAAGCCGGCGCCGGCACCGGCGTCCGCCAAGACTTCGGCACCGGTTTCGGTTAATGCCGACAGCCCGGACATGAAGGCCTTCCAGACGGCAGTCAAAACCGGCGACTTCGCGGCGCTGCGCACTTTGGGGCAAAAGCTGTTCCCCAAGGGCGCGCTGGTGCGGGACCCCGATCGGCTCTTTGCCGGTTATGAAGCGAACAATATCGCGCCCTACCGGGTTTTCGCCTTTTTGTCGGAGCAAAGCAGGGAACAGGCGCGGCGGGTCATGCTGACCCTGGACGGCGAGGGCCGGGTCGAATCCTTCATGGCGGAGGAAATGCCGGTGGTGAAATGAAGATCGTGTTCATAACCAATAGAAAATTCGACACTAACTATCTGTGAGTGGAAATCTCGAAAAAATCTGGCCGGTCTACGCTTGATTTTTCCAATAATTCCACGCCATTGCGAGTTCTGCATCTCCACAGGAGCCACCGTGATTCTCATCCAAGATCCAACCGGAAAAGATGTATCCGGCAACGAAACCGTCCCCTATCTGGACGGCATAATCCGCGGAGCCCAGGCCGCCATCGAGGAAAAATTCCTCTTCCGCAAACTCGGCCTGCCCTTCGACTACGCCTCCAGCCCCGACGATTTCCCCTCGAAATTCTTCGCCACCTCGAGGGAGGCGCGGACCAACCAGCCCAATCCCTCCGGCCTCGGCGGCGGCTACCACTTCACCGCCCGCAACCACGCCCTCCTCTTCGAATCCTACCTGCTCCGGCTGGAACTCGGAATCGAAGGCCCCGGCGACGAAGCCATCCTCGACCGCCTCATCGGCGGGCTGATTCGCCTGGCGACGGTGGCCCCGAAGTCGTTCCTGGTCGGCGGCCTGGCGCCGGACGGACGCGGTTTTTTTGGCGCTCCCCGCCGGGAAAACCATGCCGCCTGGATGTTCGCCGTCAACCGCGGTCTCGCCACCGCGGCGATTTCCCTGGACAGCCAGGAGAAATTCCGCTCCATCGCCGGAAAGTGGCTGGATCGGATCCGGCGGGAACGCTTCCGCCTGCACGGGGTCGACGGGAAGGCGGTCGCGGGGGGCGATTTTTCCCAGCCCGACGCCGAATCCGGCCCCTTACTGCTGGCGATGCTTCTTACGGCGGCGCGGCTCTCCGGCGAGGAACGCGACTGGGAGGCTTACGCCGCCGCCGCCGAGGAAAACGGCCGGGCGCGCCTCGGGTCCTTCACCCCCGAAAACGGCTGGGGCGGCAGGTTGGCGGAACTAATGTGGCGGCAGTGCTCCTGGTCCACCATCTTTCAACTCGACCGCGAACCCGCGCGGCGGGATTTGGCCCGGGAACGCATGCGGGAGCACGCCCTGGCGGCGGCTCCGCACTGTTCCGCCTGGCGGAAATGGGACCGGAGCCTCATGGCGACGCCCCTGGATTTGGACTGGCGTAAATGCCGCGCGGTCAGCCTCGAGGAATCCCCCTACGGTTTTGTCCCCCCCGAGTCCTGGAAGCGCCTCGACAACGAAAGCCATCTGGAAACCTCGATGAACGCGGGGTACATCCTCCTCCTGACCGGCGACTCCGAGCTGGCGGGAGACCAGGCGGCTGAACTGGAGGAGTGTCTGCGCACCGTTCCCTGGGGCGAATGCGTGGCCTTGAACGCGCTTTCGGGAACGATTGGCGTGCACGGGCGGGGTTTGGAACTGGGACTCTGGGACGCGGGGTTGTACGAGTCGATGCACGTGGGTCCGGCTTCCGAAACATCCTATGCGGCAAAATACCTGGAACCGAGTTACGACGAAAAAAACCTGGACAAGGCCGGCCACCGGGGCACCGGCGGCGGCAAGGGCAAGGGCCGGGGCGGCGAGGTCCAGGCGAAAGCGGGGGGCGACGGGGCAGCCCGCAAGCGCCGCAAGCGTAAAAAAGCCCGGGAACGGCAGCGTTGAAGACCAGCATTTTTGCTGATTTCGTTTGTTCGCCGATGTTTCATTTCACCCCTTTTTCAAGATTGGAGAGCGCATGTCATACCTGGAACGGATGTTCGGTCTGAAGGGCAAAGTGGCGGTAGTCACCGGCGGGGGGCGGGGCATCGGGCAAGTGGCGGCGCACGGTTTTGCCATGGCCGGGGCCGAGGTGGTCATCCTCTGCCGCAGCGGCGCCGACGAAACGCTGTCCCTCATCAAAAAGGACGGAGGCAAAGCCTACTTTATCGCCACCGATGTCACCGACGAAAAAAGCGTCGACGCCGCCCTGGCCGAAATCATGAAACGGTCCGGTTCCCTCGACATCGTCTTCAACAACGCCGGCATCTGCAAACACCAGGGCACCTTCGAAGCCTCGCTCGCCGATTTCCGCGAAGTGATCGACGTGAATCTGACTGGCGAATACATCGTGGCCCGGGCCGCCGGGCGGATCATGATTGACAAGGGGATAAGAGGCTCCATCATCAATATGGCCTCGATCTCCGGGAGCATCGTCAACATTCCCCAATGGCAATGTTCCTACAACGCCTCGAAGGCGGCGGTGATCCACATGTCGAAATCCCTGGCAGTGGAGTGGGCGGACCATGGCATCAGGGTGAATTCCATCAGCCCCGGTTACATTTCCACCCCGATGGCGGCGGACGTCCCGCAGGAACTCATCGACGCCTGGATGCCCCTGTTCCCGCTGCACCGCATGGGGAAACCCGAGGAGCTTCTCCCGGCCCTGATTTACCTGGCCTGCGACGCCTCGAGTTACACCACCGGAAGCGACGTGATCGTCGACGGGGCGTATGTGTGCATATGAGGAAAAGGGCGAAACCCGCAGCCCCGCTCCCGGAACGGAAATCGCCGCATCCGCATGACACCCTGGCCAGGTATTTCCTGAGTTCCGCCGACGTGACCGCCGACCTCTTGCGGCATAACCTCGACCCGGAGTTGGTCGCGCGCCTGGATTTGCGGCGACTGAAATGCGCCGAAACGGCCGAGGTGAATGAAACGTTGGCGGAGCAAATCGGGGATCTGCGCTTTCACACCACTTTTAAAAACAGCGATCGGCGCTCGGACGTTTTCATATTTTTGGAACATCAATCGACAAAGGATCCCTGGATCAGTTTGCGGTTGCTCCGTTACATAGTAAATTCCTACGAGAGACACGCCGCCGCCCACGTGACTCAGGCGCAAACGCCGGTTTTGCCTTATCCCGTGGCGGTGGTGTTGTATAACGGTAGGCATCAGTGGAACGATTTTTGCCGCATGCCGGATTTGATCCAGAGCGTCGCCGGCGTCAAGCCGGACGTCCTGGATTTTCCCCTGACCCTGATTGATCTGGCTGCCAAACCCACATATACAATTGAGGGAACTCCGCCGGTGCGGGCGCTCCTCACCGCCCTGCAGGCCGCTGGCCAAGGTGAAATCGCCGAGCGTCTGGACGAGATAACGGACATCGCCGCCGAGGCAGGGCAGGACAAACGCATCAGGGACTGGATGTTTTCGCTGGTCCGTTATGCGGCGGTTCAGGTGGTGGTAAAAAATCCTCTAGAGTTGTTCAACCGGGCATACCGCAAAGTGTTTGCGAGAAAGGAGGCTGAAAACATGGCTCTAACGGCTGCCGAAGTACTCCGCAGGGAGGGCGAGGCGAGAGGCAAGGCGATGGGTAAGGCGATGGGCGAGGCGATGGGCAAGGCGCATGCGATCCTGACTGTACTGGAAAGCCGTTTTGGCGCGGTGCCTGCCACGTTGAAAAAATCCGTCGCCGCCTGCGGCGACTCGAAAGTACTCGACTCCTGGACAGTCCTTGCCGCGACTTGCAACAGCTTGAAGGAATTCAAGGAAGGTATCAAGTAGATTTGCATTGATGGAAATTAAGCACGCAGCGGTTTTGTCGTGCCGGCATAAAAACGGCCCCGCCATCTCGGCGGGGCCATATTCATGCCACAAATGCATCACTTATCGGCCAAGCGGACGGTCTATCACATCATCCCGCCCATACCGCCCATGCCACCCATACCTCCCATGCCGCCCATTCCACCCATGCCACCGGGGGGCATGGCCGGTTTCTTCTCGGGAATCTCGACAATCGCACAGTCGGTGGTGAGGAGAAGTCCGGCGATCGACGCGGCGTTCTGGAGAGCGCAGCGGGTGACTTTGGTCGGATCGATGACGCCCATCGCGACCAGGTCGCCGTATTCATCGGTTTGGGCGTTGTAGCCGTAGGCGTCTTTGCCTTCCGCAACCTTCTGGACGATGATCGCCCCTTCCTTGCCGCCGTTTTCGGCGATGGAACGGAGGGGATAGGTGATGGCGCGGCGCACAATGTCAACGCCGGTCTTCTCGTCCTCGCCCTTCGTTTCGACCTTGGCGAGAGCCTGGGCGCAGCGGATCAGGGCCACGCCGCCGCCGGGGACGATGCCTTCCTCGACCGCCGCGCGGGTGGCCTGGAGGGCGTCTTCGACGCGGGCCTTTTTCTCTTTCATTTCCACTTCGGTGGCGGCGCCGACATTCACCTGGGCGACCCCGCCGGACAATTTCGCCAGACGTTCCTGGAGTTTTTCCTTGTCGTAGTCGGAGGTGGTGGCGTCGATTTCGCGGCGGATCTGCTCAATGCGGGCCTTGACGGCGGCGGTCTTGCCGGCGCCTTCGATAATGGTGGTGTTGTCCTTGTCGACGACGATTTTCTTCGCCTGGCCGAGGGAGGCGATGTCGAGGTTTTCCAGCTTCATGCCGATGTCTTCAAAGACGGCCTGGCCGCCGGTGAGGACGGCGATGTCTTCCAGCATGGCTTTGCGGCGGTCGCCGTAGCCGGGGGCCTTGACGGCGCAAACATTGAGGGTGCCGCGCAGCTTGTTGACGACCAGGGTGGCGAGGGCTTCGCCGTCCACGTCTTCGGCGACAATGAGGAGGGGGCGCCGGGACTGGGCGATTTTTTCGAGAATGGGGAGGATGTCCTTGACCGAGGAAATCTTCTTCTCGTAGAGGAGGATGTAGGCGTTTTCGAGATCCGCTTCCATGTCCTCGACCGAGGTCACAAAGTGGGGCGAGAGGTAGCCGCGGTCGAACTGCATGCCTTCGACGAGGTCAATCGTGGTGTCGAGGCCTTTACCCTCTTCGACGGTGATGACCCCGTCCTTGCCGACCTTGTCCATGGCTTCGGCTATTTTCGCGCCGATTTCTTCGTCGCCGTTAGCCGAGACGGTGGCGATTTGGGCAATTTCCTTGTTGGATTTTACCGGTTTCGAAATTTTCTTGAGTTCCAGAACGATGCTGTCGACGGCTTTGTCGATGCCGCGTTTCAACGCCATGGCGCTGGCGCCGGCGGCGACGTTCTTGAGGCCTTCATCGAAAATGGCTTCGGCGAGGACGGTGGCGGTGGTGGTGCCGTCGCCGGCGACGTCGGAGGTCTTGGAGGCGACGGACTTGACCATTTGCGCGCCCATGTTTTCGTACTTGTCTTCGAGTTCGACTTCCTTGGCGACGGTGACCCCGTCCTTGGTGATGGTGGGGGCGCCGTAGGATTTTTCGATGACCACGTTTCGGCCGCGGGGGCCGAGGGTTACTTTAACCGCTTGCGCCAGTTTCTTTACGCCGGCGCGGATACCTTCGCGCGCTTCGGCGTCAAACGCCAGTTTCTTGGCTGCCATAAATATCTCCATAAGTTCTCGAAATCACCAGTCGAACCGCCGAATGGCGATTTTGAAAAATAATATCCAGTAAAATGTGAGTAATAAAACAAGCCTCTTGTTCAAGGCCAAGGCGATTTTTTCACCGTGGCGATTGGCGGTTTAATCGGCATGGTGAAAAACTTCCGCCTATTCCTTGACGATCGCCAGGACGTCGTCTTCGGACATGATCAGGAATTCCTCGCCGTCGATTTTGATTTCGGTGCCGGCGTAGCTGGTGAAGAGGATGCGGTCGTTTTTCTTGACCTGCATGACGCCGCGCTCGCCCGAATCGGTGATTTTGCCGGGGCCGACCTCGACCACGCGGCCTTCCTTCGGTTTTTCCTTGGCGCTGTCGGGGAGGACGATGCCGCCCTTCGTGACTTCCTGCGCTTCGAGACGCTTGACGAGAATTTTGTCAGCCAACGGTTTTACTGCCATGTCCGGATTCCTCCATAAAAAAGACTCACATCGATAAAAAACAGCGATTACTGTTGAATTGTCTTTCCAAAAAGTCCCCGAAGAATGCCCGCAAATAATGGCGCCGAGGCGCGGTCAGGCCGGCAAAAAATCGAGTAGGCGGGTTCCTCGCGGTTCCCGCCTCTCACACCACCGTACGTGCCTTTTATGGCATACGGCGGTTTCCAGTCAGGTGCTTAACTTGGCATAATGGTCGCTCAAGCTATAGAGTCCCAGTTCCCCAAACCAT
>JAVBQR010000169.1:0-14123 GCA_031548865.1 Planctomycetota bacterium
GTCCAAAGGGAATTTCTTAAGGCGTGCCAGTGCGATTTAACGGGTCGCGGAGGAGAAGAAGGCGGGTAGTTAGGCCATCCTAGAGCACGCCGGGGTTTGACTGACCACCTTACCCCAAAAAAATCGCCCTTTGGGCCCAGATTATGGATCCGCCGGGATTTCCATTCTTTTCCTTTGGAGATGAATGGAGGTTCGGCATGGACGGAAAAACTTTCACCACAGAGGCACAGAGAACACAGAGGTTCACAGAGTCCATAAGAAACTGGGATATACAGAAATACTTGATAAATAATGAAAATTATTAAACCACATCCGACTTTTCTTTTCAGTTACTCTGTGAACCTCTGTGCTCTCTGTGCCTCTGTGGTGAAAAAGGATTTTCACCATTTCGTTACGCGACCGGTATATTTGGCTAACACCATGGCAACCGTCATCCCGCCATCCCTACCGCTTTTCCCCCTCCACAAACAACAAGCCGCTTTCCGGATCGATCCGTCCCAAATCGCCGGTGAGAAACAGCTTGTCGTCCTCGACTCCCAAGGCGAAAGGATTGTCGATAAAGGAGCGTTCGGTCGAGACCGAATCATTAAGGTAACCCATGGCGATTTGCCCGGAGAGGCAGATCTCGCCCAACTCGCCGTCGGCGACGCGATTCCGTTTGCCGTCCAGCAGATAGATTTGCGTTCCATCGTACGGTTTCCCGATGGGCGCGTTCAGGTAGGGCCGGTCGATTTCCATCGCCGCCACCGGACCGCACGTTTCCGCCAAGCCGTAGACGTTGACGATGCGGGTGAAGACGCTGAACAATCCGCCGATGCGGTTCATGCCGACGTAAAGGGTTTTCAAATCCCCGTCGGCCCGGTTGAGGTAGGCAGCCGCCTCGTGCGGAACCATGCCGGCGGCGCTGATGCCGTTATCCTTGATGTAATGGATGCGGGCGCGAAGATTTTCGGCAAGAATACCCGCCGCGAGGTGGGTGGTGGCGCCGAGGGCAAGCGGGGTAAGGGAGTCGAAGACCATGCCGATATGGTTAAAGGGGAAATTGGACAGGAAGGCGTCCTGGTCGCTGAAGTCGCGCGAATTCCCCTGGACGGCCAGGGACAGGGCGCGGTGCGGGATCATCGTACCCCGATAACGGCCGCTGGCGTCGGGGTTGAAAAAGACCATGGCCAAATCTTCGGAGGAAGGCAGGTTTTCCCCGGTGACGACCAAAGGATCCTGGTTGAGGGTTTGCTGGTCGAGCCAGCCGCGATCCAGAATCAGCCGGGCGGAACATTCGCTGGCGATTTGCCGGACCAGCCCCAGCGGGAGGTCGGCGGCGAGGGGACAGAAGGCGGCGCCGGCTTTCCAGACTCCGATGATGGCGGCCAAGGGGGCGATACCGTGTTCGAGGTGGATGGGGACGATGTCGCCGCGGCGCACGCCGCTGTTCTGCAAGGCTCCGGCAATGGCGCTGGAGAGCCTGTCCAGTTCGCTGTAGGTGAGGTACTCGCCTTGGCAGACGACGGCCTGTTTACTGCCGAAACGGGCGACCGCGTTCGCAAAGAGATCGATGAAAAAAAATGCCATATGCAGCTCCTACGCGTGGACTTTCCTGGAAAATCGAGGCAAAGCGCCACCTGGTTTCCTAATAAAAGTCCACTTACAGCCACCTTTTCTTTTTTAAATACCACACCGAAACGATCATCGTCGCCAGCATCAGCGCCAGGGAAAAAAGGTAACCGTGTTTCCAGTGCAACTCCGGCAACAAGTCGAAATTCATGCCGTAGATCCCCGCGATTAGCATCGGTGGGGAGAAGAGCAGGGTGACGACCGACAACAGACGGATGACCTTGTTCTCGTCGATATTAATCATGCCGAGAACCGCATCGAGATTGAAGGAGAGCTTGCTCATGAAAAAGGACGCCTCGTCGGAAAGGGCGGTCAAGTCGGTTTTTATGGAGTTCAAAACCAGGCGATCCTCCCCGAGCCAGCCGTCGGGGACATAGGTTCCGGCAAAATTCACCACCATTTGGAGCGAGGTAATCGATTCGCGGATGTTGGAAACGTTCTCGCCCATCCGGCCGATGAGGCGCAGCGCCACGTCAAGCTCCGGGCTTTCCGAGGCGCTCTCTTCCACCCCGCGGCCGGGACGGAGGAAGAGGCGGGAAGTGAGGTCTTCCATATAGCGCATCGACAATTCGATGTTGTCGGCGCGGTCTGCCACCGCTTCCTCCAGCAAACGGCAGAACACCCCGACCGGATTTTGCGGCACTTCCTTGTCGACATGAATCAACTGCATCACCCGATCGAAGGAGTAAAAATCCGCGTAGCGGATGGTCAAGAGCAGGTTCTGTTTGAGGATAAACGCGGCGGGACGGGGCGGGAGCGAACTTTCGGAACGCGGCAGCAGGTTCGCCACCATCACCACCGCGTCCGCCTCCTTGTAAAGGCGGCTGGAGATTTCAATTTCGGTAATATCGTGACGATTGGGGACTTCGAAGCCCATGAGCTTGTCAAGGGAAGTCAGATCGGAATCGGTCGGGGAAAGGGCGTCAATCCAGATGATCTCCCGATCGGCCTTGTCCAACACCGCCGGTTCGGCGAGCAGTTTACCTGCGGCAATCAGGCGAAAAGCGGTTGCCATGGCGAGGGCTCCGGGTCCGAGCCGCTTGCGGCAATGCACATCATCCCCGCATGGAACGGCTCAAAACGTTCGTAAGATATCATACAGCAATGGCGGCAATTATGCAAGTAATTTAACGGCAATTAACGAGTTAGTGGAATTTATCGCACTTATCTCTTGGTAAGTGTACTTTTTGTGGATATCTAACTATGGATTATTAAATTTGCATCTGATAAATTCACAACTAGCAATTATTCGTAAGTAATTCGTGGGTCAACTACCGCGTACATGATATCAGACAGCAATATTCCCAACAGTACCAATACGGTCAGCAATCCCATTTCCGTCATCAATACCGGGTAATCGCGGCTGGAAATCGCCTGCAAACCCAAGGTGCCCATGCCGGGGATGTTAAACAGATATTCGATGATCATCGTCCCCCCGATAAGGCTGGGGAGCAGCCCGGCGGCGAGGGTAATCAGGGGGATCAGGGAGTTGCGGAAGATGTGCCGGAACAGGACCGCCCAGTCGCCGAGCCCCTTCGCCCGTGCCGCCCGGACGAAATCCTGGCGAATCGTTTCCAAAACCGCCGAGCGGGTAAAACGGCTTAAACTCGCGAATCCGCCGTAACTCATGCAAATGACCGGCATCACATAATGCAGTGCCGTACGGCCTAGAGAATGCCAGTAGGTTTCGTTCGGCAGGGCCTCCTGGCTCAGCCCGCTAATCGGCCACCACGGCAAATACTTGGATACCAACAGGATCATCAAGATACCTATCCAGAAAGCCGGCAGACTGTAAAGCACAAAGAACAAGGTGGAAATCGAGCGGTCCGCCCACGAGCCCCGCCGCACCGCCGAATAGAGGCCAAAGGAAATCGACACCAGGTAAACTAGTAAAAACGACCATAGGTTCAGCTTGAGGGTGGGGGGAAGTTTTTCCGAAATAACTGTCCATACCGGCGTCCCCAGGCTGAGGACGATGGAGTCGCCGAAATCCCCATGAATCACCCCGCCCCGGCCGCGCTCCCGGTCTCCCGTCAACCAGTGCCAGTAACCGACATACCAGGGACGATCCAGATAAAACCGGCGCCGGAATTCCCTTGCCGCCGTGCTCTCCCCCGGTTTGCGCGTACCGACTCCGCCCTCCTCGCCGCCGCCGCCTCCGCCGAGGAGGCTGGTTTTTACCGGATCCCCCGGCGCCAGGCGCATCATGCCGTAACAAGCCACGGTAATGACCAGCAAGGTCGGGATCATCCAGAGCAGGCGCTTTATGAGGTAGGCACGCATAATTTTGTCTCCGTCATTTCATTTTGTTGCCAGGCTCGTCAATCCAGGTGCCTTGGGAATACCCCCCGCCCATCGACACGTCCATCCCCCGCGCCCGGCGGCGCTTTTCCCGGTTGACCCGCTTCCGGTTCACCGCCTTGCGGAACGACTCGACAAATTTGCAGGACAGGTAATAGGACGGTATCGCCAACGCCAAACCCACCACCACACAGCCCAGCCATAACGGCAACTGCATGTTCCACCCCATCGACAACAATTCGCCGCAAGCGTGTTTCACCCCGTCCCACCACACTTCAAAACGGCCCATACCGGGAACCGGGTCCGGCGGGGTGACCATCTTCCTCATGATGACCACAAGATCGATCAAGGGCGGGCCGCCGACGATTTTCCAGCCCACCCAATAATTAAACGAGTAAATCGGCACCGCCGTGACCGGATTGGTAAGCCAAATCGGGAACAGTGGCACCAGCTTGTTCGCCTTGAAAATGGCGCAAATCACCACCGCCACCGCCATTTGAATACCCATAATCGGCAGCCAACCGACAAAAAAACCGATCGCCACCCCCATGCCGATTTGGTGCGCGGTCCCGGTCGCCTTCCCAAGGGCGCGCAAAGTGCGGCGCAATAGATATTTGAATCGCTTGAGCGAAAACATAAATGCCATTTTACCGAATCGCCCCGGGGTAAATCAACATGGCGTCTCCATATGAATAGAATCGCCAACCTCCGGCCACCGCCCGCTCATATGCGTTCAGGAGAATCTCCCGCCCGACAAGAGCGGAAACGAGCACCAGCAACGACGACCCCGGCAGGTGGAAATTGGTGATTAAACCGTCCACCATCCGAAAACAAAAACCCGGGCGAATAAAAATGTCTGTCCATCCCGACAGGGACCCGCTCGCCGCCCCCGCCTCGAGGGTCCGCGCCACCGTCGTGCCGACCGCGATAATTTTCCCCCCGCCTTCCTTGACCTCCACTATTCGCGCCAGCGTTTCGGATGGTATCCGGTACCACTCCTCATGCATGCGGTGTTCCGCCAGGTTCCCCGCCTTAATCGGCCGAAAGGTTCCCGGCCCGACATTGAGGGTAATTTCGGCGATGCCAATCCCCTTATCCGCCAGCCGTTTGTCTAGCTCCGGGGTAAAATGCAAACCCGCCGTGGGTGCCGCTACCGCGCCAGGCGTTTCCGCAAAATGAGTTTGATAACGTAGGGCGTCCTCGGGCGTGGGGGTTTTTCCGGGCCGGGTGATATAAGGCGGGAGGGGAATCTGCCCATACCGTTCCAACGCTTCCATAAAGGCGGCTCCGGCCAGGGGAAATTCCAGCCAAACCATCCCTTCGGGACCGCGCTCACGCACCGTCGCCGCGAGTTCCCCGTTCGGGCCGAAAGCAATTATCCGACCTTTTTTAAAACGGTTTGCGGGACGCGCCAAACACAACCAGCGTTCACCCCGACAGGCAGCATCGGACCGGGATTCGCAAGCGGTGACTGCGGTATGCCCGACATCGGCGATCGCCTCGTTGAAAGTTTTCTCTCTTCGCACCAAGAGCGCTTCCGCCGCCCCGCCGCCGGCACGGGTTCCCAAGAGCCGGGCGGGAATCACCCGAACGTTGTTCCTGACAAGCAGGTCTCCCGGGCGTAAATAGTCCGGGAGACAGCGGAAAGTCGTTTCGGCCGTTCCCCCGCCGGTTCCCAGGACCATCAACCGGGATTCATCACGGCGCGGAGCAGGCGTTTGCGCGATCAGCTCGGGGGGGAGGGTGAATTGATATGAGGACAGCAAGTCGTCGGCAGGCAACTCAGGCATCGCTGCCCGTGCTGCCGTTATTATTCGCCGCCGCCTGGTTTTCCTTCATAGCGATAATTTTCTCCACCGGCAAACCGGTATAACTGGCTATCAACTCCACCGGAAGATCCGCGTGCAACAGATTCAAGGTAATTTCCTTCTGCGTCTCCTCCTTGCCTTCCCGTTTGCCTTCCCGTTTGCCTTCCCGTATGCCTTTCTGTTTGCCTTCCTCCAGGCCTTCAACCCAGCCGGCTTTAAGCATGATTTCCCGATCCCGGCGCTCCTTCTCTCTGGCTTGGGCTAACAGGCGCTCATATTCGTCAGCGCTGAGTTCCTTGATTCTGCCCCAAGCTTTGGAAAGAATCACATCGTCCTTAGTAGCCATTTCGAATTCTTCCTCCTTTCGGGCGGAGAAAAAACGGAGCCACTTCCATAGTCTACCGTCCTTCGGGGTTTTGGGCAATTTCGGCAATTCCAGGGTGTGAATTTCGAAGAGCCGCGGATATTCGCGCCGGGCCTCGGGATCATACAAAAGAAAACGATGCCGGTAGCGTTCTCCTTCCTTTTCGGTAAGGTGGAAATCGGCGATGACAATGGTGATGGCCCGGTGGATACTGTCGTAATTATCGCCCTGCCCTATCTGCTCCATCACCAAACCGGCGTTGTAAAAGAGGAGACGCTGCCAAATCCAGGGCTGGGAATTCACTTGAACCTCAATGTCAATTCTGTGGCCACGCCGGGTAATAACTTTGACATCCAAAACACCCTCTTTGTCGTCGCGGTGTTTTCCCCGGATCCGCAGATCGACAAGTTCTATGCCCTCGAAATCATCGTCCGGCAAATCGACAATTGACCTGATGAAATCGGACAATAGATAAATGTGATCCCGATCTCCAAGCAGGCGTTTAAAAACATAGTCATTCAGGGGGGAGAGCGGGGCTGGTTTTAGCAGCTTTTTCATACCCCCTCCGAGCCGCCGCCGTCGGTATAAACCGGTCCGTTGAATTCCCCCGGTTCAGGAAGTTTTTCCCGGCTGGAACGCTTGCTCGTCGTCGCCGCCCTTTCGTTGATGAAATCGCGCACCTGCACCAGGACCTCGACCGTGAGGCCGCCCGGGATAAGCCGGTCGACGATATCACGGACTTTCCGCTTGATGCCGTCGATGCGCTTCAGAACATCCTCCTGACGGCGCAATTTCAATTCGACCTCGCACAGCATCGGCTTGCCTTCGCCGCGCGGCTTCAGGGTCACCACCGGGTCGAGAACGTCCGGTTCCGCCTTGAGGTCGCGGAGAATCAGCATTTCCATCGAGGGCACCGAAAACTCGGCGATGCCCTGCTCGGTGGTTATCCGCAGGTTCGAGCGCAGCCCGCCGGTTTTCCACTCCCGCACCAGCAGGCGAAGGTTAATCCCCACCAGGAACACGCCAATCAGGAAAAACAGGATGCGCGGCCCCCACGCCTCGACCAGCCCCTCGGGAACCTGGAGGAGGCCGTCGGTGGCGAAAAAAGTCAGGAGGACCAGATAGGCGCCGGCGAGGACGGTGACGGTGACATTGGCGAAATCGACGATTTTACGCATGTTTTCCTCCCCGGCTTCAAGAATAGAGCTTGTCGACGAAATTTATGTCGAAATCGGCATTGACGAAAGCGATATTTTCCAGCATGGCCAAATGGAAGGGAATGGTGGTGGGAATCCCTTCCAGGATGAATTCGCGCAAAGCCATTTTCGCTTTTTCGATGCACATGGTGCGGTTTTCGGCGTGGACGATAAGCTTGGCGATCATCGAGTCGTAGTAAGGCTTTACCCGGTAGCCGGAGTAGATGAACGAATCCGTCCGCACCCCCGGGTACTCCGGATGCACGAACAGCTCGACCTTGCCGGGACGCGGCGCGAATTTGCTGTCGGGATCCTCGGCGTTGATGCGGAACTCGATGGCGTGGCCGGTGTAGCGGATGTCCTTCTGCCGCCAACGCAGGGGCTCCCCGCTGGCGATGCGGAGCTGCTCTTCGATAAGGTCCAGCCCGGTGACCATTTCCGTAACCGGGTGCTCGACCTGGATGCGGGTGTTCATTTCCATGAAAAAGAACTGGCCCTTTTCCAAAAGGAATTCGATGGTGCCGGCATTGGTGTAGTCGGCCGCTTTGCAGAGCTTCACCGCCGCGTCCCCCATCGCCCGGCGGAGCGATTTGTCGATGGCCGGGGAAGGCGACTCCTCGATAAGCTTCTGGTGCCGGCGCTGGGTGGTGCAATCGCGTTCGCCCAGTTGAATGGCGTTACCATGCTCGTCACAGAGGACCTGCATCTCGACGTGGCGTGGCTGGGTGAGAAATTTCTCGATATAGCGGCTGCCGTCGCCGAAGGCGGCCTCGGCCTCGGCCCGGGCCTGGGACATGGCGATACGGAGCGCCGCGTCGTTATGGGCGACCCGGATGCCGCGGCCGCCGCCGCCGGCGGATGCTTTGACAATTACCGGATAGCCGATTTGCCGGGCGACCCTGAGTCCCGCCTCGTCGTCAGGGAGGATTCCCTCCGACCCCGGCAGGACCGGAACGCCGCAGGATTTCGCCAGTTCCCGGGCACCGGCTTTGTCGGACATTTTCGCCATGGCTTTTGAGGACGGTCCCACGAAGGCGATGTCGAGGCTACGGCAGATGTCGGCGAAGTGGCCGTTTTCGGACAGGAAGCCGTAACCGGGGTGGATGGCGTCGACATTCGATATTTCCGCCGCCGAAATTATCGACGGGATATGCAGGTAGGAGCGGGCCGACTCGGGTGGGCCGATGCAGATGGAGACGTTCGCCATGCGGACGTGCAGGGAATCGCGGTCGGCCTCCGAATGGACGGCGACCGATTCAATTCCGAGTTTACGGCAGGCGCGGATGATGCGGCAGGCGATTTCGCCGCGATTGGCGATGAGGACACGTTTGAACATAGGCGGCTTAGCCCTTCCGCAACAAAAACAGCGGTTGCCCATATTCGACCGGTTCGCCGCTTTCAACCAGGACTTTTTCGATCCGGCCGTCCGTTTCGGCGCGGATTTCATTCATGATTTTCATCGCCTCGATTATGCACACCACGGCATCCTTTTTCACCATGTCGCCTTCCTGCACGAACGGGGCGCTCTCCGGCGAGGGCGAGCGGTAGAAGGTGCCGACGATGGGGCTTTTCACCGGGACTAGGCTGGGGTCGTTCTCCTTGGCCACCACCGGCGCGGGGGCGGCGGGCGGGGGAGGAGGCGGGGGCATCATGCCGGCCATGCCCGGCATGCCCATCATTCCGGGCATGGCCACCGGCGGAGGAGGGGGCGGGGGGAAGGCGCCCTGTTTACGCAGGGCAACCGAAAAATCCCCTTCCTGAAGCTCCAGTTCGACGACTTCGTTTTCCTTCATCATGACGAGGAGGGCGTTGATTTTTTCCAGGGTATCACTCATAGGCAAATCCGATTTTAAAGTGGCTGAAAAGGGTAAATTTAAAGGAAATCGAGGCAAATGCCGTTCAATTTCCTTTAATAACCCACCGTTGACGGTGGAATATTAATGTCCTGAGCTCATGAACTCAATCCGGCATTATAACGATACCGCTCCCCGGCACAAGCGGCATTCAATCCAGCATTTGAAACAAAACCTGCCCCGACCGAAGCTTCCGTTCCAGCGCGTGTTGGCAGTAATCGACGAGAAAGCGGAGGAGCCGCCGCCTTTCCCCCGCCTGCAGCGCCAATTCCGCGTTTTCCGGCGCCTTTCCCCTATCCCGCAGGGAAGCGACTCCGGCCGGACTGACCGGCATGTTTCCCCGGGCCCTTGACCGGCAACGGGGACAAAGCAAGCCGCCCTGACGCGTCCCCAAACCCCAGCCGCCGGGCGCTCCGGGCGCTCCGGGCGGAGCGGGAGCGGGGCCGGGCGCCGGAGCTGGTTCCGGAACGGCGCCGCAGAGGACGCAACGTTCCACTTCCAGCCCGAAGCCGAGCCAGCGCATGAGGTCGAGGACGGTCAGTTTGAGGGTACGCCCGACCAGGATATTTTTCTCCCGGATGGTAAAGGGTGAAGGCGCGGCGAGGGCGGCATGGGCGGGGGCGTCGCCGAGACGGGATAGTATGGCGAAAGCTCCGGAGAGGGTGGCGTAGAGTTCCCGCTGGTTTTCACCGGGGAGGACGGCCTCGCAGACCAACTCCGCCAAAAAACCTGCCGCCGCGAAGGCGGAAGGGAGGAAGCGGAGCCCGGCGTGTTCGTCGGCGAAAGCGGCTTCGATAAGCAGATCCAGACCGGCCATGGGCCGCTTCAGGACGAGGACCTCCTCCTTCTGGTAAAGGTCGAGGTGCCCGAACAACGGGCTTTTTTCACGCCGGCAGCCCTTGGCAAGAACGTCCAATCTACCGTGGTCGCGCGACAGGAGGGTGACGACCAGGCTGCTTTCGGAGAAGCGGCGGTTGCGGAGGACGATAGCCTGGGTTTTCAGGGCGGTCATCGGGAGGCGGATTCCTTTTTGCGTTCCCTGAAGAGGCGGTCGGCGGGGACGTCCAGGCCTTCGGCGATGCGACGGATCAGGGCGAGGGTGATATTCTCATCACCCTGAATTATGCGGGAAAATTGCGGATTTTTCATGCCGATCCGCTGACAGAAGGCGATATTGGTCAATTTTTTCGCCTTCAGCGCTTTAGCCAGATTACGGGAAAAGTTAAGGCGGAATTCGTGGTCCCTTCCCTCCGGTGTTTCCGACCATTCCTCGCTACGCCGCACAATGCCTTTCAAGGTAGCCTGCAAGTCGGCTAAATCGTCAGTATTTTTTCCCATGCTCCAGCCTCCCGTATGGACTCGACCTTTTCATAAATCCGTTGCATCCGATTGTCATTTCGTTGTGTCTTTTTTATGAAACCGTCGATGGCGATAAAATCCGCGTAGCCCTGATTGAAAAAACCCGCCAACCGATATTGCCGTAAATGTACGCCGAAAGTTTTTCCGCACTCTCGTTTTACCGCCTCCGGCATGAAGTTTTGAAAATTCCCCTCGCAGAACGAAGCCAATTTGCGGGTAATGGCGTCGACATCCTGGGCATACCTAAAAATGGCCGCAATCCGAGCGGATGCCCAAACCGCAGTTCCCGTTTTTGCGTGTGGAGCTATGAATAAAGCCACCTGTATACTCTTCATAAGAAAACCGAAATCTATTCCAAAAGTAACCTATAGGTTATTGCATGCGAATGCTCCGCCGTTTCCCAGGCAATTTAATTTTTCCCCAAATATCCGCGTCGCCTCCCCCCAATACTCCGGCACCGGCGCGGCAACTGCGATCGGCTCCTTCTGCACCGGGTGCACGAACTCCGCCCGCCGGGCGTGGAGAAGTATCGCCCGTCCCCCGAAGACCGCTTCCGGCCGGGCGGGCTTCCCGAACGCACCGTAACGGAAATCGCCGGCCACCGGCAGGCCGGCCTGGGCGAGTTGACAGCGTATCTGGTGTTTGACTCCGGTGTCCAGGTTGATTTCAAGGAGCGCCTGGGCGCCGGAAGGCGAGAGCGCCAAGGTCCGGTAGGCCAGCCGCGCCTCGCGCGCAGCCGAGGTTTTACGGTTGACCAGGCGCATGCCGCCATTCTCGGCGGGTTCCAGGTAGTTTTCCAAAACCGCCGCCGGCGCCGGCGCAGCGGCACCTTCGACCACCGCCAGATAGGTCTTGACAATTTCCCGTTTGCGGAAAAGCTCGGCCATGCGGCCGGCGGCTTTTTCCGTGCGGGCCAAAAGGACGACGCCGCTGGTGGGGCGGTCGAGGCGGTGCAGTAGCGCCAGGTAGACGTTCCCCGTTTTTTTGAAGGTGACGCGCAGCCATTCGCGCACCGTTTCGTCCAGTGCCGCGTCGCCGGAAGCGTCGGGTTGACTGGGCATGCCGCCGGGCTTGTTTACGGCCAGGAGATGATTATCCTGGTATAGGACTTGTAATGCACGGATATTTACGATATGTTCCTGCACGGAGATCATCCCTCAAATTTTTTGGTTCAAAAGTTGTAGCGCCATCAATGTTATCAGGATAAATCCAATGCCCAGAAAAAATCAGCCCCGGTCCGCCGGAGCCGCCCGAGGCGGAGGCAATCCGCACCACGGCAAAAACACCGCCAAGAATTCCGCCAATAAACCCGGGAACAAAACCGGCCCCGGCGGACCCAAGCGGCCGGCGGCGCGTTACGCGGACCGGGCCGCCGAACATAACGTCACCCCGAACCGCCGCCACGGTTTCGCCGGGGGTGAACGCCCCTACGATTACGCCTTCTACGAAAGCGAACCCGCCACCCCCGAATATATGCGGCGGCTCTTCGCGGAGCACTCTTTCCCGGTGGACGAAAAACAGCTCCGCCGCTTCTGGCTCTACTACGATCTCCTGCGCACTCATAACGCCGCCCTGGACCTTACCCGAATTATGGGGATAGAAGCGACGGTCCTCAAGCATTTCGTGGACTCGGCCATCATTCTCCGCTGGTTCGAACCGCAGGGGCCGGTGTTGGATATCGGCAGCGGCCCGGGTTTTCCCGGCATTCCCCTGGCGATAATGCGTCCCGACCTCAAATTCATACTTGCCGAAAGCCGGGGGAAGCGTGTAGCCTTCCTTGAGGAAACGATTAATAAACTCGCGCTCGACAACACGGTTATTTTCCCGAAATCGGTCCGCGAAGACTCGCCCCTGGGCGAGGATTTCGGCGTACCGGTCGGGGATGTCGTCACTCGCGCCCTGGAGACCATGTCCCCAACCCTGGAGCGGATCCTGCCGTTCATCCTGCCCGGCCGCCGGGCGGCATTTCTGAAAGGTCCCGGTTGCGACGAGGAAATCGCCGTCGCCGAAGCGCAATTCACCGGTGTTTACCGCCTGGTCCTAGACAAAAAGTACGAACTGCCGGGATCGGACCAGCCCCGGCGCCTAGTTGTCTTCGAAAAAACCCCGCGCCAGAAATAATCCTGCAACGCTAGATTTATTAAGTGGTTATCACAAATTTAGCACTGCGGGGAATATTAATTCGACAAATTTGTTTGATCGATAAAACCTACTTTTCCCATATCCGTAGCTGAGACCACAAATTTCCTTCAATTTTACCTGGCTCTACTGTAGAATAACGGGTAACGGTTTGTCATAAGTTCCGTTCCCCCCGCCCCTTTTTCAAGAAAAGGAACGACCTATGCGTCTATCAATGGCCAATAGAATTTATGCGGTGATTGTGCTGATGGTGATCATCACCCTGGTTATTGTTGCTATCGCCTTATATGGGATAACCACCCTGAATAAATCCATGGACTACCTGGGCGGCCTGTCGCGTTCGGCCGCCGATTTGCAGACCATGGACAAGCTCGTTCTGTTGCGCCGGGCGCTCACCACCAACATCATCGTTTCGGTGGACGAATCGGAAATGCGGGGTCTCATCGACAACGACATGAAAAAGAGCGACGAGGATATGGAACGGGAGATCCGGACCTATGCGGAAGACCTCCCACCTCCACGAACCCAGGCGCAAGACGCGGACATCGAGACGCTACGCAAGTATTGGGCCGATTACGCCGGCATCACCAGGCGTATCGCCGAATTTTCCTACGAAAACGCCAACCAAAAAGCCTACCTGATGAACGAGGGCATGATTGAATTCTGGGATAAATTCGACAACGATCTCGAAGCCATGGCCCAGTCCATAACCCAGCAGAACGACCAGCCCGTCTGGAGCGTCTATACGCCCCTCGCCCGTATCATCCGCACCAACCTGATGCGCTACCGCCTGATTATCGCCAAGTTCATACCGGAAACGGACCAGGCCAAGTCGGACGCATACGAAAAGCAGCTCGCCGATCTTACCTCCGGCATCGCCCGGGATCTCGAGAAAACCCAGACCAACGTCCCCGCCGGCAAAGGCGGCTCGCTGGCGGCGGATTTACTGCGCCGCTTCCGCGAAACCGGCCTCCCCGGCTACGCCCGCATCATGGAGCTCGGCCGGCAAAACTCCAACGTCAAGGCCAATCAGCTCCTGAACGGGGACGGCCGGGTCGCCCGCCTCCGCCTGGATGATTTCACCAACAAGATCGTCGAAAACGCCATGACCGAAATGAACAACGCCATCCGGCACGGCCAAGTCCTCGGCGCCTGGCTGGACCGGCTGATGATCATCGTCGGCGCCGTCGGCATCGTCATCTCCATCATCCTCGCCTATATGGTCATCTCCCGCATCATCCGGCGCCTGAACGGCATCATCGCCCACCTCGAGGAGAGTTCCGGCCACGTCAACCACGCCGCCGCGCAAATCTCCTCCTCTTCGCAAAGTCTGGCCGAGGGCTCGACGGAACAGGCCGCCAGCCTCGAGGAAACCTCCTCCGCCCTCGAGGAAATGGCCTCCATGACCCGCCAGAACGCCGACAACGCCAACAAGACCAACTCGACCACCCAGAACAACAACAAGCTCATCTCCACCGGCGCCACGGCGGTC
>JAVBQR010000130.1:0-20887 GCA_031548865.1 Planctomycetota bacterium
AACCGGGGTGTAAGCGCAACTCGCCGGAATCCAGGCCGATAGACAATCGCTACCGTGGCGTTTGCTCCTTGTCTTACGGAGGTGTAAGTTCCGACCCTGAAAGAGTGTTTAGTGGAACCACCCAGCAACGGTTTATCGGCCTGGATTCCGGCGAGTTACGCTTCCCCCCGGTTCAGCGCTTGCTACGCCGGAATGACGTGTGGGGAGGTGTGCGGCGTGACAGAGCCCGGAGCCGCCGTTCCCTTGTCTAGCAGTTACCGCTGACGTGTGGGGAGCAGTGAGGCGTGACAGGATGCGGATTGACGTAACAGAGTTGAGATGCGCCCGTTTGAAAACGCGATGCCGTTTACGTAATCCCCTCTGGATTCCGGCGAAACCGCCCGTTGGGGGTGCAGCTCCCGTTTGCAACGCCGGAATGACGTGTGGGGATGTGTGCGGCGTTACAGAGCCCGGAGCCGCCGTTCCCTTGCCTCGACGTTACCGCTGACGGTCAATTTCGGGGACAGTATAGAATGCCGCTGAAATAAGGATAAAACCTTTAACTGAACTTTTGCCCGGATTCCTCGCTACCGCTCGGAATGACAATCGCAGCGTTGTTTGCGGATAATGCGGCCTGTTCTTTATCGTTCTGATTTGTAACGAGTTGTCCTTATATCGGTGCTGGACAATCAAACCCGCCTGCGCGCCGCCCGGGGCTTCCAGCCTCTCAGCCGCAAGGCATTCCCCAATACCGAAACGGAACTCAGGGACATCGCCGCCGCCGCCAGCATTGGGTTCAGGAGAGGGCCGCCGAACAGGTACAGGACCCCCGCCGCCACCGGGATCCCCAAGGTGTTGTATAGGAAGGCCCAGAACAGGTTTTCCTTGATGTTCTGCAAAGTCGCCCGGGACAGCTCCACCGCCGTTGCCACGTCCTGGAGATCGTTGTGCATCAGAACCACGTCCGCCGACTCCACCGCCACGTCAGCCCCGGCCCCAATCGCCAAACCCACATCCGCCGCCGCCAGGGCCGGCGCGTCGTTGAGGCCGTCCCCGACCATGCCCACCTGTTTACCCTCGCCTTGCAGGCGTTTCACCTCCGCCGCCTTGTCCTGCGGCAGGACTTCCGGCAATACCCGGTCAATCCCGGCCTGTTTGGCGATGGCCGCCGCCGTACGCCGATTGTCGCCGGTAAGCATGGCCACTTCAAGCCCCAAGCCGCGCATGGCCGAAACCGCCTCGCGGCTGGTTTTCTTCATCACGTCCGCCACCGCCAGGTAGCCGGCGAATTTCCCGTCCAGGGTCGCGAACATCACCGTCTTCCCGTCCGCCTCCAAGGCCTCGGCCTGCCGGGAAATTTCCCGCCGTTCCGCCTCCCCCAGCCCCTGTTCCGCCAGGAAGCGCCGGTTCCCCACCCGCACCGTCCCCTCCTTGCCTTCCGCCTCGATGCCTCTGCCGGGGAGCGCCAGATATCGCTCCATCGCCGCCGGCGCCACCCCTTTCGCCGCCGCCCCCGCGACAATCGCCAGCCCCAAAGGATGCTCGGAACCTTTTTCGGCGCCGGCGGCGAGGATAAGGAGGCGCTCTTCCGTAATCCCGCCCGCCGGAACCGCGTCGGTCAGTTGCGGTTTCCCTTCGGTGATGGTTCCGGTCTTGTCGAGGATCACGGCCCGGAGTCCGCTGGCCCGCTCCAAAGCGTCGCCGCTTTTGTAGAGAATGCCCTGTTCCGCCCCCCGGCCGGTGCCGACCATGATGGCGGTCGGGGTCGCCAAACCCAGGGCGCAAGGGCAGGCGATAATCAGGACCGAAATGAAGATGGACAGGGCAAAGGCGAAATCGCCCTTCCCAATCCACCAGGCGAGCCCGGCCAGCAGGGCGATGCCGATCACCGCCGGCACGAAGTAACCCGCGACCACGTCGGCCAGGCGTTCGATCGGCGCTTTGGCGCTTTGCGCGTCCTCGACCAGCTTGATGATTTGCGCCAGCATGGTGTCGGCGCCGACTTTTTCGGCGCGGAAGCGGATCACCCCGTTTTTGTTGAGGGAGGCGCCGACCACTTTCGCGCCAGGCTCCTTGTCGACCGGCATGCTTTCCCCGGTGACGATCGACTCGTCGACCGCGCTCTGTCCCCAAACCACCGTCCCGTCGACGGGAATCTTCCCGCCCGGCTTGACGATCACCTCGTCCCCGACCGCGACCGCGTCGGCGGGAATCTCCACTTCCCGGCCGTCCCGCAGGACGGTGGCGGTTTTCGGCGCCAGGGCGAGGAGCTTTTTAATCGCGGCGGAGGTTTTCCCCTTGGCGGTAGCCTCCAGGGTTTTCCCGAGAAGGATCAGGGCGATGATGACGCCGGCGGACTCGAAGTAAAGGGCGTGGACGGCGTGAAGGTCGCCCCGGCCGATGCGCCAGGTCGAATAAAGGCTGTATAGGAAAGCGGCGGAAGTTCCCACGGCGATCAGCGAGTCCATGTTCGGGGCGAAGCCGCGGAGCAGCCGGAAGCCGACCGTGTAGAAACGCCGCCCGACCCAGAGAATCGGCAAGGCGAGAACAAGCTGGGCAACCGCGAAGGCGAAGGGGTGCGCGTCCGGGCGCAGAAACCCGGGAAGCGGCAGCCTGAGCATCGATCCCATCGCCAGGTACAGGAGCGGCAGGCAGAAGGCGACCGCGACCGCCAAACGGCGCCGCAAGGCGCGGATTTCCGCCTCCTTCGCCTCGGCGTGAAGATCGCGGAGTTTGCCGGCCGGCGCCTCTTCCAGCGCCTGGAAGCCGGCCTTGGCGACGGCGGCGCGGATGTCCGCGAGCCCAACCTGTCGGTCGTCGTAGGCGAGGGAGAGTTTTTCGGTCGCGAAATTCACCGTGACGCCGCTCGTGCCCGGGAGTTTTTTCACCACCCGCTCCAGGCGTTGGGCGCAGGCCGCGCAGGTCATCCCTTGTATTTGCAATTTGGTGTCATTAGTCATGTCGACCTCGTTTTCAGGGTTATTACCGTCGCAGCCTGTATACCTGCCTTCGCGTCGACTTTTTGAGAAAATCGAGCCAACCGCCGCTCGATTTTTCCGGAAAGTCCACTTCGTGACCATATATTATATGTCGCCAGGTAATTGGAAACAACTGTCGGTAACGCTTTTCCGGTTCGGGAAAAAAGAAAAACCGCACCAGTGCTTACTTGCTGGACTTTTGCAAAATCACCATTCAAACCGCCGAATGGCGATTTTGAAAAATCAAAAACCCTTGAAATTCGGGCACTAGATTACCATACCGTTCGCCGAAGCGGCTATTTTCCCGCCGAAATACGTGGTATACTGTGGGTATTCCAAACTTCAGGAGAGCCCATGGCAAACTTCGGAATCGGCATCGACACCGGCGGCACTTACACCGACGCCGTCCTTTACGACTTCGCGCGCCAAAGCGTCGTCGGCAAGGCGAAGGCCCTCACCACCCGGGAAGACCTCGCCCTCGGCATCACCGCCGCCCTCGACCTGCTCCGCCTTCCGCCGGGATGCGAACCGGGCATCATCTCCCTGTCGACCACCCTCGCGACCAACGCCTGCGTGGAAAACCGCCTCGGACAAGCCAAACTCGTCTTCTTCGGCGGGGACCGGAGAAACCTCGACCGCTACGGCTCCGCCTTCGGCCTGCCGCCCGGCGAGGAAATCATCCTCGTGCCCTGCGTCAGCTCCTACTCCGAAGGCCTGGTCGAGTCGGTCGACTGGAACACTTTCGAACGCCGCATGCAATGCGACCTGCAAGGCCTGGACGGCGTCGGCATCATCGAACTCTATTCGATGCGCAACGGCGCCGTGGTCGAAAAAGAGGCGAAACAGCGGCTCGAAGAGCAAACCGGCATCCCCGCCGTCTGCGGTTACGAACTGGTCTCGGAATTGAACTGCCTGCAGCGCGGCGCCAGCACCCTGGTGAACGCCGCCCTCTTCCCCACCATCCGCCGCTTTCTCCTGGCCATCAAGGAGTCCCTCGCCCAACGCCATATCGCCGCACCGGTGGTGATCGTCAGAAGCGACGGCAACCTCATGTCCGAAGCCTTCGCCACCCTGCGCCCCGCCGAAACGCTCCTCTCCGGTCCGGCCGCCAGCGTGATCGGCGGCCTCGAACTCGCCCGGGAACAGGACTGCGTCATCGTCGACATGGGCGGAACCACCTCCGACATCGCCGTCGTCCGTTCCGGAATTCCCCTCAAGGCGGCGAACGGCATAAACATCGGCAAGTGGAAAACCGGCATCAAGGGGCTCTACATCAGGACCTTCGGCCTCGGCGCCGACAGCGCGGTGCATTACAATAACGACGGCCCGATCCTCGAAGACTTCCGGGTCACCCCCTGGTGCATGGCGGCGGCGAAACACCCGGAATTGAAGGAAGCGCTGGGCCGGCAAATGCCCAGTTACCCCCGCCACACCCGTTTCATCCACGAAGGCTTCATGTTCGCCCGGGACATTTCGGCAAGCCCCCGCTACAGCGACTTCGAAAAACGCTTCTCTGAAGCGCTCCGGCCGGGGCCGCTTCTCCTCCGCGACGCGGCGGCGGCGGTGGGGCGGGATGAATACTCCCTCGACGTGTCCCGCCTGGTCGCCGACGAGGCGGTGCAGGTCTTCGGATTGACCCCCACCGACATCATGCACCTGCGGGGCGAGTTCACCCGTTACGACGCGGAAGGTTCGGCCCTGGCGGCGGAATTCGTGGCGAATTGCGTCGGCATGTCCGGCGGCGAATTGTCGGAGTGGATTTACCGGGAAGTTTGCCGCAAGCTTTATGTGAACATCGCCGCAACCCTGCTGGAACACGAAAATCCCGCCTGCGACAAGCAAGGCCTGACCGATAAGGCGGCGGAACTGGCGCTCGACTTTTACCGCCGCCGGACCGGGAATAGCGGGAAGGGGTTCCTGCGGGCCGAGTTCGCGACCGACCTGCCGCTGGTGGGGGTCGGGGCGCCCATCCACGTTTTCCTGAAGGAAGTGGCGGCGATGCTGGGGACGCGGGCGATAATCGGCGAGCACGCCGAGGTGGCCAACGCCCTCGGGGCGGTGGTGGGGAAGGTGCACGCGGAGCGGTCGGTGGAGATTCGCGCCGATTACAATACCGAGGGAATCAACGGTTATACGGTGTTTGCCGAGAACGGGAATTTCTCCTTCAAGGAACGCGAAGAGGCCGAGGCCTGGGCGCTCAGGGAAGCCGGCCAGGCGGCCCGGGGCGAGGCCTTGCGGCGAGGCGCGACCGGCGAGGTGCTGGTGAACTGCCGGCTCGAAACGCGGGAGGGAATGTCCCGGAACGGGGCGCTGCATCTGGGTTCCAGGGCGATTGCCTACGCGGTGGGGTCGGTGGGGGGAGGAGGCAGGAATGAGGGGTAGGGGGATAACTGGGTATTTCCTGCGATACTATGGCGAATAGTGTACCGAAGGGAGACGCCAATGGATTTCGCTGTGGAAATGCTGGCGTATTGCGGCATTTATTGCGAGCAATGCTCGGCCCGGGTGGCGGTCGCCGAAGGGGATCCCGCCCATCTGGAGCCTTTTCTCGAAAAATACCGGGAAACCCGGCCGGAATTGTCCGATTGGGATTGCGGAGGCTGTAAGGGACGGAATATCTGCGGACCGTGCAAAATAAAGGACTGCGCCGTCGCGAAGGGGCTCGCGAGTTGCGGCGAATGCGAGGTCTTTCCCTGCGAGACCATAGACGCATTCGCGAACGACGGCTGGCGGCACCACCGCGAAGCGGTGGAAAACCTCCGGAGCATCCGCGAACAAGGCGCCAAAGTCTGGTTCGAAAATTTGCGGCCGGCCTTACGCTGCCATTGCGGCAGGCGGCAGTCCTGGTATCGACGGTGCCAGGAACATTCAATTCAGGAGTGATGCTTAACAGCCTGTTCGGTCAAGCCGATGTTTTCGGAAACCCCTGAAACTCAGGCAAAATGATTATGGCAAAGTGGCGATTGACGGTTTAATCGCCACTTTGCCTAACTTCATTTGTATTACCCTTCCCGCTCCTCCCCATCCTCCCCAACCAATTCTTCCATCGCCGCCGCCACCTCGGCGTAGCTCTTCGGCTTCAGGGCCGGGAACAGCACCACCTCGCGGATGCTCGGCAGCCCGGTCAGGAGCATCACCCGGCTATCGATGCCGATGCCCATGCCGCCGGCCGGCGGCATGCCGACTTCGAGGGCGGAGACGTAATCCTCGTCCACTTCGTTGCAGCAGGCTTCGTCGCCGCCGCCCTTGACCTGCTCCTCAAACCGGGCGCGTTGCTCGGTCGGGTCGTTCAATTCGCTGAAGGCGTTGGCCAGTTCGAAGCCGGCGACGATAACTTCGAAACGGTCCGACAGGGTCGGGTCCTGGGCGTTACGTTTGCACAGGGGATTCAGGCTGGCGGGGTGATGGGTGACAAAAGTCGGATTGACGAGAGTCGGTTCGACGCACTCGTCCATCACCTCCTTGATGAGGTAGTCGTGGGACAGGCCTTTCACCTTCTCGCGATCGATGCCGGCCTTGACCAGGCGCTCCCGCATGCTCTCGTCATTGTCCGGATCCGCGCCTGCGACGTCGCGAATCAGGTCGGTAATCCGCCGCCGGGGCCAGGGCATGGCGACGTCGATTTCCCGGCCGTCGTACCTGATCTTGGTGGTGCCGAGGAGTTTCTCGGCGGCGCCGGAGACGATTTCCTCGACGATGCGCATCATGTCGGTGTAGTCGGCGTAGGCTTCATAAAGCTCGATCATGGTGAATTCGGGATTGTGGGAGGTGTCGATGCCTTCGTTCCTGAAGGAACGGTTGATTTCGAAGACCCGGTCGAGGCCGCCGACCAGAAGGCGCTTCAAATAAGTCTCCGGGCTGATCCGGAGATACAGGTCGACCCCCAGGGCGTTATGGTGGGTGATGAAGGGGCGGGCGGCGGCGCCGCCGTAGACGGCCTGGAGCATGGGCGTTTCGACTTCGAGGTAGCCGTGCGCCTCGAGGTAGGAACGGATGTAACCGATGATGCGGGTGCGGAGGATGAAGCGTTCCCGCGAATCCTCGTTCGCGACCAGATCCAGGTAGCGGCGGCGGAAGCGGATTTCGACGTCGCGCAGTCCCTTGAACTTGGCGGGCAGGGGTTCCAGGGACTTCGACAAAAACTTGAAGGAATCGGCGAAAATGGTCACTTCGCCGGTGCGGCTCTTGAGGAGCCGGCCGGTGACGGCGAGGAAGTCGCCGATGTCCAGGTTCTTCACCAGTTCGAAGGATTCGCCCAGGCGCTTCTGCAGAAGGTTCGCCTGGATTTTGCCGCTGCGGTCGCGGAGGTCGAGCCAGCAGGACTTCCCCATATTCCGCATGGCGGTGACCCGGCCGGCGGCGGTGACCAGGGGAGCGGCTTCGGGGTCGTCCTGATGTTCGGGGCAAGCTTTCGCGATGTCCGCGATGGGGGCGGTGGTGACGGTTTTCGAACCGTAGGGGTCGATGCCGGCCGACTTGAGGGCCTGGAGCTTGGCGAGGCGTTCGTCGCGGATACGATTGGCGACCATGAGTTTTCCCTTCGTGATGGACTGAAGTTTTGCACCGTGGCGATTAGACCGCCAATCGCCACGGTGCAAAAATCGTTTCTGCCTAAAATTCGGGGCTTTTCAATATACAAAATCGCCACCCGGCGGTTTGAATGGTGATTATGCTAAGGACTAGGTGAAACTTTCGTTACCAGTATATCCTTAGCCCCGCCGCTGGCAAGGAGTAAGGGCATGGCAATTCAGTGCAAGGGTAGATGAGGATGAATTATAAGAGTGGGTTAAAAAATAATCACCCTCGCGTGACGCGACTCCGAACCCTGTTCCTCCACAGACCTCCCCACACCGTCATCCCGGCGTGTGTGCACCGAACCGGGGTGTAAACGATGGCGTGCCGGGACCCAGTGGGATAAACATCAGCTACGTAACATCATGTCCCGGAATTCCAAAAGTTCCCCGCCGTTTCGTCCGATATCACTGGAAGGCGTATTCAGCCAGGGGGACAAACATGAATTATCGAAAAATCGCCGCCGTTTCCATCGCCGCCGCCCTGGCCGTGGCCGCCGGAGGCTGCATGCCCAACGACGCGCAGGCCGACGGAAGCCGCCGCACCCGCGCCCCCGCCCGACCCAGCTTCTCCTTCGGGAGAAAAAACGACCCCGTCGCCCAGAAAAACAGCGACAAAAACCGCCAGCAGGCCAACCAGGATCTCGGCAAGCTCAATCCGGAAACCAGCATGGAACGCGATCTGAAACGCCTCCAGGCCAGCGAAACGGCACAGCTCAAGCGGGTCGAGGAGCTTCGCGGCAACATCGACCAGCGCTCCGACCTGGTTCGCCGTGAAGAGGAAAAACTCGCCGACATCCAAAAACGCATCCAGGACTACGATGTCGCCCTCCAGCGCTACGACATGGCCGCCCGCGCCCGGCCGCCCCGCGAATTCGGCGGCGAGTCGGCGGTGGTGCCGGAGGAAATGTTCCAGGACCGCCCCGTATACAGTTCCCGCGCCGCCGCCACGAGCGACATCCATTCACCCGGGGCGACTGGCGCCGCCGCCACCAGCCAGGCCGATTACCACGACCGCATGCGCCAGCTACCCCCGCGCGATCTCTACGCCGCCGCGCCGCCGGCCGACTACCAGCGGACCTCACCGCAAAGCCGGGAAATTCTCCCGCCCAGAAACGAATTCCAGCCGCCCGTCAACTTAACCACCCGGGAACTTCCGCCCGCTTCGCCCTTCCAGGGGGGCGAGACGCTTCTCTACCGCTCCGGCCAGGAACCGCAGGTCATCAATGCCGCCCAAGGGGGCGAAACGCTCCTCTTCCGTTCCGGCGCGGAGCCGCAGGTCGTCAACACCGCTAATTACCGGATCGGGGAGGCGGGACTGACTCCCGTAAACGCCGCGCCGGCGGCGGGGAAATCCGTCCCGGCGAACAAACCTTTCGCCGGCGCCCCGGTCGGCCGGGCCAACCAGCCGCTTAACAAGCGCCCCGACGCCGCCGCGCAGAGCGTCCCGACGCGTCCCGAAGACGAATGGCAGCCGGACGCCAACCTCTTCTCGAAATCGAAAGCCGCTCCCGCCATCCAGGCTTATCCGGGACTCGGCAACAACAATGCCCCTGCCAATCCGGGCACCCCGGTATTCCAGGGCGCTCCGGCGGTTCAGGCTGGCAATAGCGCCGCCGCCCGCCGCGAACATGCGGAGGAAGTCTGGCCGGAGAACCCCGAACCGGTCAAAATCACCCTTCCGGCCAAAAGCGCCAAACCGGCCGCCACCGCTCCCGCCCTGAAAGCTCCCGCAGCGGAACCTAAATACGAAGACGAGGTGTTTACGCCGGATCTGTTTTTGTCACGGCATTAGGTTGCATGTCCACGGCGCGGGCATTTTTCGATTGCATCCCACCCCCTGAAAAGATTATCATGAAGCAACAATGTCAAACTGGGTAGGTTGTCGTCGTATTGCCGTTTTGTATCGCCCGCCAACATGAAAGACTCAAAACCATGCCTGACTCTCCGTCCAAGATCCTCGCGGAACTCATTCAAGAAGAAAACATTCTGGTCGACCTCCCCTCCGAAGAACATTCCGCCGTAATCAAGTCCCTGGTCGCGAACATGGTATCGACCGACCTGGTGGCCAAGGCCAACACCTCCACCGTCAGCCGGCTCCTGAACGAAAGGGAAGCCCTGGGTTCGACCGCCATCGGCGGCGGCGTGGCGATTCCCCACGCCCGCATCGGCTTTTCCGACGAACCGTTGATGGCCTTCGCCCTCCTGAAGGACGGCGGCGGCTTCAATTCCCTGGACGGCGGATCGGTGCATTTCGTCTTCATGGTCCTGACCCCCAAGGACGACGACGAGGCGCACCGGACCGTCTTGCGGGCCATCACCTATTTCGTCAAGCAACCGATTCACCTCAAGGCCCTGGCCGGCTGCAAGACCCCCGCCGACGTCAAGAGCGTTTTCCTCGACTACGCCTGAGGGACGCGGTACGCCCGGCGGCGGCGACCGCCGGGGGGTGGTCGGAGATTTGCCGAGTTTTCCGCCGCCATTTCCGGCAGTCGGCGGCCGGGGGGTGCGTTATTATTTTTAAAAGCGTCCGAGTGGATCGGGCGCTCTTTTTGTTAGTTTGTTATGTAGCGAAGCAAACTCCAAACCGGCCCGCGCGGGCCGGAGGAACCCTGAGGAACGGAACCATGGGACAGATGTTCACCCTATTCATTGTCCTGGTCGCCTTGTTCTTGATCGTCCATAAACTGCGTCAGTCCAGCGCCGAAACCGAGCGCCGGGCAGAGGCGGAGGAAAAGGACAAACGCCAGGCGCTGGAGAAGGACATCCTTAACCGCCTGGGGCGCATTCGCGAAAAGCAGTCGGAGGTCGAGCTGGCTAAGGACGCGGTCAAGCGGGATCCCAAACGGGCGGCCAAGGTGGTCTCGAACATGCTCAAGGACAAGGAACCAGCCAAAAAAGGAAAGGACATGGGGAAGAGGTGAACGGCATGCAGGCGGAGGAACGGTTGATTCTCCTGGTGGACGACCACGACGCCACCCGGGAGACTCTTACGGAATTGATTCGCGATCTCGGGCATCAGGTTCTGGCGGCGGCGAACCAGGGGACGGCGCTGAAATTCGTGGAGGAACGGGAATTCGACCTGGTCCTTACCGATTTGAAATTGCCCGACGGTTCCGGACTCGAGGTGATGCGCCGGCTCAAGCAGCTTCACCCCGAGACGCCGGTGGTGATGATCACCGGCCACGCCACCATCGACAACGCGGTCGAGGCGACCCGGATGGGGGCGTACGAATACCTGACCAAACCGGTCGACCTGAACCGTCTGCGCATCGTCATCACTAACGCCCTGTACCTCTCGAAGCTGGAGCGCCGGGTCGGCCGCGCCGGCGCCCTGGACGCGATTGTCGGGCATTCGCCGCAGATCACCAGGGTGAAGGAGCTCATCAAGCAAATCGCCGCCACCAGCGTCACGGTGCTGATTCAGGGCGAGAGCGGCACGGGGAAGGAAATGGCGGCGAACGCGGTGCAGGCGCTGTCGACCCGCAAGAACGAGGCGTTCGTGAAGGTGAACGTGGCGGTGCTGTCGCGGGAGCTGGTCGAATCGGAATTGTTCGGCCACGAGAAGGGGGCGTTTTCCGGGGCGGTGCGGCAGAGGAAGGGCCGCTTCGAGCTGGCGGACGGCGGGACACTGTTCCTGGACGAGATTGGCGAGATGCCTTTGGAATCGCAGGTGAAGCTCCTCCGCGTACTCCAGGAGCACGAATTCGAACGGGTGGGGGGGACGGAAACGCTGCCGGTGGACATCCGCCTGATTTGCGCGACCAACCTGGACTTGAAGAAACGGGTCGAGGAAGGCTTGTTCCGGGAAGACCTGTATTTCCGCATCAACGTGGTGCGTATCCGCATGCCGGCGTTGCGGGAACGCCCCGAGGATATCCCGCTCCTGGCCGAACATTTTCGGCAAAAATACTGCTCGCGCTACAATATGGCGCGCTCCTTCAACCAAGAGGCGCTGGCCGCCTTCCGGCGTTACGAGTGGCCGGGGAACGTGCGGGAACTGGAAAACGCCGTCGAGGGGGCGGTCGTCAGGAGTGTCGGCAAGGAAATCGGCGTGGACTGCCTTCCCGAAGAGGTGGGCGGGGTGGCGCCGACGCCCGGGGAAGCCGGTTGCGGTGAGGAAGCGGCCGGGATGCGGCCGGGAATGCCCCTGGCCGACCTCGAGCGGGATTATATCCTGTCCGAATTGGCGCGGCTGGGCGGGAACAAGAGCGGCGTCGCGAAGAGTTTGGGCATTGGCTTGAAAACCCTGTACCGCAAGCTGGAAACGTACGGCCAGGCGGGCGAGGCAGAGGGGTAGTTATCTGTAATCCATGGGATGGTGGCGAAAAACGACACTATATCCCGTTCACCATGCAACCTTTTGATCACATGACTGTTGTGGAGGCGGTTCCCACAACAGTCGCGTTGTAGAATTAGCTTGCGCACTCGGTTGCACATCCAGAATAACAAGGAGCGGATATGAAAGACCCGGAAGAACTGCGCTTTCCCGAAAATTTGAAATACGCCAAGGATCACGAATGGATTTCCCCGGCGAGCCCTTTCCGGGTGGGAGTGTCCGACTTCGCCCAGGATCAGTTGGGCGACATAACTTTTGTGGAGCTTCCGGAAGTGGGGAAGGTGCTGGGGATCGGCGACGAATTCGGTTCGCTCGAATCGGTGAAGTCGGTCAGCAGCCTGTACAGTCCGGTGCCTGGGAAGGTGGTGAAGGTGAACGCGGCACTGGCCGACGACCCCGGCCTGGTAAACCGCGAACCTTACGAGGGAGGCTGGATCATCGAACTGGAACCGGAGGGCGGCGCGGGCTTCGGGCACCTGATGGACGGGAAGACTTATGCGCGGCAGGTGCAGGAGGGATAGCTGAACTTTTGCCAAGTGGCGATTGAACCGCCAATCGCCACTTGGCAAAAATCGCGTTTGCTCGAATTTCCAGGGTTTTTGCTTTTACAAAATCGCCGTTCGGCGGTTTGAATGGTGATTCTGCAAAAAGTCCGATTGGTTGGGTGTCTTTGGAACACGCTCGGTAAACCCGTTCCGTTCCCCGTCGCCTGGACAGTCGCCGCCGCGTTCGCCCTTTCGTGGGAATACCGCAAACATTCCTGGAGAGCCCCATGCCGTCCCGCCGAACGCGCCTCATCCTGGCCGCCCTCTCCCTCGCCTTCTTCAGCATTATTTATCTACTGCCGAACCAGTTCTTCCACTTTCGCGCCCACACCCTGAGCAGCCAGCTTAGTTCCCACCTCTCCCACTTCGGCCCCCGCCTCCTTATCGCCCTCCTGTTCCTCGGCATCACCGCTTTCCTGGGACGTGTCTACTGTTCGCTGCTTTGCCCCGCCGGACTCGCCCAGGAACTCTTCCACCGCCTCGGCGTTTTTTTGGGGTTCAGCCGCCTGAGTTATAAACCTCCGGCGCCCAAAGCAATCCTCCTGCTTGGGCTCGCCCTCCTCACCGGCGCCGGGTTCATGCTCTTCGCAAATTTCCTCGATCCACTCGGCCTTTTCGGGAGGCTCCTCACCGCGCTCAATCCCGCCCCGCCGCCGGTCCTTACCGGACCTGTGCCGCCGCCGGACGCGGCCACCCTGGCGGTTTACGCCCTCCTGCTTCTCGGAGCCCTGCTCCTGGTGGTGGTCCCGCTGTTTATTGGCCGCTGGTTCTGCGATCGCGCCTGCCCGATCGGGGCGCTGCTGGGAACCGCCGCCGCGCTCGGCGGCAAGCGCGGCCTGCGTCTCGATGCGGGGAAATGCGTTTCCTGCGGCAGCTGCGAAAAAATCTGCCCGGTCCGCACCGCCGACGCGAAAAACAAGACCCTCGATCCCGCCCGCTGCATCCTTTGCCTCGACTGCGCCGCCGCCTGCCCGGTCCAGGCGATCCGCTACAGTTTGAAGAAACCGGAAAATTCGCCGGAACGCCGCAATTTTCTGCAAACTTCCCTCGCCGCTACAGCGGCGGGACTTTTCGCGCTGGCGCGCCCGGTCGGCGATATTAGCGGCCTGGCGGCGGAGAAAGCGCCGCCCGTCGTCCCGCCCGGTTCCGGCGGGACCCTCGGCCACGCGGCCCGCTGCCTTACCTGCCAGGCCTGTGTGTTGGCTTGCCCGGTCGGGATTATCCAAATAAGCCGGCCCGATCTCCGGCCGGTCCTGGATTACGACCGCGGCTACTGCCAGTACGAATGCGCCGACTGCACCAGGTCGTGCCCGGCCGACGTTTTGCAGCCGCTCGAAGTGGAGGAAAAGAAGCGCACCCGTTTGGCCGAAACGAAATTGGTCCTGGACCGGTGCGTGGTGCTGACCAAACGCAATTCCTGCGGAGCTTGCGCCGAAGTATGCCCGACCCACGCGGTGCGGATGCGGGAAGTGGGGGAAGGGCTGCCGACCGAACCCGAATTCGCACCGGAATACTGCATCGGCTGCGGGGCCTGCTACCACGTTTGCCCGGCCGAGCCGCGGGCGTTTGTTATCGAAGGACTGCGGCGGCATGAACGGTCGACAGGGGTGCGTTCGAACGGACACGACGCGGGCCGGCAAGCGGGCGAGCCCCGGACGGAAGGGGAAAAGGGCGAAGGGGGACTGCAGGATTTCCCGTTCTAAAGTCGGATTCAATCTTGAAACGCACCGGGCTAAAGGGATACTTCAATTGGTTTGCGGTGATGGGAAGCGGCATAACTGTTTTTGAAGCGCCAATATAATGACAGAAGGGATGCATGCATGTCTACAAAGTCGACGCGCGGCGTTGTTGCGTGTTTATTACTGGTGATGGCGGTGCTGGTCCTGGCCGCTCCGGCATTGGCCGGAGAAAAAGCCGGCAATAAAAAACCGGCCCCGGCCAAACCTGGCCAAGGCAAAGCCGCCGCCGCGAAGGGGGCGGAAGTTACGCCCCTCACCGACGAGGAGTTCCAGAAGGCTATAGCGTCCGGGGTGCACGTGGTGTATTTCTGGGCGACCTGGTGCGGCCCCTGCCGCGTGCAGGGACCGATTATCGAACAGGTGGCGAAGAAGTACGCGGGGAAGGTCAAGGTGCACAAAATGGACGTCGACACCGAGGACTACACCGCGACCAAGTATGAGGTGGGAGAGGTCCCGACCTCGATTGTGTTCAAGGACGGCAAGGGGATTATCAAGCTGGTGGGCGTGAGCCAAGTCGGCGAGTTCGCGGAGGAGCTCGATCCGCTGATCGCGGACGCTCCGCAAGGAGGGGCGCAGAAGAAAAACCCCTGAACCACCGGCGAAAACTATTCAGGCGAAATGGCGATTGACGGTTCAATCGCCATTTTGCCTACCTTCGGCAGGGCAGCTCTAAAAATGTTGTTTTGCCCGGATACTTCGTCAGGGCTCCGCTCTCGCGTTTTGTAACACGAACCACCACCGCGTGTTACAAAACGCTGCCACTACGCCCTTCCTCGTCTGCGGGCAAAACAGCTATTTTTAGAGGTGCCCGGCGGTCAACACCCCTTCCCGCCCGGCCGACGGTTCCCTCCGGGCGTTTCCTCCCAATCATCCGGCGCCAAGCGGCAAACACCGGTCTTCCAGCCCGCCGCCAAGCGCTTTTCCAGAACCGGCCAGGCCGATACGCCCCGGTAGGCGTCGGGCTCCTCCACGCAGGCGGCGCCTGTCGCCACCGCCATGGTCGCCGCTTCGTCCGGCCCCAGGCCCTTCAGGAGCGCTCCCAGGAAACCGGCGATGGTGCAGTCGCCCGCCCCCAGGGTTCCCGCCACCTCGACTTGGCGGCAGGGCGCGATTATTTCCGCGCCGCGCCAGGCTTCTATGTCCCGGGGTTGCACGCCGCCCATTTCGCGCAGGCGGTCGGCGTCGCGGGTGGCTTTCAGGTAAAAGCCCTGATCCCCCATTTTGAATCCAACCAGCGCCGGCCCCTGCGCCAGCAGGGAGTCGGCGATTTCCGCCAAGGTCGCGGCGTCCAGGCAGGCGGCGAGGTTTCCCCCGCCGGCGCGCAGGTTCGCCGCCTCGAAAAGTTCCGGCCGGATCATGAACAGGAGCTCGTCGATGGAAGGGAGGAAAACGTCGACCCAGGGGAGGACCCGGCGCAGGTACGCCACCCAGTCCACCTTGGCGGAGGGGCTTTCGTCGGCCCGCGCCATGTCGAGGGAAGTGGTCATGCCGGCGGCACGGGCGCGGCGGAAAAGTTTTTCCAATTCGGCGCCGTCGTTCAGGTAGAAGTTGCGCATCAGGGGCGGGTAGCCGAAGTGCATGAGCCGCGCCGGAGGGAGGTTGGCGGGAACGTCGCCGGCGGTGAGGGTGTGGTTGGCGCCGGGGCAATGGAAGATGAGGCGGTCGCGGCCGGGCGGATTGATGATGATGGAATAGGAGGTCGCGTCGCCGGGGCTGAGGATCATGCTGTCGGCGAGGTGCTTGCCTTCGCGTTCGAGGAGCTCCAGGACGACTTTGCCGAAGAAATCGTCGCCGATTTTGCCGCCGATGCCGACCTTGAAGCCGAGGCGGTGCAGGGCGAGCCCGGTGTTCGAGGCGGCGCCGCCGGTGCAGCAGACGGCGTTGCCGACGTCAATCAGCTTGCCGGGGGTGAAGATGTCCTCGGAGCGGTTGGCGCCGGGTGTAAAGCCGGGAATGATGTCCAGGCAGATGAGTCCGATGACGAGCGCTTCGGGGTTTGGGGTGGACATGGAGGTCTCCGTATAGTGGCGGGCTGGTTGTCCTTGATCGAACCGATATCATAGCAGGAAAGGTACGGTTAGACAACATGCAGTCCACAAAAACCGGAGTAAAAGTGCCGGTCCTCAGGTCGGCGGAACCCGGGGCAGGAACAGCTTGAACACGCTTCCCCGCCCGACCTCGCTGTCCAGGGTCACCCTTCCGCCCTGCGACAAGGCGATGTGCTTCACCAAGGCCAGGCCGAGGCCCGAACCTTCCTTCAGCCGGGACCGCCCTTCCGCCCGGTAAAAACGCTCGAAAATCCGCGATTGGAAGCGGGGCGCTATGCCTGGTCCCTGGTCTGCCACCAGGATCGCCACCTCGTTTCCGGCTTCCTCGCCGGACAACGATATCACCCCGCCCTCGGGTCCGTACTTGATTGCGTTGTCGAGCAAATTCGCCAGCGCCTGCACCACCAGCGGCGGATTCATGAACGCCTCCAGGCCGTCCGGGCACGCCACCCGAATCTCTGCCCGCCGCTCCGCCGCCACCTCGGCGGAAAGTCCCGCCGCCTCTTCGAGAAGCGGCCGGAGCGGCGCCGCCACGCTCTTCGCCGCCGTTTTCCCGGCGCCGCTTTCCATCCCGGCCAGCAATAGCAGATTGCCGATAATCCCGCCCAGGCGCTGGGTGTTGCGCATGGCCATCTGGAGAAAACGCTCGTGCTCGCCCCGGCAAGCTCCTTCGTCCTGCAACGTTTCCAGGCTGCTTTGGATCGTCGTCACCGGCGTCCGCAATTCGTGGGAAACGTTCGCGATGAAATCGCGGCGCACCGCCTCCAGCTCCCGCACCCGGGTCACGTCCCGCAGCACCGCCAAAACCCCCGCGGGTTTCCCCGCCGCGTCCCGCATCGCCACCGCGTGGACCTCGGCCCGCATTTCCCCCCGGTCCCCCGACACCAGGCGAATCTCCCCGGTAACCGGCTCGCCGCGGTTCGCCGCCTCCCGTATCAGCCGCAACAGTTCCGGATGCCTTGCCGCCTTCTCGATCGCCTGTCCGCGGGACTGCGACGGCAACGCCAACATCCGCTCCGCCGCGCCGTTATTGAGCATGACCCTGGAGTCCAAATCGACCGCCAATACCCCTTCCGCCATGTTCTCGAAAACCGCGCCCATCTCCTCCTTCTGGCGTTGAATCAGTTTGAACCTCTCGTCCAGTTGCGAAGCCATCTTTCCCAAACTCGCGGACAAGCCGTGCATTTCCACCGAACCCCGCGCCGGCGGACGCAGGCTGAAATCGCCCTCGGCGTAACAACGCGCCACCTCGGCCGCGCGTTCCAGCGGACCCGAGAGCAGCCGCGCCGCCGCATAGGCCAGGAGGGTCAACAAAACCAAGGACACCCCGACCCCGAGAAGCACCCGCCGCCACCACTCGGCCAAACCCATGTCCACTTCGTCCAGCGCCGCCGAAGCCCGGAGCACCCGGTCCCCGGCGAGCGGCACCGCCACGTAGATCCAGTCCGTCCCGAAGGTGGGGCTTCGCCGGATGTCCACGCCGGTGGCGCCGGCCAGGGCCTGGCGGATTTCCGGACGGTTGCCGTGGTTTTCCATCCGGTCCGCGCTTTCGTTCGAGTCCGCCAGCACCACGCCATCCTTGTCGACCACGGTGTAGCGGGTCAGGCTGCCGGCGCCGGCCCGGGTCACCAAATCGCGCAGCCCTGCCTCCTCCGCTTCCATCCTCCGCGGCGTATTCACTTCCCGGCGCGGCGTCTCGCGGTTTTCTTCCCAAGTGGAAATAAGGAGGGAGGTCAAGTTCACGTTCGCGGTCATGTCCTTTACCGCGTACTCGCGGTACGAGGAGCGAAGGGCTTCCGCGCCTGTCAAGGCCATCGGCAGCATCGCCGCCGCGCCGCAGGCCAACACCGCAGCCAACAACAATCCATACAGCCTGAATCCGCCCATCGTCTACCCCTCGTTCGTAATGCGGTAGCCGGCGCCGCGCACCGTCTCGATGCGGGCGCCCGCCGCCCCGAGCTTGCGGCGGAGGCCCGCCACCTGCACGTCCACCGCCCGTTCCGTCACCGCGTGCAGGCTTCCCCGCACCAAATCCAGAAGCTGGCCGCGTTCGAAAACCACCCCGGGCCGGCGCATCATCACCCTGAGCATCTTGAATTCGCCCGCCGTCAACTCCACTCTCCCGCCCTCGACCAGCACCTCGCGCGTTTCCGGCCTGAGGGTGATTCCCGCCACCGTCAGCTCCACCGTTTCCCGTTCCGTCTCCTCCAGGAGCATGCCCCGCCGCAGCAGGGACCGCACCCTGGCCAACAGCACCTGGTTCGAAAACGGCTTCGCCACATAGTCGTCCGCGCCGGCCTCGAGGCCCGACACCATGTCCTCGTCCTGGCCGCGTGCCGTAAGCATGAGGATGAGCGTCCGGCGCGTGTCCGGGTTCGCCCGCGCCTTGCGGCATACCGCCATGCCGTCCATCCCGGGTAGCAGCAAATCCAAAACCAGGAGCTGCGGCAATTGCTCCTTGAGGAGGCGGAGGCCCGTTTCGCCGTCCCCCGCCTCGAGGGTCCGGTAACCCTCCTTCGCCAACTGGAAGGTCAGGAGGGTACGGATGTCGGCTTCGTCCTCGATCACCAGGATGGTGATTTCATCCTTCTTCATGCGACTGCTCCAGGCGCGCCGATTCCCGATGGAAGCCGTGGCGAATCATCCTGCCCTCCACGGAATAAACCACCTCCGCCGAAATGTTCGCGGTCATGTCCGCCATCCGCTCGATGTTTCGCGACGCCGCCACCACCGTCAGCCATTGCGGACAGGTAAGCGGATTCTCCATAATCGCCTCCTCGGCCGCTTTTCTGACCAGGCGTTTCCTGGCGTTCACCTCCTCGTCGGAAGCAATGACCGCCTTCGCCTTCACGGCATCGGAGTCGATGAGGCTGTCCATGGCGTCCTTCAGCATGCGGCGGGTGAGGTCGAGCATTTCCGCCAGTTCCCCCGGTATCGCCACCGCCTCGGCGCGGGCAAGCGTTCGGCCCTTCCGGGCCAGGTTCTCGGCGAGGTCGCCCATGCGTTCCAGAATTCCGGAAATTTTCGCCAGGGAGAAGATGAAGCGCAGATCCCCCGCCACCGGCTGATACAACGCCAGGGTCTTCAGGCAGCTCTCCGACAATTCGATTTCCATTTGGTCGACGTAGCGGTCCGCGTCAATCACTTTCCGCGCCAACTCGCCGTCCCGCTCGAGAAACGCCCGGCCGGCGTCCCTGACGTTTTGCTCGACGTGCGCGCTCATTTCCAAGGCCAGCCGGTTGAGCCGCTCCATTTCCCTGTGCAGATGTATTGACATCAGCCAAACCTCCCGGTCAAATAATCTTCCGTTTCCTTCCGTCGCGGAGAAGTGAAAAGCACCCGGGTCTCACCCTCCTCCATGAGCTTTCCCTCGTAAAAAAAGGCCGTCCGGTCCGACACCCGCGCCGCCTGCTGCATGTTATGGGTGACGATGACGATGCTGTAGTCGCCCTTCAGTTCGGTGATGAGTTCCTCGATTTTCGCGGTCGAACGCGGGTCCAGGGCGGAACAGGGCTCGTCCATGAGGATAATCTCCGGCTTTACCGCTATCGCCCGGGCGATGCAGAGCCGCTGGTGCTGCCCGCCGGAAAGGCCCAGGGCCGACTCCTTCAGGCGATCCTTCACCTCGTCCCACAAGGCGGCCCGGCGCAGGCTGTTCTCGCAGGCGGCGGCGAGTTCCTCGCGGTTCTTCACCCCGGCGATCCGCAGGCCGTAGACGACGTTTTCGAAAATGCTTTTCGGGAACGGATTCGGCTTCTGGAAAACCATCCCGACCCGCCGGCGGAGGAGAATCACGTCCAGGGCCGGAGAGTTCAGGTCCTCGCCGTCCAGGGTCAATTTACCGGTGATCCGCGCCCCTTCCACCAGATCGTTCATCCGGTTCAGGCAGCGGAGAAAGGTCGATTTGCCGCAACCGGAAGGCCCGATCAGGGCGGTGGACAGGCCCCGCCCTATCCGCAGGCCGATGTCGAAAAGAGCCTGTTTTTCGCCATAATAGAAGTTCATCTCCATCGCCTCCACGATGGTCGCCGCATCGGTCACCACCGGGTTGAGCTTCGCCGCCTCGTTCATGGCCATCCGCATACTAGAATCCTCGCAGGGCATAACGGTCGCGCATGCGCTTGCGCAGCCAGATTGCCGAAATGTTCAGGATAAACACCAGGCCCAGGAGGACCAGCGCCGTCAAATACACGAGCGGTAACGTCACCTCGACGTTCGGCGACTGGAAGGCCATGTCGTAAATGTGAAAACCCAGGTGCATGAATTTGCGTTCCAGATGTAGATAAGGCCACTGTCCGTCCAGCGCGAGACTCGGCGCCGACTTCACCACCCCGGTCAGCATCAAGGGCGCCACTTCGCCCGCCGCCCGCGCCATCGCGAGAATGAATCCGGTGAGAATCCCCGGGCTCGCCATCGGCAACACCACCCGGCACAAGGTCTGGAATTTCGTCGCGCCCAGGGCGAGGGAACCCTGCCGCACCTCCGAGGGAACCGTCGCCAAAGCCTCCTCGGTCGCGACTATCACCACCGGGAGGGTCAATAACCCCAGGGTCAGGCTGGACCAGAGAATCCCGCCGCCGCCGAAGGTGTTTATCCCGGCGGCGACCCGTTCCGGAAACAGCAGCTCGTCGAGAAGCCCGCCGCAGCCGTAAACGAAAAACCCCAGTCCGAAAATGCCGTAGACGATG
>JAVBQR010000008.1:0-17102 GCA_031548865.1 Planctomycetota bacterium
CTTCTTCTCCTCCGCGACCCGTTAAATCGCACTGGCACGCCTTAAGAAATTCCCTCTGGACCCAGCATGACCGGGATTTCCATTCGGGCACCGCAACCGCTGGCTCTGCGCAGAGCACTACTTCTGATTATGGGTTATAGCGGCGTTCAGGCAGGGCAATATAAAATTTCGATTTTTTTTTCGATATTACTCAAACGGAATGACGAGTGTAGAGGAGTCAGGCGTAACAGGATGCGGATTGACGTAACAAAGTTGAGATGCGCCCGGAGAAAGCTACAAAATGAGCGCTACCATGACTACCCTATGTTTCTGGATTTCCATGACCGGCATATCTTTTCGTAACGGCCGGCAATGTGGACTTTTTGGAATTCCTGCCTGGTAGTGATATGCAACTTTTTTGAAAGGAACGAGCATGCCGAAGGATCTTCTGCCCGCCGAACCGGACCACATCTCCGCCTTTGAAAAAATCCGCCGTGTCAATGACGCCGGCACTGAGTATTGGTCGTCACGCGACCTTGCCGGCGTACTTGGGTACGTCCAGTACCGCAACTTTGAGGCTGTCGTCGCCAAGGCGAAAGAGGCCTGTTTCAACAGTGGCCAGCGCATTGAAGATCATTTTGCTGACGTCAGCAAAATGATCGAGATTGGTAAAGGAGGCGCGCGTGCTGTCAACGACATCTACCTATCCCGCTACGCCTGTTACCTGATTGTCCAAAACGCCGACCCCTCCAAACCTGTTGTCGCCGTGGGCCAGACCTATTTTGCCGTCCAGACCCGGCGCCAAGAACTCGCCGATGCAGGCATGAGCCTGGAAGACGATTTGCGCTTGAATCTCCGCGCCGACATGAAAGAGCACAATAAAAATCTGGCCTCAGCCGCGAAAAAGGCCGGCGTCATTCAACCCCTCGACTATGCCATTTTCCAGAATCACGGTTACCAGGGTTTGTACGGCGGGTTGTCGATGCAGGATATTCACCGTCGGAAAGGCTTAAAAAAGTCGCAAAATATCCTTGACCACATGGGAAGCGAAGAACTTGCCGCCAACGCCTTCCGCGCCACCCAGGCCGCCAGTAAAATCCGCCGCGAAGGCATTACCGGTAGGGACCAAGCCAACCAGGCCCACCGCGCCGTCGGCGCCAAAGTCAGGCAGACCATCAAGGAAATCGGCGGTACCATGCCGGAGCATTTGCCTACGCCGAGAGTGAGCGCCAAACAGCTTGAGACGAAGCGAAAGAAGCTAACGACCGGTAAGGCGGCAGGTAAGACACCACGGAAAAAATAGGATGAAGGGCAGTAGGGGCGAGGGTTGACCGTTTCTGGATTTCCGATGGCACGGTCACCCCCGCCTCTTCAAAAACGCCAACACACAAAGCATAATATTCACCGCCACAATGCTCGCCCCCGCCGGCCAATCCGTCGCCAACGACAACCCCATCCCCACCACGCAACCAATCACCCCGACCACGGCGGCCAACACCACCATCGACGCGTAACTCCACGCCAAACGCCGGGCGGTCACGGCCGGGAAAATTATCAGGCCGGAAATAAGCAACGTCCCCACCATGCGCATGCCGACCACCACCGTCAGGGCGGTCAAAAGCGAAATCAAAAATTGGTAGAAGGACACCTTCACCCCGGCGGAGCGGGCGAAATTCTCGTCGTAGAAAACCAGGAACAGCCGGTTATGGAACAATGGGAACACCCCGGCCACCAACAAGAAAACCGCGAACGCCAGCCAGACGTCCTCCCGGGTCACCGAAAGTATCGAGCCGAAGATGTAATTCTGCACGTCGACGTTTATGCCCGGCCCGGCCGCCGCGACGATTACCCCCAACGCCAAGGCGCCCGTCGACCCCACGCCTATGGCCACATCCCCCTGCGCGCCGTAACGCTGCGACACGAACATGATTACCACGGCGGCAAGCACCACCACCGGCCCGGAAAACAGGAGCGGCGGCAAGCCGAGCACCAGGGCAATCGTCAGGGAGGCGAAGCCAACCTCCGACAGCCCGTGGCCGATCAGGGAATAATGCTTCAATACCAGGACCACCCCGAGAAGTGCCGCCGACACCGACACCATCAGGCCGACCAGCACCGCCCGTTGTACAAACGCGTAGGAAAGCGCCTCGGTCAAAGCGTGCATGCCTGGCTCCTCGCGGCAAGGGGAGTCTTATGGAAGGTGGCCAGCCATTCCCGGACGTCACCGTCGAAAAGGAGCGTTCCGTCCAGGACCAGGACCCGGCTGGCATTGGCCTGGACCGCGCCGAGATCGTGCGAACTCATGAGAATGGCGATACGGTGTCGGGCGGACAAATCGGCCAGGAGCGCCGACAGCCCCTCCGCCGCCTGGTAATCGAGGCCGGTGTAAGGTTCGTCCAGGAGGAGCAGGCGGGGCCGGCCGCAAAGGCAGCGGGCCAAAAAGGCGCGCTGGCGCTGTCCGCCGGACAGATCGGAAATGCGCCGCCGGCGGAGATCGGCTATGCCCAGGAGTTCGAGATTCCGGAGGGCCGCCGCCTTGTCGTCCCGGGAGTAAAACCCGAAGCGACCGCTGCGGCGGCTCCCCGACAGGGCCACTTCCCAAACGGTTGCGGGAAAGTCGCCGTCCGACTCCTGGTTTTGCGGCAGGAACGCGGTAGAGGCGAGACCGTAAGGCAGGTCGACCGTGCCGCTCCGCGTCGGCAACAGCCCGAGAATTCCCTTTAAGAGCGTGCTCTTGCCGCTTCCGTTCCGGCCGATGAGACAGACATACTCGCCTTCACGGACGCCGAAGGAAACGTCCTGCACCACCATCTTTAAACCGTAACCCAAGGCCAAACGCCCGGCCTGCAGGACGACTTCCGGCAAGAGACGCGCCGAAGCGGAAGCGGCGGAAGCGGTGGCGGCGGGGGAGGCGACGGGAGTTACGCCGGCGGCCGGCTGTTTAGCGCTGAGGTTTTCCATCGGGTTCATTTTTCCGCTCCGGCACGGTCCCGCTTGCCGGCGCCGTTTTCCTGTCCGGAGCCGTTCCGGAGGCCCAGCGCGAACGAGCGCATATTTCCTTCCATGCCGGCGAGGTAGGTAATGCCGGCGGCGCGCTGCTCTACTGAGGGGTTATGCAGGCTGTCGACGGTGAGGATTTCCGCCCCCGTTTCCTCGCGGAGTATTTCCGCGATGCGGCTTGCGGCAAGCGTTTCTCGGTAAATGCAGCGGATGCGCTTTTCCTTGATCTCCTTGACTACCGCGATGACCGACTGCAAACCTGGTTCCGACCCGGGGGCGCAGGATTTGTAGGGCCCGATTTCGATGAGACCGTAACGTCGGAAAAAGTAGCCGAAGGCGAAACGTTCCCCGAAAACCAGTTCCCGGCGGGGCGAAGCCGCGACGATTTCGGCAAACTCCCGGTCGAGGTGAAGCAGCTCGTTCCGGTATTTTTCCGCCGCGCTCCGGTACTGTCCGGCATGTTCGGGATCGACGCGTTCCAGGGCGAGGGAAATGTTCCCGACCATGGCCGCCGCGAGAGTGGGGTCGAGCCAAATGTGCGGGTCGAGGCCGCCGTGGTCATGGTCATATTCGTCCAGATGGAGCGGTTCGGCGGCGTGAGCATGCAGTTCCCCGGCGTGATTGCCGTCGGCAGGATCTGCCGCGGGGGGATTTAGGGCCGTATTTCCGGCTGGCCCTTCACCATGTTCACTGACCGCCCTGCCGAGGCTGTCCGCGACGCGGACCGCGTCGTCGTCCCCTTCGCCGACGCGCGCGAGGGCAATCCCCTGCGCCGCGTCGACAATAAGCACCGAGCTGTCCTTTTCGATGGCGGAGGCCAGGCGGCTGGCCCACGGTTCCATCGCCGGTCCGGTGAAGACAAAGAGGTCGGCGCGGGCGATGTCGACCAGATCCGACGGGGTCGGCTCGTAGGAATGGCTTTCGACCCCGGGCGGCAGCAGCAGGCGGACGCGAACGGCGTCGCCGCCGATTTGCTTGCAGAAGTCGTATTGCGGGAAAAGGCTGGCGACGATGACGATTTTACCGTCGGCGTCCCGGGCCTGGGAGGTGGGTGAGAGAAGCGCGAAGCATATCCACAAAAGAACGGCCGGAATCGCCGGGATTCGGCCGTTGAAGCTTGGTGCGGGCATTAGTTCTCCATGGCTCGGACGCCGCTGATATACCGGAATGCGCTCGGTATAACGGGTTTATCCGGCGCCTTTGAAACCCCTCGTACCCATTATGTAGGCGGGGAGAGGAACAGTCAAGGGGTGGGCATGCCGTGTATACCGAAGAGGTGAGTGATTCGGGGGGCGTGACGTTTAATTGCCGGCGGTTTAAGTATTAACTGAACTTTTGCATAGTGGCGATTTAACCGCCAATCGCCACTATGCAAAAATCGTTTTTGCCCGAAATTCAAGGGTTTTTGAATTTACAAAATCGCCATTCGGCGGTTTGAATGGTGATTTTGCAAAAGTCCAGTTACCTCTTGGAAACGTAATCCAGCCTGACCCACTTCGTCCCGTCGAAAACCCGCAGTCCGTCCGTCTCCGCCAGCACTCCGTAACGCGTCCGGTCGAACCAGCCGGACGGATAATTCCTCCCGGCGAATCCGCTCACCGCCACCCGGCGGATTGGCCAACCCTCCTCCGGCCTTCTCCGGCCGGGATTTCGCCCCGATGCCCGCAAAGCCAGCAGGTCGATATTTCCCGTCCCGCCGTCCCGCGCCAGCGTTTTCCCCAGGTCCTCCCAGCCCGCCCCGCGCGCCAGCGCCGCCGACGCCGACCCCGCCCGCGCCGCCAACCAGGACACCTTGCCTTCGGCGTCGCGGCCGTAGGCGAAGCGCACCCCTTCCGCCTGCGGCACCGCCCGCCATTCTACCGTTTCGTCCGGCCGGCCGGCGCTGGCGGGAATCAGGGTCGCCGAAGCCAAGGGATAGTGATAGGCCAAATCCGCCGCCAGAGCGTTTACCGTTTCCCCTTCCCCGCGATCGGCCAGGTCGCGGGACTCGGCCAACGCCACCAGGCCAATCCGCCCCGAGCGGTGCAAATAATGCAGCCAGCCCGCCTCGCCGATGCCGCCCCGGCGCACCTCCCCGATGACGGCCATGGAACCGTCCGGAGCCTCCGCCACCAGCGTTCCCATTCCCGCGCCAGGCAGGACCGCCACCCGCCCGGTCGGCGGCGCCGGCGCCGCCGCGCGCATTTCCACCCCCATCGCGAACAAGGCGGCCAGCCCGCCGCCGACCGCCGCCCCGGTCCACCAGCGGCGCTTCCGGCGCTTCCCCCGGCCAATCAGCCCCCTGACCAGAAACAGGCAAACGAAAAGATAAAACAGCGCCACCCAGAGCGGACGCGGCGCGTGCACGGGAAAAGACGAATAGGGAAGGCGGTCCGACCATAACGCCAGTTCCTCCAGCGCCCGGCAGGGCGCCGCGAGCAGCCAGCCCATGCCCGGCAGCCAGCCGAGCCACGGGAGCAGGAGGCCGGCGGCCAGAACCGCCGCCATCCCCGGGATTACCAGCATGTTTATGGGTAATCCCATCGGGTTAACCTGATTAAAAACCACGGCGATAATCGGCAGCAGCCCCAGCCAGGTCGCCACGCTCAGCCGGGCCAGGGAATCCGCTTCGCCAAGCAATCTGCGCAGCCAGTAGGGGCGGCTGTTCCCGACCGCTGCGTAATAATCGGAGCGGTCCTCGCTCGATCGTAGGGGTGAAGCGCCGGGCAGGCGGTACATGGCGGCGAAGATGAACACCACGGCGGTGAAGGAAAGCTGGAAACTGACGTCGAGGGGCGACTGGGGATTCACGGCGGTGATCAGGAACGCCGCCGCGCCGAGCGAATTCAGCATGTCGGACTTCCGGCCGCAGGCGATGCCGCCGAGGTGAATGACCGCCATCAGGGTGGCGCGGGTCGCCGCGACCTGCATGCCGGTCAACAACAGGTAAAACAGCGCCAAGGTCAGGCAGGCCAGCGCCCGCGCCCGCAAAGTACACCCGACCCAACCGCTCAGCCACCACAGCAGCCCGACCACCAACCCGACGTGCAGCCCGGATATCGCCAGGACATGGCCAATCCCGACCCGGCGGAACGCCCCCTGCAGCTCCCGGTCCATATCCTTCCGGTAGCCGTAAAGCATGGTGGCCAGGACCGGTCCGGAACTGCCGCCATACCTCAGGGTCAGCTCGATGGCGCGGGAGCGGATGGCGTCGGTGCAGCGGAGCAGTCGGGTCGGCAGGGGCGGACTGGCGACCGGTTCCACCTGGTAAGCTTCGGCGCGGTCCATCTCGACTGCCGCTTCCGCGCCGGGGTTTTCCGGGCCGGTTTTGCCGGCGCGGGGCGTCACCAGGCTAAGTGAGGCGACGAGACCGTATCTTTCCAGGAGTACCCGGGGCTCGAAGGCGCCGGGGTAAGGGAGGACGTTCAAGCGGTCCAGGCGAACCCGGCCGCGGACAAAATCGCCGCGGCGAAAAAACCGGCCGTCGGGACCGAAGAGGCGGACCGGCGTTTGCTTCGGGAAAGGTGCGCCGTCCACTTCGAGGATCCGGGCGGTGGCGTCCCAGCGCCCCGACTCGCCGGAGTGAATCCGCGCCGGTTCGCTGGCGATGAGGGTGGCGTCGAACCAGGACCGGGCGGGCATTTGTCCGGGGTCCATTTGCCGCTGCCAGACGGTTTGCCGGTAGGCGCCGAAGAGAAAGGCGGCGAGGCAGGCCACGATGATGAAACGGTTCAGGCCGCGCCGGGCGAAAAATCCCGCTTCGGGAACGATGTGGGGGCGGTAGGCCGCCGGGACCGCGTCGGCCGGCGGGCTGGAATCCGCTTTGGGATGCAGGGCGAAGCCAAGGGCGGCGACGGCCAGGAAGGCCCAGCCGTAAGCGAGGTAGGCGGCGCAACCCGGTTGGAAGCGTAAGGTAATGACGCCGGCCATCAGGGCGAGGGCGAGGCAAAGCATGGGGCGGCGGGCAAGCATGGGCTCAGGATTACTCCACCCGCACGGCAGCCTTGACCAGATCCCGGTCGAAAAAGTTCACGCTCATGCCGGCGTCGATGACGTGGCGCTGGGCATTGATGCCGCTGGATCGGGGGCTCAATAAAAACAGGGCCAGGTTCGCCACCTCCCCCGTTTCCAAGGCGCGGTGGCGGAGGGTCGCTTTCTCGGCGAAGAGGTAATTTTCCAGGTAACCGGGGATGCCGGCCGAGGCGGAGGTTTTCAAGAGGCCGGCGTTGATCGCGTTGAAGCGGACTTCCGAAAAGGCGGCGAAGCTTTTGGCGAGAAAGGCGACGGAAGAATCCAACGCCGCCTTCACCGGAGCCATGTAGCCGTAGCTTTCCGCCGCCATATTGGTGTGGGATATGGAAATGGTCACCACCGAGGCGTCCCTAGCGAAGAGGTTTTTGCAGGCGTCGGAAAGGGCCAGCAGGCTGAACATGCTTATGTCCACCGCCTGCAGGAAATCCGTCCGGACCGTTTCGTGGAACGGCCGGAGGCCGCGGCTGTAATTGGCGAAAGCGATGGAGTGGACCAGGCCGTCCAACTGCCGGTGCCGCGCCGCGACCATCTCCCCCAGCCGAAGGATCTCGTCCTCGCGGGTGACGTCGCAGGGGAATATGTCCACGTCGGGAAAAAGCTTCGCCACCGTCCCGGCCGCCGCCCTGTCCTTCACCGCCAGAACCAGCTTCGCGCCTTCCTTGCGCAGGCCGTCGGCGATGTGCCAGGCGACGCTTTTCCGGTTCGCCACCCCGACCACCAGGTAGGTCTTGCCTTCGATTTGCAGAAAGGACATGCCTAAACCCCCGCTTTCTGCATATCCTTCGCCATGCGCCGCACCGAACGCCGGTCGCCGAGGAAGGAGGGGCGGGCCGTGTCGAGGCGGCTCTTCCTCTCCGACAAATATTTTTCGAACGCGGTGAGCGTGCGGTTGACGATCAGCTCCTCGGGAAAATTCAGCAGGTCGAGGAGATCCAGGGCCGGCTTGACCGAACCCACCATTTCGTCGAAATGCGCGTCCGAGGAGACAGCCACCCGCGCGTCGTGCCTGCGGCACAGGCCGACGATTTCCTCCACCCGTTCCCGGCTGCCCTTGCGGATCAGGAGCGAATTGTTGTTTATCTCGATTATCCGGCCGGCCGCCGCCGCCGCCTTCACCACCGTTTCGAAATGGTTCGGCGTTTTCAAGTCGTCGATGTGGCCGAGCATGTCGACGGCCGGGTGGCGGAGCGCCTTCAGGTAGGCTTCGGTGTTTTCGTCGACGTTTCCCGGGGTGATGCAGACGTCGTGGATGCTGGCGATGTTCCATTCGCTGCTGAAGAGCATGCGGTCTTCGATGTCGAGCGTCCCGTCCATCCCGACGATGTTCGCCTCGACCCCGTAGAAGACCCGGATCCCCTCCAGTTCCGCCGGCAGCATGCGCTGGGCGGGAACCAGGAAAAAGGGGCCGGAGCCGGGCATGGCGTGGCCGTGTTCGGTCAGGCACATGGCGTCCAGGCCGTGGCGCTTGGCGGCGGCGGCGTTTTCCCGGAGGGTGCTCCAGGCGTGACCGGAAATGACGGTGTGGGTATGGGTGTCGACCTTGATGGCGGTGGGCATGTCGGAAGCCTTTACGATGAAAACGACAGAATAAGTAAGCGGAGGCGCCGGGCGCGGAAATCCGCGAGAACCATTCTCAAGGCGCAGAGCCCCCTTGTCAACCGCAATTGCGGGTCGGCGCTTGACGTCACCGGGGTAATTGGATGTAATCCTACTACGCGACTGTTGTGGGAGGCGCCTCCACAACAGTCGCGCGATCAAAAGGTTGTAGAGGTAATTACTGAACTTTTGCCATGACGATTCACTTAAGGTTTTACAGTCTTTGACCGACTATCTGGAGGTAAAAATGGCGGATATCATCCTTGACGAAGGAATCACTTTCGACGACGTGCTCATGACCCCGCAGAAAAGCGACATCGTTCCTTCCGAAGTGAATACCGACAGCGTTTTTTCCCGGAACATCCGGCTTCACATCCCCATCGCCTCCGCCGCCATGGACACCGTCACCGAAGGCCGCCTCGCCATCGCCCTGGCTGAACAAGGGGGGATCGGAATTATCCATAAAAACCTCCCCCCCCTCCTGCAGGCGAAGGAAGTCGAGGAGGTGAAGCGCTCCGCCAACGGCATCATTTCCGATCCGGTGAAATTGAACCCGGAGGATCAGGTGTCGGTGGCGAACGAGATCATCGCCAGCCGCAAACTCTCCGGCATCCCCATCGTCCTCCCCGACAACACCGTCGTCGGCATCCTCACCCGCCGCGACCTCCGCTTCCAGTACAAGGACGACATCAAAATCGGCGAAGTCATGACCAAGGACCACCTCGTCACCGCCCCGCCCCACACCACTCTCGAACAGGCCAGGGAACTCCTGTTCAAAAATAAAATCGAAAAGCTGATTCTGGTCGACGGCAAGCACCGGCTTCAGGGCCTCATCACCATGCGGGACATCAATAATTTCGACCGTTATCCGCTGGCCGCGCGCGACTCGCGGGGACGCCTCCGGGTCGGCGCCGCCGTGGGCGTGAACGACGACGAGCGGGTGAGCCTGCTGGTCGAGGCCGGGGTCGACGTGCTGGTGGTCGACACCGCCCACGGGCACAGCCAGAACGTGATGGAAGCGGTGAAGCGCTACAAACGCGGCTTCGGCGACAAGGTCGACATCGTCGCCGGAAACATCGCCACCGAGGAAGGGGCGCGGGACCTCATCGCGGCAGGGGTCGATGCGGTGAAAGTGGGGATTGGCCCCGGCTCCATCTGCACCACCCGGGTCATCGCCGGCATCGGCGTGCCGCAGATGACCGCCATCTGGGCCGCGGCCCGGGCCGCGAAAGGGACCGGCGTGCCGATTATCGCCGACGGCGGCATAAAATATTCGGGTGACATAGCCAAGGCGATTGCCGCCGGGGCGCAGTGCGTGATGATCGGTTCCCTCCTGGCCGGCACCGACGAAGCGCCGGGGGAGCAGATTCTCCATCAAGGCCGGATTTACAAGGCTTATCGCGGCATGGGGAGCCTCGGCGCCATGACCTCCGGCACTTCCGGCGAACGTTACCGCCAGGGCAACAAACCGCTCGACAAGCTGGTTCCGGAAGGGATCGAGGGTCGGGTTCCGGCGAAAGGTCCGCTGGAACCGTTCATCTATCAATTGGTGGGGGGCTTGAAATCAGGAATGGGTTATACCGGGGCGGCGAATATCGCCGAGCTGCAGGCCAGGGCCAAATTCATCCGCATCACCCAGGCGAGTCTGACCGAGAGCCATCCGCATGACATCACCATCACCAAGGAGGCGCCGAATTACCGGTTGGATTGACCTCGACTTTTTGAGAAAATCGAGCCAACCGCCGCCCGCTTACACCCCGGGTCACTGCTTGCTACGCCGGAATGACGTGTGGGGGGAGTCCGGCGTTACAGGGTCCGGAGCCGCCGTTCCCTTGCCTAGCCGTTACCGCCGGAATATTCCTACAACGCTAGATTTGCGGAGCGGTTCCCGCAAATCTAGCGTTGTCGAACTAACACAACGCCTTCTTCGCCGTCAAAGCCAACCCTCCCAATGACGTCTCCTTGTATTTCCGCTGCATGTCCTTTCCCGTTTCGTACATGGTCTTCACCACCTGATCCAGGCTGATGCGGTGCGTGCCGTCGCCGAGATAGGCCAGTTGCGCGCACTTGATCGCCTCTTCCGCCGCGACCCCGTTACGCTCGATGCAGGGGATTTGCACCAGGCCCATGACCGGATCGCAGGTCAGGCCCAGGTGGTGTTCCATGGCGATTTCCGCCGCGTCCTCGATTTGCTCCAAACTCCCGCCCATGAAGCCGCACCAGCCCGCCGCCGCCATGGAACAGGCCACCCCGACCTCCCCCTGGCAGCCCACTTCCGCGCCGGCGATAGAGGCGTTCATCTTGTAAATCATCCCGAGCGCGCCGGACAGGAGCAGGAAAGCGACGACGTCGTCGTCGCCGCTTTTGGGAAAAGCCATGCGCATGTATTCGATAATCGCCGGGATGATCCCGGAGGAGCCGTTCGTGGGCGCGGTGACGACCCGGCCGCCGCCGGCGTTTTCCTCGCCGACCGCGATGGCGTAGACGGTTGGCCAGAGGCGGATGTCGTCGCGGTTCGCCTTGGCCAGTTCCTGCATTTTGGCGCGTAGTTGCGGCGCGCGGCGCTTCAGGTTCAGGCCGCCGGGGAGGGTTCCCTCCGATCGGGAACAGCCGGTCACCACGCTATCGTGCATGACTTTGGCGATGTCGAGGAGCCCGGAACGGACTTCGTCCGCCGGGCGGAAGGCCAGTTCGTTCGCCATGATCAGCTGCGGAATGGTGAGTTGGTTGGCCCGGCACTTACGCAGGAGCTCAGCCGCGTCGGCGAAGGGGTAGGGGCCGACCGGGCCGACGCCGGCGGGTTGGTTGCCGAATTCATCCGCCGACACCACGAAGCCGCCGCCGATTGAGTACAATTCCAGGGCCAGGAGATCCTTGCCGGCGGCGTCCCGGGCGGTGAAGAGGAGGCCGTTGGTGTGTTTGGGAAGGAGCTTGTCCTTGTGGATGCCGAGGTCGCGGTTGATGTCGAAGGGGATTTTCTTTTTGCCGTCGAGAATAAGGTCGGCGCCGTTCCTGAGCGCGGTGGCGCGCGGCAGGACCGTTTCCGGATCGACCGTTTTCGGTTCCTTCCCTTCCAGCCCGTTCAGGATGGCGTTCACCGTTCCGTGCCCTTCCCCGGTGTGGGCGAGGGAGCCGTAAAGGTCGAACCTCACGCCGGCGGTGCTTGGCAGCAAACCCTGGGCGAATACCGTGGCGGCGAAACGCTTGGCGGCGACCATCGGGCCCATGGTGTGGGAGCTGGACGGTCCGATGCCGATTTTGAAGATATCGAATACCGAGAGCATGGCGTGGTCTCCAAAGTCACATCTGAACTTTTGCCAAGTGGCGATTAAACCGCCAATCGCCGCTTTGCAAAAATCGTTTTTGCCCGAATTTCAAGGGTTTTTGCTTTTACAAAATCGCCATTCGGCGGTTTGAATGGCGATTTTGCATAAGCCCAGTCGCATCACAAATATTTTCCCAATAGACCGCCGCAAATCCCGATCAGGCCCATGATGAAGACGAACGCCCCCCACGGCGAACGGTAAATGAAGAGGCGGGGGACTTTTTTCATGAGGATGACGGGCAGGAGATAAGCATACATGGCGATGATGGGGGCGGAGATGAATTCGATGATGGACAGGATGTAAGGGTTGTAGACCGCCAGCAGCCACAGGAGCGCGGTGAGGGCGAGGGTGATGCCGAATTTCACGCCCTTCCCCGGCGCCCGGAAGTCTTCCGGGCCCTTGTTCCAGTTTTGCAGATGCGAGACGATACCCATGATTCCTTCGCGGGTTCCGGTGAAGTGCCCGAAGTAGGAACTGACGATGGCGAGGATGGAAATGATCGGCATCAGATCCTGGAGCCAAGGCTTGTCGACGGTCCGGGAAATGCTGGTGAGGATGTCCGCGTTGTCGCCGACGGCGATTTTCATGGCCTCGGGGGTGGTGCTCAGGCACATCGAATAGACGAAGAACATGACGAAGATGAGGAGAATCAGGGCGGTGAATTTGATGATGTGGTCGGAATGGGCCACGGCGGCTTCGGGTGTGCCGTACTGGCGGCGGCAGGCGGCGCCCAAGGTCGAACAGACCGGGGAAAAGTTCATGGCGAAAACCAGGACCGGGAAGAGGATGAAGACGTGTTTGGGGACTTCCGACCAGTTCACGGCGACCTTGAACATGTCGGCGTTCCAATATTGAATCATGTAGATCGACAGGAAGGCGAGGAGGATAATCAGCGGGAAGGTGATGATGGAGGTGACCCGGACCATGAACTGTTCGCCGGCGAGGATGACCAGCATCATGGCGAAGAGCAGGATAAAGGTCAGGAGCGGGCGGTAGACGGCGCCGAGGCCAAGTTGGTATTGCAGGAAGGAATGCACGATATTGGTGATGCCGGTGGCGTAGCCGATGCAGATGCTGATGATGGACAGGAAGTAGAGGATGGAGACGGCGAAGGAGACGTTCCGATTGACGTCGACCTCGACCGCGCCGATGATGTCGGTCTCTTTGGGGCAGGAGGCGACGATACGGGTGATACCACGGTGTGCCACGTAAGTTACCGGGAAAATTATCAAGGTGAGGATGATGAGGGCTATGCCGCCGTTTTGCTGTGCCGCGATGGGTAGAAAGAGAATTCCCGCCCCCACGGCTGTGCCAAAACAGGTCAGTACCCATTCCCAATCCCATGACGCCATTTTGTTTTTCATGTTAATAACCTTTTCTTATAAACGCTCCCTCCTTAATTTTCATGCGGACCAGGTGCAGGTTCGCTCATATAATATACTTGTAAACATGGTATAAAAGCATTCGCAAGACATATGGCTTGCGGCAAAAAAAATATACTTCTGGCGTGAATATTATGCCTGTGGTTTTTTGGCGTATACGGCAAAATCCTTGTCGCTACCCATGATGTGCTCGCGAAGCCAGGCGAAAACGACCCGGTTTATTTTGACCACCGCTTGCAAATTCTGGGGCAAATTGCCGCGGCTGGCATTGAATTCATTGCGCAGATCGACATAAGTCCGGGTAAAGGCGACGTGCTCGGCCTTATGCTCCCGCGCCCGGGGGTATTTACTCTTCGCGTGCATTTCCTCTTCGGTGGCGAAATGGTCGACTACATAACGGCCCAGGAAATCAAGCATTTCGGGAATGCGTTCCCGGTTGTTGGGTTCGGTAAGAACCTCGACCCGGCGAAAAATTTCCTGGTGCTGTTTATCAATAGCGGGTATGCCGCACTCTAAATTTTTATCCCACAACATGGTACTCTCCCTGTAAATAATATCCCCTGGCGCTACCGGGTTGTGTTAAAACAGTTGTGCGTATAATTATGTATCTGTGAAGGAAATCCGGATAACCGCCGCCCTATTTTCTTAAAAAATCCTTCCGCTTAACAAAAAGGCCGACTCGCAGAGAGTCGGCCTAACCTGAAACATAAAGATTTTCAACGTATTTGCAAGGCAATTATCACGCCGGACAACGATTTTTTACCCTACCAGCGCCACCCCCGCTTTTTCGCGATATGCCGGCCCGTGGGCATTTCGAGAAAATCGGGCTGGCCAAGGTTCGGTTCTCTCGAGAAGTCCACCGTCCCTGCTCGCCTCAATTGTATGTGGGTGAAGCTGATAAGGTTATATTTTAGCGCTAAATACCAGTTGCAAGGTCTAAAGAACGTGGAAATAGCACGACAATATGTATATTAATTAAAAAAACGCGCAAATATTGACAAAATAGCTTGACAAAGGAAGTGCGGTAGGGTATAAGTAGTTATATCACTATATAGCAATATTAACGCGTCGTATGGTGTTCTAGCACCTCGCTGGTACACATATCCCGTTTTCAAGCGCTGCAGAGAACGGTTTCGGACCCTTATCAAGGTACGTACCTAGTCCACTTCGGGCCAAACTCCATGCTAGCAATCGACGTCCCCCAGTCCCCCTTGTCTCACCCGCAACATACCGCCAATGTCCGTCTTTCAGACCCCGAAACAGAGGGTAAGCAGCCATCCGAACTCGATGCGCCAACCGCGCCGGCCTAGCGGACCCAGATCTTCTTCCCGTTCCCGATTGCGATCGAAAAAATCCATTCCATTATAAGGAGAATAATCATGAGTCTTCGCATGAAGCTCTATACAGGCTTTATTTTAATGATCCTGCTGGTGGTGATTACCGGGTTCCTCGCCCTGATGTCTTTCAACACCACGAAACGCAACGTCGAGAACACCTCGGTTGAAATCGAAAAGATGAACAGCTCCTCGATTCCGATCTACTCCGACGTCTTTGCCCTTTCCGTAAACACTCTGTCGGCGGGGCTGCGCTACTACGGCTATTCCTTCAACCACTCGCAAAGCGATCTCAATCGCGCCAACGGATATATGGAAAACTTGAACGAGACCCTCCGCAAAATGCGCGCCCTCCTTGCAGAGCGTCCGGCTTCGGAACTGCCGAAAACCCGCAGCATGATTAACGATTTGGAAAAGGTGTCCCAGGACTGGAGCGCGGCGGTGCAGCGGACCGTGGCCGCCACGGCACCGTGGGAAAAGGAAAAGGCCGATATCGCCAAACTCGGTTTCGCGATCAGCGATACCCTGGGCGACCTCGGCGCGAGCCTCCAGGCCAGGAAAAAAAGCATCCAGGAGCTCCCCGACGGCAATCCCAGCAAGGCGGCGGAGATGACCTCCCTGACGAACAGCATGGAATTCCTCAACGCGATGCTGGGGAAAATGGCCGCGGGTCGCGTCGCCTACTGGAAGGCGCAGTCGGTTTTCGGCGAAGCCGCCAACGGGTTCTACGACGAGTGCGCCAAGAATTTCACCGAAATGGGCGATCTCGCCAAGGAGTTTTCCGTGGATCGGAATGCCGGGCCCGAAGCCATGGCGGCTGTCGCGGCGTTGGCCGAAAACAGCTTCCGCTACCGCGACATGACCAGGAATTGTCGCGAATTCAACCTGGTGGTCGACAAGAACACGGACGAGATGATTTCCGCCTACAACACCATGCGGGACCAAAGCGCGACCCTCGCCGCCGCCGCGGAAAAACTCATCGTCGCCAGCGGCAAGACCATCTACGACTCCGGAGTCGAGGATGTGAAAGCGATCCGCAGCGCCACCTTGCTCATGATTGGCGTGCTGTGCCTGGCGGTGGTTGCGGGTCTGGGCCTCGCCATTTACCTGACCCGATCGATAACCAGCCCCATCAACTCGATTATCGAAAAACTCGCCGCCGGTTCGCAGGAAATCGACAACGCCTCGGCGCAAATTTCCGAAGCCTCGAACAGTCTGGCCGAAGGCTGCACCGAACAGGCGTCCTCCCTGGAGGAGACCTCGGCCGCGCTTGAACAAATGGCCTCGATGTCCCGCCAGACCGCCGACAACGCCCAGCGCACCAACGAAACGACCCAGGCCACCGCCAAGATCGTCGCCGACGGCGGCCAGGCGATGAGCGAGATGGCCGGGGCGATGGGCGACATCAGCCAGAAGTCGGAGAAGGTCAGCCAAATCATCAAAACCATCGAGGAAATCGCCTTCCAGACCAATCTTCTCGCCTTGAACGCGGCGGTCGAGGCGGCGCGCGCCGGCGAGGCGGGGAAGGGCTTCGCGGTGGTCGCCGACGAAGTCAGGAATCTTGCCCAGCGTTCCGCCCAGGCCGCCCGCGACACCACCGACCTCATCAATGGCACCGTCGCCAGCGTCACCAACGGGTCGCGCATTTCCGACCATTTGGCCGGTAGTTTCAGCGGCATTCAGGAGGGGGCCGGCGCAGTCGGGAACCTGATTTCGGATATCGCCAACGCCGCCCAGGAACAGGCCATGGGCGTGGACCAGGTCAACACCGCCGTCGCGCAGATGGACAAGGTCACCCAGAGGAACTCCGCGGCCTCGGAAGAGACGGCCGCCGCCGCCGACGAGTTGAAGAGCCAGGCTCACGGCCTGAACGACATCGTCGGGGAACTGGTGCTTTTGGTGACCGGGATGCGCAAGCAAATGTCCACGAACGAATTCCTTTCCAACCGGGCGAAAAAAGCCGTCAAGCGCGCGACCAGAATCTTCCGGCGCGGGGCGAAGGCCTTGCCGAAGCCGCAGAAGGTCATGCGTCCGGCAGCCATCACCTCCTCCGGTCACGATAATTTCTGACCGAAGGCGAGACGCGCGGCAGAACTCGCCGCGCGGGCGGGATCAGTGAATCGATTGTCTATTGGTATATTCCGCAGGGGGGGGGCGCTATCGGCTTGGCGCTCCCCCCCTTTTTCGTCGTGCGTTTTTTTGCCGCCGGGAGCGTATTGCTGGTTTCGGCGAATCCGCGCGGTAAAAATAATAAAAAGGGAGACATTTCAGATTAATCTCGGTATAATCGAAACACCTACAGGCAAAACTAATGCGGCGGGTCATTTCGCATTGCCATTCGCAATGCCAATTACACTTTCTCTATAACTACCCATCACGAATGAACAGCGGTTTTTAGGCTCATTATGCGGAACCGCTGACACCTGACGATAATTCCTGATACGCTCCTTTTGCGGAACCGGTTCCGCAAAAGG
>JAVBQR010000099.1:0-3692 GCA_031548865.1 Planctomycetota bacterium
TACCCTAAATTTCTGTTTTTTTTTGTAATGATTTTTTAACTTGCTATTGCGTTTTTTTTTCGGTGGGCTCTTGGGGGCCGTGCTGTCCGCCGCCCAAAACCCCGCCAAACAACCGCAACACAACACCCGAGTCGACTTTTCGGAAAGTCCACACCCGAGGAACTCATGGAAATCTTCATCCAACAACTCACCAACGGCCTCGCCGTCGGCGGAATCTACGCCCTCATCGCCCTCGGCTATACCATGGTCTACGGCGTCCTGAAACTCATCAACTTCGCCCACGGCGACCTCTTTACCCTTGGAGCTTACCTTGGTTTTACCTTGCTCGTAAGCCTTGGGCTCTCCGGACACCTCGGCATTCCCCTGGCGCTTCTGGTCATCGCCGTCATGGTCATGGGCGCCTCGGCCCTGACCGGCTACCTCCTGGAACGCGTCGCCTACCGGCCGCTCCGCAACTCCGACCGACTCTCCGCCGTCGTCTCCGCCCTCGGCGCCAGCATCTTCTTCCAAAACGCCATCATGCTCATCTGGGGCGCCCAATACCGCGCCTACCCCGCCGGCATCATCCCCAACCTCACCGTCAGCATCGCCGGACAAAACATCCCCCTGATCCGAATTTTCGTCCTGCTCTCCAGCGTCGTGGTCATGCTGATCCTCTATTTCTTCATCAATAAAACCCGCATGGGCATGGCCATCCGCGCCTCGGCCATCGACCAAGGGGCAGCCAAACTCATGGGCATCGACGTCCGCCGGGTCATCAGCATCGTCTTCATGATTGGTCCCGCGCTGGGCGGGCTCGCCGGCATCATGGTGGGAATCTACTACGGGCAAATCAACTTCAACATGGGCCAAATGTACGGCCTCAAAGCCTTCACCGCCGCGATTATCGGCGGCATCGGCAACATCCCCGGCGCCATGCTCGGCGGAATCCTCCTGGGTCTGGTCGAAGCCTTCGGCGCGGCCTACATCTCCCTGGCCTGGCGCGACGCCATCACCTTCATGGTCCTCATTCTCATCCTGGTCGTGCGTCCGACCGGCATTCTCCGGGAAAGGGTGGCTGAAAAACTATGACCCCCACCACGCGCGCCCTCATCGGCACCCCCATCGTCCTGGCCTTCTTCCTGCTGCCGGCCGTCCTCGGCTCCTACGGCCTCGGAGTCCTGAATCAGGTCGGCATCTACGCCGTACTGGCCCTGTCCCTCAACATCATTCTCGGCCACGCCGGCATGTACCACATGGGCCACGCCGCCTTCTTTGCGATTGGCGCCTATGTCACGGCGATCTTGAACACTGTCTATGGCGTGCCGGTCCTGGCCACCATGCCCCTGGCCGGACTCGCCGCCGGGCTCTTCGCCCTGGCGGTGGCGGCGCCGATTATCCACCTGCGCGGGGACTACCTCCTGATGGTGACCATCGGCATCGTGGAGATTGTCCGCATCGCCCTGGTGAACGACATCTTCGGCCTCACCGGCGGCGCGAACGGCATCGTCGGCATCCAGCGCCCCAGCTTCTTCGACTACCGGCTGACAAAACCCTGGCAGTTCTTTTATTTAATCTGGGCCTTTACCGGGATATCGATGCTCCTCTTCAATTATCTCGAACACTCCCGCTTCGGCCGGGCCCTGAAGTTTATTCGCGAAGACGTCACGGCGGCGGAAGGGGTCGGGGTCAACACCAGCCGCTGCAAACTCATCGCCTTCGTGATTGGCGCCGTCTGGGCCGGTTTCACCGGCACCATCTTCGCCACGCAAATGCGCACCATTTCCCCCGGCTCCTTCACCTTCTGGGAATCGGTGGTGCTGTTCATGATCGTGATTCTCGGCGGACGCGGCAGCCAGCGGGGCGTCCTCTTGGGGGCCTTCCTGGTCATCGGCCTCCCCGAACTCTTCCGCGATCTCCAGAACAGCCGCATGCTGGTTTTCGGCGCCGCCCTGATTGTCATGATGATCTTCCGCCCGCAAGGCCTATTCCCGGCCCGCAACCGGCAGTACCGCCTGCCCAAACCCTATTCGGACAAGTACGCATGATACTCCTTTCCATTTCGAACCTCACCAAAAGTTTCGGCGGCCTGGTGGCGGTCGGGGGCGTTTCCTTCGAAGTCCTGCAGGGGGACGTCCTGGGGCTTATCGGCCCCAACGGCGCGGGGAAGACCACGGTCTTCAACCTGGTCACCGGCGTGACCCCGCCGGACAGCGGGGAAATCTTCTTCGCCCAACGCCGCCTCGCCAAACTGAAACCGCACCAGGTGGTGGAACTGGGGCTCGCCCGGACTTTCCAGACCATTCGCCTGTTCCCGCATATGTCGGTCCTGGAAAACGTCCTGTCCGGCCGGCACTGCCGGATGGAAACAGGGATACTCGGCTCGATGCTTCCCCTGCCGGGGAAGGCCTTGGCGGAACGAAACGCAACGACCCGGGCCATGGAGGAGCTGGAGTTCGTCGGCCTGGCCGAACGTTGGCGGGAAGCAGCCGGCGGCCTGTCCTACGGGGACCAGCGGCTCCTCGAAATCGCCCGGGCTCTCGCCACCGACCCGCGCATGGTGGTCCTGGACGAACCGGCCGGCGGCATGAACGACCAGGAGACGGTGGACTTGCGGGATCTCATCGACCGCATCAAAGCCCGCCGCATCACGATTATGCTCATCGAACACGACATGGGTTTCGTGATGAAGGTCTGCAACCGGCTGGTGGTGCTGGAGAACGGCCTGGTCATCGCCCGGGGAACGCCGGAGGAAATCCAAAAGGATCAGCGGGTGATCGAAGCGTATCTGGGAGTGGACGACTGAGAAGTGGACGCTTGAGGGTGGACGACTGACATGCTGGAATTGAAAAATCTTACCGTCTTTTACGGCCCGGTGGGGGCGCTCCATGACTTGAACATCACGGTGGAGAAGGGGGAACTGGTGAGCATCCTCGGCGCGAACGGCGCGGGGAAGAGCACGACCCTGATGGCCATCAGCGGCCTGGTCCGCCCCAAGCAAGGCGAAATCCACTTCGATGGAAAACGCATCGACACCCTGCAAAGCCACGAGGTGGTGCGCTTGGGGATAACCCAGTCGCCGGAAGGCCGGCGGGTATTCGGACCCCTGACCGTGCGGGAGAATTTGCTTTTGGGTGCTTTCACAAAAAACGATTCGGTCCACACCGACCAGCGCCTGGCCTGGGTTTACGACATGTTTCCCCGGCTCGAAGAACGCCAGTCGCAGATGTCCGGGACTTTGTCCGGCGGCGAGCAGCAGATGCTGGCGATCGGGCGGGCCTTGATGGCGGAGCCGCGTTTGCTGCTTCTCGACGAGCCGAGTTTGGGGCTGGCGCCCTTGGTCGTGAAGTCGATTTTCAACACCATCAAGGAAATCAACCGCTCGGGGGTGACGGTGATTCTGGTGGAACAAAACGCCAAGGCGGCCTTGAAATTGGCGGACCGGGCGTACGTCCTGGACGTCGGGCATCTGGCGATGCAAGGGCCGGCGGCGGAGTTGTTGAACGATCCGATGGTGCAGAAGACTTACCTCGGGTGCGGGTAATTTCGGGGACAGTTATTTCGGGGACAGTATACTTAATTATTGGACTGCACCTCCGTCCAATAATTAAGTATACTGTCCCCGAACTAACTGTCCCCGACATTACCCGCACCCGAGGTAAGTCTTCTGCACCATCGGATCGTTCAACACCTCCGCCGCCGGCCCTTGCATC
>JAVBQR010000140.1:0-6289 GCA_031548865.1 Planctomycetota bacterium
CAGGCCGACGCCCTCGACAAGGGCTGGGTCGATATCTCCTCGGCCGGCATCGCCACCATCGCCAACGCCTACGACATCACCATCATGAACCCGAAGGTCCTCGGCGGCCTGTTCCTCGGCGCCATGATGGTCCTGGTGGTCAGCGCCCTGACCATGCAGGCGGTCGGCCGCGCGGCCAGCAGCATGGTCGATGAAGTCCGCCGCCAGTTCCGGGAAATCGCCGGCATCATGGAAGGCACCGGCAAACCGGATTACGCCCGCTGCGTGCAGATTTCCACCAAAGGGGCGCAGAAGGAAATGCTCGTTCCCTCCCTGGCCGCCATCATCGTCCCGGTAGTGGTGGGTATATTCCTCGGTGTCCCCGGGGTGATGGGGTTGCTGGCGGGCGGCCTGACGGCCGGCTTCTCCATCGCCTGCCTCCTCAACAACGCCGGCGGCGCCTGGGACAACGCCAAGAAACACATCGAAAAGCAGGGCAAGACCTACGCCACGGCTGATACCGAACATAAGCGTCCCCTCACCGGCAAAGGCTCCGACCAGCACAAGGCCGGCGTGGTCGGCGATACCGTCGGCGACCCCTGCAAAGACACCAGCGGCCCCAGCCTGAACATCCTCATCAAGCTGATGTCCATGGTTTGTGTCGTGTTCTCCGGGGTCATCGTGAAGTACGGCGACCGGATTATCCCCGCCGTCCAGAAGGCAATTTCGTCGCTGTTCGAATAAGCCCCGCTTCCCTTAACCCTCGCTCACAAGCCACAATGCCAAGTAGCCCTTTTGCCCGCGACAGGGCAAAAGGGCTTTTTTTAAACGTTATGCCGCAATTTATGGGTTGACAAGCGTTTAATTGACGTTACATTACTAATATAGCATTGCATTACCAAAAAGGAAAAGCCATGCCGTTGCCGGTCATTAGCCTATATGACGCGCACTGTCACCTGGCCCGCGACGCGGACCTGGCCGCGTCGCCCCACCCTCTCAGCGCCCGCGAGGAAAAGGCGGAAGGCAGGTTGATATGCGCCGTGTCCCCATCCGATTGGGAGATAATCGAAAAAACCGCCGCGGTCTGGGCCGGAACCACTCCGGCATTCGGCATCCACCCCTGGCACGCGGCGGGAAAGATGGCTGGCGACTGGCCGGGGCGTCTGGAGGAGGTGCTGAGCCGCAATCGCACCGCCTGGGTGGGGGAAATTGGCCTCGACGGCGCCAAATACTCGCTGGCCATGAAAAAATTTCAGGAAGATGTCTTCATCAAACAATTGGCACTCGCCAAAAAACTCGACCGTCCCATCGTTCTGCACATCGTCAAAACTGCCGATCGCATCATCGAACTTATCGACGCGCATTATCTAACCTCGCCCCGGCCTTTCCTGGTTCACGCCTATAACGGGCCTCCGAAATATATCGCGCCGTTCCTGGAACGCGGCGCCTATTTCTCCGCCGGTCCCCACCAGACCCGCGAAGGTTTCTCCGCACCCATTCGCGGCCGGGCGCGTCTGATTCCCAAGGAGCGGATCCTCCTGGAATCGGATCTTTTTCTCACCCCATTTAACGATGCCGCGCAGGTACTCCTTGACAGTCTCCAATGGCTGGCGGAAATAAAAAACATCTATATGCCGGATTTGGCCAAAGCCATCGCCAATAATGTCAGGACCCTTTTCCCCCCGGCGGACGGACCAAAAGATGCGGAACAACGAAATGCGCCATGATCATGTCGGAACCGCTTCCGAAGCGGCCGCCGCCCCCTTCCCCATTTCGGAAAACTGGTATTTCCCCAAGGCAAAACCAATCCGCAAACGCGCAAAAACCCTGGTGATGGGCATCGTCAACCTGGACCCCCTGTCCTTCTCGGGTGTAAACACCGTTCCCGACCCCGACGCGGCGGTCCGGCGGGCTCTCGATCTTGTCGAGGAAGGCGCCGACCTGATTGACATTGGCGCGGCCAGTTCGCGTCCCGGCGCGGCGGCAATCGGCGCCAAGGAGGAAATCGCCCGTTTGGGTGAGGTCGTTATGCATCTCCGTGAGCGTACCGCCGTACCCCTGTCAGTCGACACCCGGCATTCCGAAACCGCCGCCCTGGTGCTCGACCAGGGCGCCGACATCATCAACGACATAACCGCCCTGCGGGGCGGTTGGGACCCGGACGATCGCCGCCACCCCGCCATGGCCGAAATCGTCGCCGCGGCTGGCGCCCACGTCATTCTCATGCACATGCCGGCGGCTCCCGCCGCGATGCAGCAATCGCCGAAGTACGGAAGCGTGGTCCAGGAAGTACGGGAATTTTTACTGCGACAGGCCGGATTGGCCGAACGGGCGGGCATTCCCAAAGACCGGATTTGGCTGGATCCCGGCTTTGGCTTCGGTAAAACCTTCAAGCACAACCGCGAACTGCTGCTGAAACTTTCCACCCTCGCCAACTCCGACTACCAGGTGGCGGTTGGCCTCAGCCGCAAGCAGATGATTGCCGACATCATGCCCTGCCCCCCCGACGAACGCCTGGAGGGCAGTCTGGCCCTCGCGGTCATCGCCTCCCTGACCGGCGCCGATTTGGTCCGGGTGCACGACGTTAGGGCCACGGTGAAGGCGCTGGCGGTGGCGGATGCGATGCGGGAGGGGAATTGACGCAGTTTACCACTTTTATGCGTGTACACGTTCCGGAACATCCACCGCCAGGATTTCGCAATACTCGCTGTCGCCGGGAATATCCTCGCCATCCTTTAGCATGGATTCTATATGCAGCTGCAAAGCGTCAAGCATCAGGCCGCGAGTTTCGGATAAAGTTTTCCCCGCTGCCACGCAACCGGGATAATCCGGTGCATAGGCGCTGTAACCGTTACCGGATCTGACAACTTCGATCAATATTTTTTTTGCATCCCTGACCTTGCCTTGCGTCGCCATGTTTTTCCCATTTAACTGCGATAGGTTATTACAAACTCCGCATAATCCTCCGGCGTGTCAATCCCTTTCGGCGGCTTCCGATTCATGACCAGGGCGGCGATACTCATGCCGTTCTCCAAAGCCCGGAGCTGTTCCAATTTTTCCGTGCGTTCCAATATTCCTTGCGGCAGACGGACAAATTGCTCCAATGCGCTCCGCCCGTACAAATAAATCCCCACGTGCCCATACGACGCCTGTCTAACGGTTTCGTCGCGCCGGTAGGGAATGTCGGCGCGGGAAAAATAGAGCGCCCGGCCGTCCCTCCCCAACACCGCCTTGACGAGCGCCGGATTCGCCCGGTCGCCCAACTCCGTAACCGGGTAAACCAGCGTCGCCACGTCCGGCTGTTTTTCCCGGTAAAACTCCTGCAAACGCAGCACGGCATCCACCGGAACCTCCGGTTCATCGCCCTGCAGGTTGAGGACCGCGTCAATCGTCCCGGGCAGTCCCGCCGCGACTTCGGCGATGCGGTCGGAACCGGACTGGTGGTCCGCCCGGGTCATGACCGCGCGGACGGCAATTTTTTCCCTCCGATTGAATTCCTCCACCGCCGCGACGATTCGCTCCGAATCGGCGGCGACGACGACCTCCTGAAAAGCCCCGCGCGAAGCATCGCGTATTTCCGCCGCCCGGCGGGCGGTGTGGCAAATGAGCGGCAGTCCCGTTTCGGACAATAACAGCTTCATGGGGAGGCGGGTCGACTCGAGGCGGGCGGGGATGATGATGGCGGTGGGCATGGGGGCCTTTGCATTGAATAATCGCTAGTTTAAGTATTGGCAAGAGATGTTTTCATCCTGCAAGAATCTCGCACTGGCGGTTGGTATAGCGTTCAAGCGTTCCTTGAACAAGAAAAGTTTGCGCGACAACCATCCCCTGTTCCGCTTCGGACAGCAACGGTGAATGCCGGGCAATAATATGATTCCTGTGGCTAGTCAGAGCTTTCCGCATCCCATCCTTGGGAATGGTACCATTTTTCGTACAGTCGCGACGGATGAAACCGGGTGCGAGTATGGTGCGGTAGGCTTTAGGGTCATCGCGGAGAACTCGGTAATGCTGCATACCCCGATCTATGTTCTCCATCTCTTGCAGAATGGCGGCGCGACTTCTCGGAATACGCCCCAGATGTTCAAGGTCACACTCCAGACTTCCGGCGATAACCGCCAAACCTTCTTCGAGATCTCCGGACTGAGCGGACTCGTTCAAATAGTCGGTGACCGTCCTTATTGCTTCCAAGTACTTGTTGCGGCCGCCGGGACGACTTTGTGCAATCGACGCTTCGAACATACGCGAGTAGGCATTGAGCGTATCCATAATTCGCATATCAGTCATTGAACCATTCCTCGCCATATTCCTCCAGGACATCGTCGAGATTAACACCAAGGTCCACCAAGAATTTGGCGCCGTACACTTTTTTCCAGGCATTGGCTATGCGGGGAACCACCGGCAATTGATTGGATAATTCGGAATATTTTTTCCGGTCTCCGGCCACATAAGCTCCAAGCGCCGCATCCATAATCGCCAACCGCTCTTTTTTAGTGAATTGCCGTCCTTTTTTTTCATAGTGCACCAACATTTTTCTTCTCCTGGTTATACATGACCTGTATGTGAATGTACCTTTTTTTGTTCAGGTAGGCGAAACCTGCCGCAATGCCTCCTTCGCTTCCTCCCACACCTGCTCCGGCGTTATCGCCTCCAGGGCGGCTCGGGCGCGTTCCCGCGCCTGGGGAGTGGAAAGTTTGACGTCGTGCTCCTCGCCGGCGCCGACGCTGCGGACACCTCGCCCCACCGGGCGGGTCCGGGCCGGGTTGGTTATCCCGAAAATCACTACGGTCGGCAGGCCGAGAGCCCCGGCCGCATGCGCACCGCCGGAATCCCCGCCGACAAACAAACCCGCTCCGGCCAGCAGGCCGACAAAGCCGTCCAGGCTGGTTTGGCCCGCTAGGTTCAACGCCGCTTCCTGGCCTTGGGCAATCCGCGCGCAGACCTCGCGTTGACCGCCGGAACCAGTCAACACCACCGGCAGGCCGCCCTCGCGGTTGATTAACCCGACCAAACGGGAATAATGCCCGGCCGGCCAATCCTTGACCTCACCGTAGGCGCTGGCCGGCGCCAGCACCGCATAGGCTTTGCCGTCCCCAAGGCCGGCGGTGCGCAGCAACTCGCCGGCTTCCTCCCGCGAAGCCGGGCCGACGGCCAGGGTCGGGGTTTGTTCGTCGGGTGAAGTTTGCGAACGGCGGAGGTACTCCGCGGCGGCCGCATCCTCGCAGACGGACGCCGCGGAGAATTTGGCCAACCACAGGTAGGAACGAACGCAGTGCCATGACAGTTCCACGGCGCCGCAGGGCACGGGGTGGGTTAAGAGATAACGCCGGCAGTCGCGGTCGTAACCGACGCGGCACCGCACCCCGAGCCGCCACATCCAGGCGGCGGTGGAAAAGGAATTGGTGAAGAGAAGGCCTAAATCAACCGGGTCGCGGACACCCGCCGTCCTAAGCGCATCCGCTGTTTCCGACATGCCCCGCAGCAGGTTGGCGAAGCCGCTCGCCGGCGCCGCGACAAAGCTCGCCACCCCGGGCTGGTCGGAAAAAAAACGGCGGAATTGTTCCCGGCCGCTCAGGTGCAGCCGGGCGCCCGGGAAAGCGCCACCGAGACAGCGCAGGGCCGGCATGGCCATGACGGAGTCCCCGAGCCAGTTCGGCATCCGGACTAAAATGTCGCCAGGAGAGGCCATGCGCTCGCCCCCTTATTTCAATTTCTCCGCGAGTTTGTCGATATGCGGCTGGATTTTCGCGTCGTCATACTTCGGGAAAAGGACCTCGGCCTCAGCCAGCTTCGCTCCACCGACAATCCGGCTGGGGGCGTCCCAATCCCCTGCCTGCAGCGGCGGCAACTGCAGGAAACCGCGCAGCCGCGCCGCCGTCTGGGGCATAAACGGGGCCATGAACACCCCCAGAGCCTCCACGACCCGCACCCCGACGTGCATGGTCCTGGCACAGGCCGTCAGGTCGGTTTTCCGCGATTTCCACGGTTCCTCTTCGGCGAAGTACTGATTTCCCTTTTGCGACAGGCGCATCAGCCGTTCGAGGGCGGCCTTGAAGTGGAAATCTTCGAGGAGCAGGCGCATTTCCTGCCGGGTCGCCTCGATTTCGGCCAGCACCGCCGCGCCGGCCGGGGTTGGCGCGTCCATTTCCGGGACTTTGCCGTCAAAATATTTCTGGCAGAAAGTGAGGTTCCGCTGGATGAAATTGCCGAGGTTGTCGGCCAATTCACCGTTGTTGTGGGTTTGGAACTGTTTCCAGGAGAAGTCGGCGTCGGCCGTTTCCGGGGCGATGGCCGTAAGATAATAGCGGAGCGG
>JAVBQR010000042.1:0-9701 GCA_031548865.1 Planctomycetota bacterium
CTGGTGAACAATGAAACACGCGTCACCGCCGATCTGCTTCAGGACGTCATCTCCATCCAAGGCCTCAACCTCACCGTCAACGACGTCATCCGGGGGGGAGTCGTAAAAGGCCACCTCAATGGCCTTATGACCGGCCGTCCCCAGGGCGAAGCCGACCTGGAACTCACCGCCCTTCTGGAACACCTCCGGGTCCTTTTCGCACCCATTTTCCCGGACGATCTGGCGCCCAGAATGGAAGGAGCGCTCCGGAACGCCACCCGCCTGAAGATTCAGGACGGCGTTGCCGAAGCGCTCATCCGCACCGAATTGGACGACGCCAACCTGGCAATCGCCGTAAAACCGGATCAGGCGCTCGCCGAATTCAACGCTCCCAAGGCCACCTTTGCCGTCATGGCCGGATTCACCGCCGACAACCCCACCCGCCTGACCATCCAATCCCTTGAAGCGTCGGGCAATTCTGCCATCATCCACTACCAGGACCAAACCAGCGGCGACACCGTCTCCGGTTCGGTCGGAGCGGGCATTTTCCGCCTCGCCGGCGTGATCGACGCCAAGCAGGGCGTCGGCGAACTCACCGGGCTCTCCTTCGACGCCGGCGGCCTCTCCCTCGCCCTCGGCCAGCACGGCGAGAAACTCGCGTCAGTCGGTTCCGGGGTCCTGAAAGCCGTTCTCGCCACTCCGGAAAAGAGCCTCCGGTTCCCACTGGGGCCAGAAGGCGACTTCGCCCTCGCCAATATGGATTTCGGCGTCGACAATCTGGTCTTCCAATTCGGTTCCGACCAATCGCAATTCGGCAACGTCCGCGCCCGCCTGGCGGTCGACGGTTATGTCGGTCCGGATAAGCGCCAGCTCATCAACCTGCGCACCGCCACCCTTTCCGCCCAACCGCTCGCGGTCAATTCCCGGGGACAATTAGATCTCGGCACCGGCGCCATCCTGGCGGAGTATGCCGCCCGCGTCGCCCCGACCGGCATGGCCAGCCTCCTCGCCTACCTCGGGCTTCCCCCGGCGCTTTTGAGCGAAGCCGCCCTCTCCGGTTCGGTGGCCTGGAACGGCAGTCAAATCAGCGCCAAAGGCTCTACCCAGGGCCGCCTCGCCGTCGCCCCCGGGCAGGTCAATCCCTTCGAAATGGCCCATGATCTTTCCGCCTCGGTAAACGGCGCCGAACGCACCCTGGCCCTCGACATTCGCCGCCTGGACGGCAGCATCAAAACCGCATCCGGCGAAGCCGTGACCACCATGCAGGCGCAACAATCGAAATTGTTCCTGAGCCCGGCCGGCGCGAAAGGACTACTCGATGTCCGGTTCAAAGGTTCCGCCGCCCATACCCGCGCCCTGGCCCTCGGCCTCACCGGCATTTTTCCCCGATTGCAGGATTATGCCAAGCAACTCGACCAAGTCCGCGCCGACGGCATTTACAACGCCTGGATGCAGGTGAAGGAAAAGGACGCCGGTGCCGTCTCGGTTAACACCGGCGGCGAATGGCAAGGAGCGGCCCTGGCCATCAACGGCGTTCCCTACCTGGCGGAAGCGGCCAAACTGTCGGCGGTGGTGGTGGGGGACATTACCTTTCAGGATCGACAAGTGAAGCTGTCCCGCCTCATGCTCCGTTCCGACTCCGGGCAAATGCAGGCCGAGGGCCAGGCCAACCTCACCTACACAGCGGACGAACAGCACAATCCCACCGGCCTGGCGGGGCTGGAAGCCGCCTTCCGCTTCAGGGCGGCCGACTTGGCCCGCACCGCCATGGTGTTCCCGGGGGTTATCCCGAACGATCTCGTCTTGTCAGGAACGGTCGAGGGAATCGTGCAGGCGGGCGGGAACGCGAACGACATTCAAGTCAAGCAAAGCAACGTAAAGTTCACGAATTTCCGGGCCAAAGCGAATCCGCAACTTGAAATCGCCATACCGAACGGCTCCGCCTCGTTGGGAGCGGGAATTTCCCTGCATTTCGCCGGCGCGCGCAGCGGCTCACCGTTTGACATTTTCCGCCTGTTCGACGTCAGGAATGGCCAGGTTTCCTTGCAGGGAGCGCAGGTTCTCGGTAAGAACATCGACGCCATGTCCTCGCAATTCCAACTACAGGGTGGAGTGCTCACCCTGCAAGGCGCCCGCCTGCAAATGGGCGGCGGTTCGGAAGGGATCCAGGCGAACGGCGCCGTCGACTTCAACGGCGACAATCCCCTCGGCATTTCCCGGCTGAACCTCGACGCCAGATTCGCCCTCGCCGACGCCGCCGACATCATGCGTTACCTTCCCGGCGTCCTGCCGCCCGGCGCGGCCTTGGCCGGCCGCATCGACGGGTCGTTACGTGCCGGGGGAACGGCGGACAACATCGATATCGGCGAGTGCGCGCTACGTTTCCAGCGGTTCCTGGCCCGCCCCAATCCCGATTTCGAAATTGACATTCCCAACGGTTCCGCCGCCTTGGCAGGTAAAGTGTCCCTCCACATGAATGGAGCCCAAACCGGCTCCCCCTTTGACCTTTTCCGTCTGTTTGACGTCCACAATGGGAAAGCGACGCTTCAGGGTGCCAGAGTGTTGGGGAAAAACGTCGACGAAATGTCCGGCACTTTCCAGCTGGAGCAAGGCGTCCTGACCCTGAACAACGCGCGGCTGCAGGTCGGCGGCGGCGCCGAGAGCCTCAGCGCAAACGGTTCAATCAACTTCAATTCGAACGCTCCCTTGGGCATAGCGCATGTGTTCATGGACGGCAAGTTCGCCATCGCCGACTTGAACGATATTGCCAGGATGTTCCCCGGGGTCCTGCCGCCGGAAATGGCGGTGGCTGGAGGAGTCGAAGGCATGCTGCGGGCGGGCGGCGCGGTGGAAGATATCCGCATCGGCGAGGCGGCGGTCAGGTTCAACAATTTCCGCGCCCGGCCGTCCGCCGGCATGGAGGTGGCGATTCCCAGCGGCATCGCCACTTTTTCCGCCGACGTGGGTCTGCATTTTTCCGGCCGCAAGTCTGAGGCCTCCCACGCGATTCTACGGATGTTCGACATCAGGAACGGCCAGGCGGACGTCAAGGGGGCGATGGTCCGCAACAAGCCGGTCAATGAAATGTCGACGGCGTTCCAATTGGACAAGGGCGTCCTGACCTTGCATCACGCTCGTTTGCAGGTCGGTCAAAACGGGGCGGAAGGCGAGGTGGTAGCGAACGGGGTCGCCGACTTCAACGGCGAGGTCCCGACCGTGAACAGCCGGGTGGCGATTCGCAATCTGCCGATGGCGGAGTTTAACGACGAGATTCGCCAGTTCTTTGAAATCACCCAGGGGGTTCTGCATATTCCCGCCGCCACGCAGGGCGGAGCGGCCGGGGTGGCGTTCTCGGGGTTCTCGGAGGACGAGATCCTCCGGACCTTGCGCCTCGACAACTTCACTTTTTCGACCGGCCCCTTGGAATTTAACACCGGGCCGGCCCTGAACGCCGAATTGGACCGGGCGCGCAGTTTGATGCGCCAGGAGATGCACGGCGACAAGGTGCGGCGGATCAGCTTCACTTCCGTGACCGGTTCCGCGCACGCCGACGGCACCGGGGTGATAGTCATCCCGCCTGAGAATCCCATTCGTTTGGACGGTGACAACACCGGCGACTTCGCCGCGCACGGGGTCATTACGGCAGAGCATACCATGGACATGAAGGTGATGGTGGTGGGGAAGCTGGAACGTCTCATCGGGTTTACGGTTCCGAATTTGGTGCCGAACGTCAGGTCGAACCAGGAGGAGCACAGCCGTTTCATGGATCGGATGAACCAGAATGCGGCGAAAGGCCATTACGGGGTGACGGTGCGGGGGAGTTTGGAGAATCCGGACATTTCGGGAATTGGCCAATTGGCCGGGATTTTCCTGAAGGACATTGTCACTTCAATTCCGGCGGAGCTGTTCAGGGGTTTGTTGGGCGCGGGAAAGGATGCGCCGCAGAATCTGCGGGAACTGGGTCAGAACGTGGTAGGGGGGATTGTTTCCGGGGAGGTTAATCCGCGTGAGGCGCTGAAGGGTGTCCAGGAGGGTTTGCGGCATTCCCCGGAACAGGCGGTGAAGAACCTTGGCCAGATGTTTGGTTTCGGCCGGGGTCAGCAGCAGGAGCCGCAACCACAGCAGCAGCAGTATAATCAGCAGCCGTTCGCGCCCCAGGAAGTTCAGCCGCAGCCGCAACAGCAGCAGCCGCAACAGCAACAACAACGTGGTCGCGGGACATTCCGCATGCCGTTCGGGTTCCAATGATGGAACGGAAGTTATGCAAAGTGACGATTGAATCGGCAATCGTCACTTTGCATAAGTCGTTTTTGTCGGAATTTCCAGGATTTTTGCTTTCGGCAAGTGTCCCCGAAAATCACTCCCCCTCTACCAATCCTTGGCCCGGAACAGATCCCGCGCCTGCTCGTAAGCCTCCTCCGCCCGCTCGCGGAACGACTCCCAGGCGTGTTCGTCTCCGCCGCGTTTACGCGCCTCCTCCCGGGCTTTTTCCGCCGCCGCCAAGTCGGCGTCATACTCCAGCTTCGCCTCCCCCTTCTCCGCCGCCAGGGAATCCTCCGCCTCCTCCCGTATCGCATCGTACCTGGCTTGCGCTTCTTCGATTTTCTCGTTGTAGGACTCGTGCATATCTTTGCGTTGTTCCAAATATGTCGCCCGCGCCAGGTCGAGACGTGCTTTGAATTCCTCCCGTGCCGAACGCACCACTTGCCAATACACTTCGCGTAAAGCCGCCAGCGCCTGGACGCGATCCGCCCGCGCCGCTTTTCGACTCACTTCATAATCCGCTTCGCGCGCATCGAGAATCAGCTTATATTGGTTCGAAGCCGCCTGCTTGGCAGCGCCAAATTCACGCTTCGCCGCCTCCACTTCTAGGCGATAGGCCTCAGCGGGCGAGGTCTTTCCGTGTTCGTACGCCTCCTCCGCCTTGCGGCTGGACAGCTCATAATCCACCGTCGCCGCCTCCAAGGCGCGATGGTACCGCTCCAAGGCGCTGTCCCGCAATATGCGATAGTCGTGCCGCGCCTTGGCCTTCAACTCACGATACTCCCGCCTTTCCTGGCGAAAAGCGGCTGTTTTCCGGTTTCTCCGTCCCCGCATGGAGTTTTTCACCTCCTCCCCCGCTTCGGCAACCACAGCGTCCCGTTCCTTGTCCAGTTCAAACATCGCCACACCTCCATTCATTTTGGCACGTAAAGCAACACCTGCTATATACTGTTAACATACAAATTCAATCCCTGCTTATTCGCTAGCATTTTAAAGGTTGATTCGTCGCAGGATGCAACTTTTTTCGTTGACTTGCGCGACGAATGGCGGGATATTGGCCTAGTTCTTCGCAACGCGTAAAATTGCTGAACCACTGGCTTTCAGTCGATTTGTTTCAGGCATGAAATGAAGGCGGAGAAATGCTGAGCCGACACGCGGGATCCCGCGGCGAACAATCCGAAACGAAGAAGGCAACACCCTTTTTATTCGCAAATTTTTCTGGGAAAGGATCAAGCAATGTCGGAAATCATGTTGGTGCAAGGCAGGGAAATTCTTGACTCGCGCGGCAACCCCACTGTCGAAGTCGACGTTATCACCTCCTGCGGCTCTTTCGGCCGCGCGGCGGTACCCTCGGGCGCGTCCACCGGCGAGCACGAGGCGGTGGAACTCCGTGACGGCGACAAGAAACGTTACGGCGGCAAGGGAACTTTGAAGGCGGTCAAGAACGTCAACGAAAAAATCGCGCCGCTCCTCCTCGGTATGGACGTGACGGATCAAATCGCCATCGATAACGCCATGATCGCCGCCGACGGCACCAAGAACAAAGGCAAATTCGGCGCCAACGCCATTCTCGGCGTCTCCCTCGCGGTCGCCAAGGCGGCGGCGGATTGCGTCGGCTTACCCCTCTACCGTTATATTGGCGGCGCCTACGCCCACACCCTGCCGGTTCCGATGTGCAACATCATTAACGGCGGCGCTCACGCCGATTCGTCCGTGGACTTCCAGGAATTCATGATTCAGCCGATCGGCGCCCCCTCGTTCTCGGAGGGCCTCCGCTGGGCGACGGAAATTTTCCACACCCTGAAAGGCATCCTGAAGAAGAAGGGCCTGGCCACCGCCGTCGGCGACGAAGGCGGCTTCGCCCCCAATTTCCCCGACAACGAAGCGCCCCTCAAGGCGATTATGGAAGCGATCAAGGCGGCGGGGTTCAAGCCGGGGAAAGACGTCACCATCGCCATGGATCCGGCGGCGTCCGAATTTTTCGCGAACGGCAAATACGTTTTCAAGAAATCCACCAAGGAGTCGAAAACCGCCCAGCAGATGGTTGAATACTGGGAAATGCTTGTCGACAAGTACCCCATCATCTCGATTGAGGACGGCCTGGAACAGAACGACTGGAAGGGCTACGAACATATGACGAAGATCCTCGGCAGCCGCCTGCAGATCGTCGGCGACGACTTCTTCGTCACCAACACCGAGCGCCTCGCCAAGGGCATCCAGATGGGTTGCGCCAATTCGATTCTCATCAAGGTGAACCAGATCGGCACCCTCACGGAAACGCTCGCCGCCATCGAAATGGCCAAGAAGGCGAATTACACCGCCGTGGTGAGCCACCGCTCCGGCGAGACGGAAGACGCGACCATCGCCGACATCGTGGTGGCGACCAACGCCGGGCAGATCAAGACCGGGTCCCTGTGCCGCACCGATCGCATCTGCAAATACAACCAGCTCCTCCGCATCGAAGAGGAATTGGAAGGCGCGGCGAAATACGCCGGCCACGACGCGTTCTACAATATCAATCATAAGGCGTGAATGCCTGAAGGCGGGTTTTACCAAACACTGGGGCGGTAAAATAGGGTGGAATCCGGGGCGGGCCGGATTCCGCCGTTTTTTATGTCACGCCCATTCATTTCAAACCCATTATCTCATAAATCCGCCGCAGGTCCAAAGCTTCCCGCAAGGCTTCCGCCAGCAAATTGTACTGGCGTTCCTTGTAGGCGGTCTGATCGAGGCGGGTGGAGTCCGCCAAACTGAGACCGCGTTCCGACAACAATTTCCAGGCCAACCGGTCCCCCAATTCGCCGCTGTCGAAAATGCCGTGCACGTAAGATCCCAATACTCTCCCCGCCGCCGCGCCGTCCAGGGTGTCTCCGGCCAAGCCGGTGACCTCAGCCAAAGCTTCAGCGTCGCCGGTCATGGTCGAAGTTCCCATGTGGATTTCATAGCCTTCGAAAGCGCAGCCGGACAGGAACGAGAAATAACCCTTGAGCGGCGCGACCTTCCCCTTCACCCTCGCCCGTACCTTGCCCCGCTCGAACACGGTGCGGATGGGCAGGAGTTCCATCCCGCGCATTTCCCCGCCGCCCTCGACCCCGTAGGGATCGGAGATACTTTCTCCCAGCATTTGGTAGCCGCCGCAAATTCCCGCGAGGAGCATGCCCTCCGCCGACAACCGCTTCAACAAGGCTTCGAAGCCGGACTGTCGCAGCCAGAGGAGATCCGCCTGGGTGTTTTTGCTGCCGGGTAGGACGCACAGGTCCGGACGCCCGAGGCGGTTGGCATGGTCGACATAACGCACGCCGATGGCGGGATGCCGGTCCAGGGCGGAGAAGTCGGTGAAATTCGACATATGGGGGAGGCGCACCACCGCGCAGTCGAGCAACTTTTTCTCGAAGCCGCCCGGGTCGATGCGGTCGGAAAGGCTGTCCTCGTCGTCGATGTAAACTTTGAGCATCGGCACCACCCCAAGGACCGGAACGCCGGTGAGGTTTTCCAATTGTCTCAAGCCGGGACGGAGGATTCCGAGGTCGCCCCGGAATTTATTGATGATGCAACCGCGTACCCGGGCACGGTCTTCCGGCGGGAGCAGGGCCAGGGTGCCGTACAGACTGGCGAAGACGCCGCCGCGATCGATATCCCCCACCAGCAGCACCGGCGCGCCGGTCATTTTGGCGATGCCCATGTTGACGATATCGTTTTCGGCAAGATTGATTTCGGCGGGGCTGCCGGCGCCTTCGATGACGACGATGTCGTATTTTTCGGAAAGGGTTTTATAGGCGCGTTCGATATGGGCGACGAATTCTGGTTTGCGGCGGTAGTATTCGGCGGCGGGAATGTTTCCGAAGACTTCGCCGTTAAGGATGACCTGGCTGCAGGCGTCGCCCGTGGGTTTTAGGAGAAGCGGATTCATGAGGGCGGAAGGTTCGGTTCCGGCGGCTTCGGCCTGGGCGACCTGGGCCCGGCCCATTTCCAGGCCGTCCTTGGTGATGAAACTGTTCAAGGCCATGTTCTGGCTTTTGAAGGGGGCGACGGTGAAGCCGTCCTGGCGAAAGATGCGGCAGAGGCCGGTTACGGTGAGGCTTTTCCCGGCTGAGGAGGAGGTGCCTTGAATCATGATGGCTTTAGACATGGTGCCGTCTTTCATACCTGGAACAAGGAATTGATCACGCTCAGTAAACTGACATTGTCGACCCTGGCCTTGACCGCCACCCGAAAGAATCCTGGCCGCAGGCCTGGGAAATTGCGGCAATCACGGATGAGGATGCCCTGTTCGGCCAGTTCCTCACCAAGGTTGTGGCGATCGGAGCGGAAGAAGACATAATTCGCTTCCGACGGATACACCTGTAGCGACAGAGCGCGGAGGCGCTCCATGAGCCAGACCCGTTCCGAACGGAGAAAAGCCAGGCTGTCTTGGACGAAGTCCTCCGCCGCCAAGGCGGCGAGACCGGCGGCTTGGGCAAAAGTGGAGACCGCCCAGGGTTGCCCGGCTTGGTGCAGACGTTCTGTTAGGGCGGGGTCGCCATTAACGGAGTAGCCAAGGCGCACGCCTGCCATGCCATACAGTTTAGTGAAGCTGCCGAGAATAATCAATCCCGGGTTGTCGGAAACATTCCCGATAAGGGAATGGCTCCGGGGCTGGTCGGTGAATTCAAGGAAGCATTCGTCGACAACCAGGAAGGTGCCGCACGCGCGGGTGCGGGCGAGGATGCGGCGGAGCAGTCCGGGGTCGATAAGGCTGCCGGTGGGATTATTGGGTTGACAGAGGAACAGCAGGTCGAGGCCGGGGGTGATTTCCGGCAGAATATTTTCGCGAAGGCGGAAGCCGTCCTGTTCCAGCAGCAGATGGCGGCGGCGCGTGCAATCGGCAGTGGCGAGGGCACGTTCGTATTCGGCGAAGGAAGGGGCGGGGATGAGGGCGCTTTTCGGCTTTAAGGCAGAGACGAGGCGGAAGATGATATCGGCCGCGCCGTTTCCTATATAGATGCGTTTTTCTGAAACGTCGAGGCGGCGGGCAAGAGCGGCGGCGAGCTCGCGGCAGAGTGGGTCGGGATAAGGGGTGGCTTGTTCGACCGCTTGGTGCAGGGCGGAGCGGACGTTTTCGGGCATGCCGAAGGGGTTCAGGCTGGCGGAGAAGTCGAGAGGTTCCCGACCATGTCGTTCGCGAAAAGTGGTGATATCCCCGCCATGCAATAGTTCCATCCGTTCTCCTGTGTGACTACAGGGTAGTTTTGACGCGTATGAGGCCGGCATTGGCTTCCACTGAACTTCAAAGCGCCTCCGATATATACCGAACGCAAATTGAAATCTGAACTTTTGCAAAGTGGCGATTTAATCCTACAGCGCTAGATTTATGTAACCCTTTCAACTACCCGTCATTCCGGCGTCTATACCTCGAACCGGGCGAGGACAGTGGAGTGCCGGAACCCAGATACCCGAAGGTCTGCTACGAATGTCAGGCT
>JAVBQR010000091.1:0-6779 GCA_031548865.1 Planctomycetota bacterium
AGCTCGTCGAGAAGCCCGCCGCAGACGTAAACGAAAATCCCGAGTCCGAAAATGCCGTAGACGATGGACGTCACCCCGGCCAGATTGTTCACCGCCACCCGCACCGCACGGGAAAGGATACCGTCCCGGGCGTACTCCCGCAAATACACTCCCGCCGCGACGCCCAGCGGGAAAGCGGACACCGCCATGACGAAAACCAGCAGGATGGTGCCGAACAGGGCCGGATAAAGGCCGCCTTCGCTGTTTGCCTCGCGGGGATTCTGGGTGAGGAGATTCCAGAAGTTTCCGGCGAATTGCCGCAGCTTGGCCGGGATGTCCATGCGGTTCGGCCAAATCGCCGACACCACCCCGCCCAGGGGGAGCGCCACCTCCTTCCCGTCCGCGGTGACGAAATCCGCCTTCTCCGCCGCGAAGCGATCCTTGACCTGACTGAAGGCGGTCATCACCTTTTCCGACTCCGCCTTGAGCTTATCCTCGCGGCTGCGGCCCTCTTCCGCCCGCTTCTCCAAGCGGCGCCGCGTGTCGGGATTGCCGCTTCCCTGCGCCTGGTATTCGGCTTTTAATACGGCATAATATTCGTCCTGCCAGGCGTTCGCCAGTCCGGTCAGGCGATCGCGGAGCGGTTCCGCCTCCTGTTTCCAGCGTTCCCCGTATTCCGCCACGCGCCGTACCAGCGCGTCGCCGGAAGGAAAGGAACCGGGAAAAACTCCCCGCCCCGTGTCGGCCGCTCCCGCCAAAAAACCCAGGAAAATGCCGTTTTCCATGCGTTCGACCAGCGCCGCGTCGGGGGGGTACTCCCGCGCCGCCACTTCCGCGTCCTCCACCCAACGGAAATCCCCGCCGCCGTGCAACTCGCGGTTGCCCACCTTGTACTGGGTTCTGCCGCCGCCGTCCGGAGCGGTCCCGCGCTGGTTCGCCAGGCCCAGGAATTTCCCGCCGTCCTTCGTCGTCACCAGTTCCAGGCGGTGCGGCCACAGGGCCCATACGCTGTTCCCGGCGATCAAGACCGCCAGTACCGCCACCATTGCCAGAATTACCAGGAGGGAAAGCCCGGACAGGGCTATCCAGATTTTCCCGTCCGACTTGACGCTTGGCGCCGGGCGTTTTGTCATCCGCATATTATAGCCTTCCATAGCGGCGGCGCAGGCGGTGGCGGAAAAATTCCGCCGCCGTATTGACGACCAGGGTTATCAGGAAGAGGAGGAGCGCACACAGGAAGAGCGTCCGGTAAAGCGTCCCCCCCACCGGGGCCTCGGGCATTTCCACCGCTATGTTTGCGGACAGGGTGCGCATGCCGTTGAAGGGGCTGAGGCTGATGATCGGGGTGTTTCCGGCCGCCATCAGGACGATCATCGTCTCCCCGACCGCCCGGCCGAAGCCGAGCATCACCGCCGTGAATATGCCCGGGCTGGCGCTGGGGACGACCACTCTGCACACGGTCTGCCATTTGGACGCCCCGAGGGCGAGGGACGCGGCGGAGAGGGACGGCGGCACCGCCGCCAGGGCGTCGTCCGCCAGCGAGAAAACCGTCGGGATAACCGCGAAGCCCATGGCGATGGCGATAACCAGGGAGTTTCGCTGATCGTACTGGAAATGCTGGGCGAGGAAGCCGAAGTGCTTTTCCAAGGCCGGCGCCAGCCACAAGGCCGCCAGAAAGCCGATAACCACCGACGGCGCCGCCGCCAGCATCTCCACCACCGGCTTGAGGCGCGGCCGCCAGGCCGGCGGCGCGAACTGCGACAGGTACAGGGCTGCCGCCAGCGCCAGCGGGGTCGCGAACAGGAGGGCGTAAACCGCCCCCTTGATGCTGCCGAAAATGAGCGGCACCAGGGACAGCTTCGGTTCGCTGGCGTCCCCCCCGGTCGACTGCCAGATGAAGGCAGCCTTCTCGTGGCCTTCGTAAAGCAGGCGCCGGAAAAAGCCGCTCCAGCCCGCTTCGGGATAGGGCGCCGTCACCTGGTGGAATTGCAGCATGCCGTCGTTACGCAGGGACAGAAGGAGGTCGGCGCGTTCATTCACCGCCACCCGCCGCACCGGCGGGTCGGCAGCGCCGGGAATGGACAGGAGTTCCCGACGGGTGGTGGAGTGGAACATTTCCGTTTTCCCGTCCTCGGCCAGGGCAAAAAAGGAACGGTTGCGGCCGGACGGGGCGAAGGCGCGGATTTCGCCGTCCCGCCCGCTCCACTGCACCGATTGCCTCAGGCGGAACGCCCCGTCCTCGCGGCGGGGGAACCACACCGACACCCCGCCGCCGGCGTCGCCGACGGCGAGGGCGTAGTCGCCGTTCAGGAAGGACAGGGCGGTGATTTCCCGGCGGTCCCGGAAAGCGGGGGTTACCGCGACGGGAAGGCTCCCGCCGCCGTCCCCCGACAGGTCCAGGGCGATGAGGTCGCCGCCGTTGGTGCCGAGGTAGAGTTGGGTGCCGGCGCCGTTCAGGGCGGCGGCGGTGAGGCGTTTCCCCCGGAGGGCGATTTCCGCCGAGCGTTCGACGCTTTGGCTTTTGCCGCGTAGACGCAGTCCTTTCCCCGGCCGGATGCTTTTTAGTAATACTTTTCCGTCGTCATATACGGCGACGCTGGAGTTGCTTTCCCCGTCGCCCCTCAACATGGCGAAAAGGGGCTGGCCGCGGCGGCGGTCGAAATTCACGGCGAGATTTTTTTTGCAGCTTGCGCCCGCCATCGTCGCCGCCGGCGGTGCCCCGGCGGCGGATTCCCCGCCCTTCGCGCTGCCGGGTTTTTCCCGGCCGTAATCGACCTGAAAACTGTAGAGGCTGGCCGAGGCGTCGTTCCAGAGGACGGTGAATTTTTCGGCGCCCAGCGTTTCGACCGCCGTGACTACCGCGTCCGGAGGCGCGTCCGGCAGGGACGAAAGTTCGCAGGGAGCGGCGCCGGACAAAGCGTCAGGCGCGACACCGTAGCGCCCGTCGCGGAGGAGAATCACCGCGACCCGGTTCCGGCCGTTGACATCGGAGTCGACCCCGAGGGCGACCACGTCCTTGGCGCGGACTTCGGCGGGCAGGCGATTTTCCCCGACGACCTTTTGCCCGGCGGGAAGAAACAGCGGGGCGGCTTCGCGGAAGATCAGGACCAGCATGGCAAGCATCGCCAGGATGCCCGCCAACCCCGCGACGGTGATTACCCATTTGGCGGCCAGGTCGGCGAGTTGGGCGGATTTGGCTGTTTTCATAATTTCCTTCCGCAAACGATTTATTCACTCGCCCAACAGTTCCAGTTGTTCTTCGAGGACATCCGGCGGCAGCGCGCCGTAACCGTCCCGCTCCACCAAATCCTGTCCCTGTTTCGACAAAATAAAACGCAGGAACTCGGCCGTCGCCGACGGAAGCGGTTGGGCGGGATCCTTCGGAATATACACATACAGGAGCCGCGCCAAGGGATAGCTGCCGTCCAGGGCATGGTCGAAAGTGGGCGCCACAAAGGGTCTGCCGTCCTTCTCCGCCAAGGGAACGGCGCGAACTTCGGAGGTTTTGTAACCAATCCCCGAATAGCCGATCCCCGCCTTCTCGCCGGCAATCCCGTTCACCACCGCCGCCGAACCCGGCTGCTCCTTGACCGTATTCTTGTAGTCGCCGTTCCCCAGCGCCTCCTCCTTGAAAAAGGCGTAAGTGCCGGAAGCGGCGTTCCTGCCGTAAATACTGATGCCCAAATTCGCCCACGCCCCAGCGAGGCCGAGCTGGCCCCATTTCGTGACCGGGTCATGGTTCAACTTGCGGGTCGAGGAAAAGATCGCGTCCACTTGCGGCAGGGACAGCCCGGCGACGGGATTGTCCTTGTTCACATAAACCGCCAAACAGTCCACCGCCACCGCCACCGGGGTCGGCTTGAACCCGCGCGCCCTTTCGAAATCCTCCTCTTCCGACGCCTTCATCATCCGGGACATCGGGCCAAGCTGGGCCGCGCCGTTCGCCAGGGCCGGCGGCGCGGTCGAGGAACCCTTGCCTTCGACCTGAATCGTGACGTTCGGGTAAATGTCCCGAAATGCCTCCGACCAATAGGTCATGAGATTGTTCAGGGTGTCGGAGCCGACCGAATTGACGCTTCCCGCCACACCCGCCTTCGGCTGATAGACCGGCAGGGCCTCCCCGGCGCCCGCCCTGTCCGGCAGCGCCGGAAACATCACGGCAACCGACAGGATAACTGCGGCGATACTTTTTTGTACCCGGTTCCAGTACATGATAGGCATGTTTGCTTTCCTTTGCTGAGTGTTTGCTTGTTTTCACCGGGAGAAAAGGCATATCCCGCCGGGGTAAGGCGATGATTACGAAAATGTTAGAATTGTGTTAGCGCCGGTAAAAAATAGCCTGTCCCCGCTTTTTTATTGGACCCGGGCCATAAAAGCGCAAAAATAACTACACTTATTTTGTGCCGCCTTTCCCTTCCGGCCCCTTCTCTACAAAGGCAGAAAACTCATGCCAAATATTCCCGTCCTCGTTCACAGCCTCGGAAACATCGGCCGACACGTCATCGCCTGCCTCGAAACCGCCCCCGACCTCGAATGCCGCGGCGTCGTCCGCAGCCCCGAGTCGGTCGGCAGCAAGAAAAACGATCTCCGCTCGCTGCCGGACTTCCCTTCCTACGAGGAGTTGGAAAAAGCCCGGGGGAAACCCGCCGTCGCCATCCTCTGCGGACCTTCGCGGCTGGTGCCGCAAATCGCCGAGGAATACCTCCGCCGCGGTATTAACACCGTCGATTCCTTCGACATCCACACGGAAATCCCCGCCCTGGTCCGACGCCTCCAGGCCGCCGCCGAAAAAACCGGCCGCGCCGCCGTCACCGCCGCCGGCTGGGATCCCGGCACCGACTCGGTCCTGCGCACCCTCTTCGAGGCCATGACCCCGGTCGGCACCACTTTCACCAATTTCGGACGCGGACGCTCCATGGGGCACTCCGTCGCCGCCCGGGCCATTCCCGGCGTCGCCGACGCGGTCTCGGTGACGATTCCCATCGGGAGCGGCCGCCATGCCCGGCTGGTGCATATCCTTCCCAAGGAAGGGGCGGATCCGGAGGAAATCCGGAAAAACCTCGCCGCCGACCCCTACTTCAGCCATGATCCCCTGGACGTCCGTTTCGTTTCATCCGGACAGGAACTGGCCCTAACCACCGACACCTCCCACGGCGTGCATTTGGAACGGACCGGCGCTTCCGGCCCCGTGGCCAATCAGCGCCTCTCCTTTGAAATGCGCATCGACAATCCCGCCCTGACCGCCCAGGTTCTCGTCTCCTGCGCCCGGGCGACCACCCGCCTCGCGCCAGGTTGCTTTACCCTCATAGACGTTCCGCCCATTGCCCTGCTCCCCGGCGACCGCCTGGCGAACATCGCGCGGCTGGTATAAACAAGGTCGTTCTTTTCCGTTTGCCATACTGGTCTCGAAGCGAAATGCTGAAAATGGATTTTCACCATTTCGTTTCGCGACTGGCATAAAACGAACTCCTTCCCGGGCCGGGAAGGAGTTCGCCGTTTCTATACTGAACTTTTGCAAAGTGGCGATTTAACCGCCAATCGCCGCTTTGCAAAAATCGTTTTTGCCCGAATTTTAAGGGTTTTTGATTTTGCAAAAGTCCAGTTTCTATAGATAAAAAATCCCCGCCGCGCGGCGTCAATTGAGGGCGAGTTGCACTTTGGCAGGATATTTCTTAAGGACCTTCATATAATTGACGTACTCGTCCTCCAGCGGAATACCCATGGGAACGTGACGGAGGCCGATGGAGTCGTCCTCTTGCGGATTGGTGTAGAGGTTGAATAAAACCGAGCCGGTGGACTTCATGATGGCGCCGGTGACCCCGCCCTGTTGGCCGCGCTGGGTGAAGGCAAAGGGCTGCTGGACGAGGACGTGGAATTTGAATTCGTCCACCCGGACGGCGGCAAGTTGATCGTTCCAGAAATAGTGGATGGTTTTCCGGTTCGACTGGCCGTCTGTTCCGAGCAGGAATGAAGTCTGGTCGACGCCGTCGATGTAGGTTTTTTCAGGAATCATGTCGACCAGTTCCTTGCCCGGCTTCCCGGCCAGGTGCATGAAGGTGGGGAGCAAATCCGACATGTCGAACAAGCCGTCCGACTTCCTCGGTTCAATCATGCCCTTCCAATACACGAAAGTCGGGACGCGCATTCCCCCTTCCCAGGTCGAACCCTTGCCGCCGCGGAAGGCGGTGCGGCCGTAAGGGGGGACCTCCTGTTCCGGACCGTTGTCGGAGGTGAAAATTATGAGGGTGTTTTCCAGTTGGCCCGTTTCCTCGAGGGTCTTAACGAGAGTGCCGAAAATATCGTCAATTTCGACGATGACGTCGGAATAGACGGTGCGGGCGGCGGAGCGTCCGGCGTAATACCTGTTCGGATAATTGTCAAAATGGGCGGCGCGGGTGTTATAGTAGAGGAAGAAAGGTTTGTCCGAATTCGCCTGGCGTTTCAGGAAGTCGACGCCGTATGCCATCCAGCGCTGGTCAAGGTCCTCCATGTATTTCGGGGTGATTTCGGCGAGGTTCTCCAATTCGCCGCCGCGGGTGGCGTGGACGTCGCATTTATTGAAGGGCAGGCCGTTGATGTATTGGTAACGCAAGGGGCTGAGGGCGACTTCCGGGTTATAAACCGGGTCGCGCCATTCGGTGTACATGTCGGATACGGAACAGAAGCCGCGGAAATCGTCGAAGCCCACGTTCTGGGGCTGTGTTTCCTTGTTTTCGCCGATGTGCCATTTGCCGATGGCCTGGGTGGTGTAGCCTTGCCGGCGCAGCAGCTCGGGCAGGGTGGTCGCGCCTTGCAGGCCG
>JAVBQR010000044.1:0-26244 GCA_031548865.1 Planctomycetota bacterium
CCGCTACCAGCATCTCAATCAAGACGGCCTAACCGAGTCCGGCCATTACCAGGAGCTTGCCAGCCGCGTCGAAGGCGTCAACGCCAATTCCTTCGCCACCTCCCTAGGCGGCGAACTTGCCCACTCCTTCGCCTTCGGTTGCGAAGGTTCGACTCGTGTCGAACCCAGTCTCTACGCCGCCTGGCGCCACGAATTCGCCGACTCGGGTTTCCAAACCGGCGCCAATTACCTCGACCCCGCCGCCATCGTCTATCCGCTCCGTTCCGTAGACCGCGCCCGCGACTCCCTCGATGCCGGCCTTGACCTGAAGCTGGCCAAACGCTTCGCCAACGGCCGCGAACTCGAATTCCGCGCCGGCTACGCCGTCAACCTCACCAGGGATTACCTGAACCAGAATTGGTACGCCGGCCTGGGACTCCGCTTCTAAGGTTTCGCCAAGGAGCTTGTCATGAATATCGGCGACCGCGCTCCCGATTTCGCATTGCCAAATCAACACGGCGACCTGGTCAAGCTGTCCACTGTGGCGCCGGGGAAGACGCTGGTGGTGTATTTTTATCCCAAGGAAAATATTGGGGCGTAATTCAGCACCGTATCGAGAGGTATTTCATCAGGACAGATTACGGCCTTCACACAACAAAAAGTATACGATTACATCCAATAAAAAAAACGACAAATTACTCGCAATGCTGCAACAGCTTGCAAATACTAATGATACAAATTTTGTAAAATTGCTTGCCAATACAGAATCATGTGTTATACTTAATATAGTAATCGGTTTCTATGTCATCATCCCAATCTCACGTGCTTGCCCTTGTACCCGAACCTCCTTTACACTTATTGACTAATCATCGGAACCATTAGCGTCTTGACATGCGTCAGGAGTGTCATCCCCCATTTCGCGGCCGCGAAAATACGTAATGTCTGTGGTTATGTTGTAGGTTGCTCGCAACTATTCTGGTTACAGCTTAATGCCTGTCAGTGTGCTACGGCTTCTTTAGGCCGATTGGCGAGGTGTAGTATTGTGTACATTTTCAGTGTGGTTGATGGCGGAAAAAGTATCTTAAGTACTTTTTGTTTAGGAACAGCAAAATCAGCAAAGGAAAACCTAATGAGACAGCTATTCCGAAAGGGTGGTGTCCAGGTGTTGGCAGTGTTCGCACTCTGCCTAACCTCTGTTCTTCATATCTCGCAGGCTATGGAGCTTCCAGAGGGGTATCCGAGCGTAAGTGCAGCGCGGCAGGTGGTATTGCCGGAAGAATATCCGATACAAAAAATCAATTTGGGAGACGTAACTGTTTGGGCGGTCGTCGACAGTCCAATCACCTTTAACGCGCCGACCTTCGGCTTCAGTGTTGAATTCGACCCCGAGAAGCAGAAGTTTAGCGGGTACGTCGACGGCAAGCAAAAGACGATCACACAGGTCCACTTGGTCAAGTTGCCCGGCGGCAGGCTCGTGCTTTGTGATGCCGGCTGGGGCAAAGAACAGTACTTAACCTCCGGTTATGATCCAGGATATGCCTACGAGCGCCTGATCCGGGCCGGTGTCAACCCCAACGACATTACCGACGTCATCCTCACTCATATGGATATCGACCACGCTCCCGGTATCGTGGACAAGGGCTCGCGCCTCTACCCGAACGCGACCATCCACGTGGCCCGGATTGAGTACGAAGCCATCGTAGTCCAGGGATATGGCAGGCCACCAGGCGCCGTTGAATGGGCCAGAAACACCGCCAGGGTGTACCGGGATCGCTTGAATCAATTCGAATACAACCAGGACATCATTCCCGGCATTAAGCCTATCGACACCAGGGGCCACTCCCCGGGACACACTGCCTACATCGTCTCCTCGAGCAACAGGGCCATCGCTCTCAGTGGCGACCTGCTCCACTCCTATCCGCTGCAGTTCCGTTGGCCCCAGACGTCCTACAGCTACGACGCCGACCACTACATGGTTGTGGAAAGCAGGATCGCCTTCCTCGAATCGCTGATCAATAAGGACACTCTCTTCGTCGGCTGCCACTACCCGGATATCGGCATTGTACGCCGCAATGAAGATGGCGGGTATAAACTTGTCCCGCAGCCGGCCGTCGTAAGCTTGGTGGAAGCGATCGACTATAAGTAGGATTGCATTCCGCTGGTCATCGGACACAGTACTCTACCGGAGAAATGGGTCCGCCGTAACAAGTGGACCCATTTTGGCATGATAAATGCAGCTGAAGCGCGTCAATGAAGCCTCCGAATATTCGCTGATGGCGCTATTGAGCGAAATAATCCCAAAAAAATGCTTACACACTCGCTTGTAATGGGATAACATCGGTTGTATTCGATAAACGTATAATGATGGCGATGTGTTAAAGGAGGCGATAGTGGAAGGCAAGAGCGTGACCATACGGGATGTCGCCCGTGAAGCTGGCGTCTCAGTTGCGACGGTGTCCCGTTCCTTAAGCGGGTGCTACCCTGTCAGCGATAAGCTTCGCGCCCGCATTGACGCAGCGGTGGCCAAGCTCGATTTTCACCCGAACGCGATCGCTCGAACCCTCAAGACCAATACCACCAGTATTATCGGTTTTCTCGTGTCCGACATCAGCCAGTCCTTCTTCACCACTATTCTCAAGGGGGTGGAAAACGCCGTCAAACCGCATAACTATAACATTATTTCCTGCAGTACCGACGGGAACCAGGAAACGGAGAAATCCTACCTGCGGATCCTTCTGGAAAAAAAGGTGGACGGCATCATCATCAACACCACTAACATGAACGACAGCTTTATCGTCAAGATCAGTCGCAAGATCCCAATCGTCCTCAGTTACCGTAAAATAGATGCGCCTGAGTTCGTCGGGGATTTTGTGGGAGGCGACGATTTCAGCGGCATAATGGAACTGACAAAATATCTTATCTCCTTGGGGCACCGGAAGATCGGCGTCATTAACGGCAAGCTGCACGTCAGCACTGGCCGGGAGCGCCACGCTGGTTTTTGTGCCGCGATGCGGACGGCGGGTATCGAAGTTGGTGAAGACTACCCATACGCCACCAATCTCGGCTTTATTCAACCCGACGGATATGAAGGGGCTCGGCTATTAATGGGCCGGAAAGACCGTCCCACCGCCCTCGTTTGCACCAACAATGATCTCGCCCTGGGGGCGCTCAGCTATCTATACAAACACCGGATTTCCGTTCCCGATGAAGTGTCGCTGGTGGTGTTCGGCGACATTGAAAACCGCGAGCTCCTGTATGTTCACCCCACCGTCGCCATGATGAACCTTACCACGGTCGGCAATAAGACCGGTGAGTTGATTATGGAGCGCATTAAACACGGCAACCAGCTCAATAATCGTGAAGTCCGCTACCTGACCACCATCATCCACGGCAACAGCGCCAAGGCCATTTCGTAAAGACAGGATTTGTGACTTTTCCAATAACACCCCGTTCTTTCTAACCATGCAATTCAGGACGGCATCGGGAGTTCATTAGCTTGCCACGAGGTTTTTTAATCATAAATGTATACGTATACTTTTCTGCGCGCCTGTTTTCATTGATCCGAATTGCATTAAATGGATTTTCCCTTCGCGATAATACCGAATAACGCGGCTTTTTAAAAAAAATCACTCGAACTAAAAATTTCATGGTATAATTTAATGTAATCGGTTTCTATATAATCCCATTCTCAACGAACAGCCTGTCTCTATCTTTGCCGACCTCATGCTTTATCCCTCTGCCGATTATGCAATCCTTGTATGGAATGGCGCTATGTCATGGGCGCACATGTTGATGAACAGTGACCGTGTGTAGTTAGAAACAAAAAGGGAGAATGCAATGAAAAAGATTAGTTACTTCATCGCCATGGTTATTTTCTGCCTGTCTCTGTTCCACACCGCTTCGGCGAAGTCCGGAGAAAAGGTGTTCAGTTGGCGTCTGGCAAGCGTATGGGCGGAAGGATTCCCGCTCCTCGAATCCGAACGCTCTTTCGCCAAGCGGGTTGAGAGCATGTCCGGTGGCCGGGTAAAAATCAAAGTTTTCCCCGCCGGGCAGATCGGACCCGCCAATCAGGTTTTGGATCTGGTCAGTTCCGGGGCGGTGGAAATGGGGGGGGACTGGCCGAACTACTGGTCGGGCAAAAATACCGCCTTCGACCTCCTCGGCTCGCACGTCATGGGGTTCAATCCCGACGACTACTTCAACTGGATTTACGCGGGCGGTGGATTGGCGTTTTACGAAGAATTATACGGCAAGTTCAACTGTGTCTATTTCCCCCACCACGCCCATGATATCGAGTCCGGCATCCGCTCCACGAAGCCGATCGAAAAGCTTGCCGATCTCGACGGGCTGAAGATTCGCATGGCCGGCTTGGTCCAGGGCAAATTCATCCAGCCCTTCGGGGCGCAGCCGGTCGCCACCGCCCTGGGCGAAGTTTACGAAGCCATGCAGCGCGGCGTTGTCGACGCCTGCGAAATCTCCACCCCGGTGGTCGACGAAAGCACCAAAATTTACGAAGTCGCGAAATACTGGCTCACCCCCGGCTTCCATCAGACTTCCTCCATTCACGGCATCATGATTAACAAGAACAAATGGAACCAGCTCCCGAACGATCTCAAGGCCATCATCGCCGAGGCCGCCCGCGCCAATCATCTTACCCGCCTGGCGGAAACGACCGTCCAGTCCGCCGAGGCCACCAACAAAATGCTCGCCGCCGGCGTCATCACCACCCGCCTCACCGACGCCGAGCTGGACCAAATAGAAAAGGCGCGGGACGCTGTGATGAGCGATCTTGCCAAGCAGAACCCCGACTACGCCAGGATTCTCAAGCACCAAATCGAGTTCGCCAAGAGCTTCGCCAATTATCGCGATGCCTCCCAGCCCTGGAGTTTCGGCCGCAACTGGGCGTCTTATCCCGAAGTGCCGTAATCTCCGCACACCGCGGGCTTGAACCTTGGCAAAGCGTTCTACACTGAGCTGTCGCGGTTGATTTCACCCCGCCGGACTAGCAGGCTGGTCACGTCGGCCAGCCGGGAGGAGATTATGTTCTTATGCGCAAGATAATTCAGTATATCGATAGATTGAATGACATCGTCGGCAAAGTATGCGCCTATTCGATTCTTGCCATGATGTTTCTGGTGGTTTACGAAGTGGTCACGCGGCGCGTCTTCAACGCTCCAACTGTGTGGTCCTTCGAAATGATCACCATGTTCTTCGGCTTCCATTTCATGATGGTCATCCCGTACACCTTGCTCCATAAGGGCATCGTCAACGTCGACTTGTTGTACGCGACCCTGACCAAGAGAAACCAGGCGATTCTTGATTTGGTCACCTATGCCATCTTCTTCTTTCCCTTCGTTGGGGGGATTTTGTTCAAGGCAATCCCCTACGCCGCTGAATCATGGGCGCAGAATGAAACGAGCTGGTCCGTTTTCGCGCCGCCGATTTACCCCTTCAAAACCGTCATTCCCGTAGCGTTCGCGTTTCTACTGCTGCAGGGCATTTCGGAAGTGCTCAAGCGCGTGCTCATTCTCATGGGCAAGGATTATGTCCGGGAGGGCGACATCGCGGCGGAAGGCGGGGCCGAGTTCAAAGGAGATACCGCATGAGCTACGAATTTGTCATCGTCATGTTTCTGTCGCTCCTGGTGGGCTTGGCATCCGGGCACCCACTGGCCTTTGTCCTTGGCGGTCTCGGCATCATGTTCGGCATCTATGGATGGGGCGAAGGGAGTCTGGTCATCTTCGTCAACGCCATATTCGGGGTGATGAACAACTACACACTCGTCGCGATTCCCCTTTTCGTTCTCATGGCGAATTTTCTAACCGCCTCGAACGTCGCCGACGGACTTTTCGACTCGGTGCGCTATCTCCTGGGGCGGATGAAAGGCGGTATGGGGCTGACGGTAATCATGGTCTCCACTGTCTTCGCGGCCTGCACGGGCGTAGTGGGGGCGTCGGTCATCACCATGGGGCTTCTAGCCATCGGCCCCCTCATGAATTACGGCTATAACAAGCGCCTCACCGCCGGTTTGATTTGCGCGGGAGGAAGTCTCGGCATTCTCATCCCGCCAAGCATCATGTTGGTGGTGATGGCCTCCTCAGCCCAGCTTTCGGTCGGCAAACTGTTTATGGCGGCCATGACGCCGGGCCTGCTCCTGGCTGCCGGCTATGCCATCTACACGGTCGTCATGTGTCACATTTACCCGGATTGGGGTCCGGCCCTGTCCGAGGAGGAACTGGCCAAGGTTCCCATGGTCAAGCGCATCACCGGCAGCATTGCGAACCTGGTTCCGCCGATGATTCTCATCCTCGGCGTCCTCGGCTCCATCTACACCGGTACCGCCACGCCTACCGAGGCATCCGGCGTCGGCGCATTCCTGTCCCTGATCATGACCATATGCTATCGCCGCTTCTCGTGGAAAATGGTCAGGGATTCGGTCTACGACGCAGCTAAAACCACCGGTATGTGCATGGCCATCATGATCGGCGCGGCGGCGTTCACCGCCATGTTCCTGGGGCTTGGCGGCGACGAGGCGGTCAAGAACCTGATCGACTCCATCGGTCTTGGCGAGTGGGGTATTTTCATCCTGATGTTGATAATCACCTTTGTTCTTGGCTGCTTCCTGGACTGGATCGGCATCGTCATGATTGTCTTGCCGATTTTCCTGCCCCTGTTGCGCGAGACCAATTTCGACATGCTCTGGATTATCGCCGTTCTCGCCACCATTCTCCAGACCTGCTTCCTGACGCCGCCCTTCGGCTACGCGCTGTTTTATCTCAAGGGGATCGCACCGAAGGAGATGACCACCAAGGACATTTATCTCGGCATCATCCCCTTTGTCGTCATCATTATCGCCGTCTGCGCCCTAATTATCATTTTCCCTGACTTGGTAATGTGGCTGCCGTCGCTGTCAAAAGCTTAGGTATGTTGAATTCCCTACATATTTCGAACTCGTTTGTCAATCATAGATAATAAAGGAGGTCCACCGTGAGCCAAGCAGCGCATCCCAACGTCGTCGATTATGTCGCCCACCTCGTCAAACGCGCCCGCGTTGCCCAGAAGGCTGTGGAAAACTATACCCAAGAACAGGTAGATAAGCTGGTATTGGCCATTTCCTTCGGCATGGGGGTGAAGAAGGGCGTTGCGGAAGAACTGGCCACCCTGGCCCTGGAGGAGACCAAACTCGGCGATTACGCCTCCAAGGTAGCCAAGGTCCAGGGGAAAGCCCGGGCCATGCTGTACGATCTCCGTTCCGCCAAGAGCGTTGGCGTCGTCGAGGAAAGCGCCGCCACCGGTCTCACCCGTATCGTCAAGCCGATCGGCGTCATAGCATCCCTGGTTCCCAGCACCCAGCCGGAAATGCACCCGATGATCCAGGGCATGAACGCGGTCAAGGCCCGGGACGCCATTGTCTTCTGCCCCCACCCGAGCGGCAAGAGAACGACCAACCGCACCGTCGACATCCTCCGGGGCATTCTAAAGGAAAACGGCGCTCCGGAAGACCTCTTTGTCTGCGTCGAAAGTCCTTCCCTCGAGGTCACCACTGAAGTCATGCGCCAGTGCGATATCGTCATGGCCACCGGCGGCAGCCCCATGGTCAAGGCCGCCCACAGCGTCGGCAAGCCCGCCTACGGCGTCGGCGCCGGCAATGCCACCATGGTGGTGGACGAAACTGCAGACCTCAAGGAAGCGGCGGCGAAAATCAAAATCAGCAAAACCTTCGATCTGGCCGCCGGTTGCTCCTGTGACAACTCCGTGTTGATCCAGGAAAGCGTGTACGACCAGATGCTGGCGGAATTTAAAGCGGTCGGCGCCTACCTGGCGACTCCGGAAGAAAAGCCGAAAGTGCAGAAAGCGCTGTGGCCCAATTGGCCGGCCGACCACGTTCTCAACCGGAAGGTCGTCGCCAAGCCTGTTGAAACCATCGCCGAAGTCGCGGGGATCACCGTCCCCCCCGGCACCTGCATGATATTGGTGGAGGAGTCGGAGGTCGGGGGCAAGACGCCCTTTGCCGGGGAGAAGATGTGCCTGGTTCTCGCCGTGTACAAATACAAGAACTTTGACGACGCCATCAATATCCTCAACACCAATCTGGAGTATTCCGGCGCCGGCCACTCTTGCGGCATTTACACCAGGAACAACGCCCACGCCATGGAACTGGCCATGAGGACCTATACCACCCGTGTCAACATCAACAACCCCAACAGCGCCTCCAATACCGGGAACTGGTGGAACAAAATGCCCCCCACCTCCTCCCTGGGGTGCGGCAGCTGGGGCGGCAACATCATTTCCGAAAACCTCACCCTGAAACATTACATGAACAACACCTGGATTATCCGCGCCATTCCGCCGGTGACACCCACGGACGAGGATCTCTACGGCGATCTTATGAAAAACAAATAACTGTCCACACCTACCCGGTCTGCCAAAAAAGCCTGCGCGATCCCACTCTTCTTCTCCGTGGGTTCGCGCCGGGCGGGGTGTGACGGGGTGAACGGAAATCGCGAGTGCATAGTCAAAATAATCGCGACTCTCTAGATGGAGCAATCATGCTGAAGGATAGAATAGAACATGTAGGCCTGCGCGAGCGTGTCACCTCCGTGGAAGCGGCGGCCAAATTCATCAGCAATGGCATGACGGTGATGTTCAGCGGTTATACCGGATGCGGATATCCCAAACTTATCGGCGCAGAACTGGCGTGGCGCAAGCAGGCGGGCGAAGATCTCCGGATCAACCTGATCACAGGCGCGCAGATTGGGCAGGAGGTGTTTGATATTCTTGCCGAGAACGACGTCCTGACGCGCTGCACCCCCCTTATCGAAAGCAGGAGCCTCGCCAAGAAGGTCAATTCCGGCAAGATGCATTATGTCGAGCAGCAGATGGCAAAGCTCCCGCGTCTTTTCCGGAGCGGCTCCCTCGGCCATATCGATGTGGCGGTGGTGGAGGCGATCGCCATCACCAAGGACGGCCGCATCGTCCCCTCCAGTTCGGTCGGGATGACCCCGGCTTACCTCCAGGCTGCGGATCGAATCATTGTGGAAGTGAATATGGCGCAGCCGGAAGAGCTGCGGGGGCTACACGACATCTATCTTCCTGCCCCTCCCCCCAACACCAAACCCATCCCCCTCACCAGTGCCAAGCAACGCATTGGGGACGACGCCATCGCCGTGGATCCGGGGCGCATCGTCGCCATAGTGGAGACGAATGTCGTCGAGGACGCGCCCGGCGGCGCACCCGGGGAGGCGCTAAAACCCATCACCGACAACCTGATGAATTTCCTTGAGGCGGAAGCGGCAAAAAATTGGCATGGACGGCTGTTCCCAATCCAGACCGGTTTTGGCAACCTGACGAATGCTTTATTGCGGGCTCTCGGAGAATCACGGTTCACCGATCTTGAATTCTTCTGCGGTGGGGTGTCGGAGGAACATATACGGTTGATGGAAATGGGCAAGACCCGGGCGGTCAGCGCCGGATCCTTGAAATTGAGTCCCCTGGTGCGCGAAAGTCTAAAAAGCCATAACAAGCTGTTTCGGGATCACTTTGTCCTCAGGAACACGGAAATATGCAACAGCGCCGAAACTGTCGGCCGTCTCGGGGTCGTGGCGGTCAACACCGGGATCGAGGTTGACGTTTACGGCAACGTCAACTCCAGCCACATCGGCGGGAGCAAGGTGGTTAACGGCATTGGCGGCGGGGCGAATTTCGCCCAGAGTTCCCTATTGTCCATCGTCATCATCCCCTCCGTCGCCAAAGGCGGCGACATAGCCTCGGTGGTGCCGATGGTATCGCACCACGATATCATCGAGCACGACGTGGACGTGTTGATTACGGAAAACGGCACCGCCGACTTGCGCGGCCTGGATGAACTGGAGCGGGCCCGCGCCATCATCGGCAATTGCGCCCATCCCAACTATCGAGCCGAGCTGGAGCAGTATCTCGCGGCGGCGATGGCCGCCGGGGGCGGGCACCATCCAGTGTGCCTGACCGAATCCCTGTCCTGGCACGAACGGTTCCGGACCACCGGCTCCATGCGGATAACTTCTTGAAATGGCTTGAATGCGGTATTCATTCGTTCGGAAAGGATCGTAGTCATGAGTATGAACAAACTCGTGTCCTTCAAATTCAGCAGCCCAACCACCGTAGCCTTCGGGAACGGCGTGGCCGAGAGGTTGGGCGAGTACCTGGTGAAAATGGGATCGCGCAAGGCCCTGATCGTTACTGACAAGATGATGGTCGAGATCGGCCTCGCCAAGAAGATCGGCGAGTATGCCGGGATCCCCCACGTGTTCTACGACGGGGTGCAACCGGAACCACCGGTGGAAAACACCCTGGACGCACTCGCCGTGTACAAGAAGGAAGGTTGCGACGTCGTGATCGGCGTCGGCGGCGGCAGTCCCCTGGACGTGGCGAAAGCGGCGGCGATGCTGGCTTCCAACGGCGGCGGCTACCAGGAATATGTCGGCATCGGCAAGGTGCCGAAGCGTTGTGATCCGCTGATCCTCATTCCCACTACGGCCGGCACTGGGTCGGAGTGCTCCATCTTCTCCATCATGCTGGTAAACGGGTTGAAGGCCGGCGTCGTCGACTACAACATCAGCGCCAACGTCGCCATCGTCGACCCGCTGTTGACTGTCAGTGTGCCGCGCAAGCTCACCGCCGCCACCGGACTTGACGCATTCTGCCACAGCATGGAAACGCTCATTTCCACCAATGCGAACCCCATGTCCGACACCCTCGCCTGCAAGGCGATCGCTCTTCTCTGCAAGTGGCTTCCCAAGGCGGTCGGCGATCCCGGGGATCTTGAAGCCCGCTACTGGGTGATGTTCGCGAGCTGGCTCGGCGGCTACAACATGAACCTGTGCGACGGCGCCGCCGCCAACCACGGCTTCGCCTTCTCCCTTGGCGGGCTGTTCCATGTCCCGCACGGTCTCGCCAATGCCGTCTTTCTCCAGCATGTACTCCCGGTAGTAGGGGTGGCGGAATACGACAAGGTGCGCTTGATGGGTGAGGCGATGGGCGAAAACATGTGCGGCCTGTCCGACCGCGAGGCGTTTGATAAAACCATGGATGCGGTGAGGAACCTGGTGAAGATCGTTGGCTGCGACATACCGCTCCGTGACTTCGGGGTGAAGGAAAGTGATCTCGACAGACTGACCGACGAAGCCATCAAGCAGGCCAGGGTAATGGGCCACTCGACCTATAAACTCACGCGCGAGGAAATAATGGGAATCTTCCACAAGGCGCTGTAGATTGATTTTCAGTTCATCACTGGACTTTTGCAAAATCACCATTCAAACCGCCGAATGGCGATTTTGTAAAATCAAAAACCCCTGAAATTCAGGCAAAAATGATTTTTACGATGTGGCGATTGGCGGTTTAATCGCCACTTTGCAAAAGTTCAGTTCATCACGGAAAACTCTGTGGTTTACTGTGAATGTGGTTTGTAACAACTCGGCGATGTCTGGCTTGACCTGGCATCGCCGGTGTTTTGATGGTGATTTACAAGGGAGGCACACATCATGCCGCAGGTCAAAATTGTGGAAATAGGTCCTCGTGACGGATTCCAGAGCGTCAAGGCGTTTATTCCGACCGACATCAAAATGAAGGTCATCGACATGCTGGTCACCGCAGGTATCCGGAAAATCCAAATCACATCCTTTGTCAGCCCCAAAGCCATACCCCAAATGCGTGACGCCAGGGAACTGGCCGAATACGTGCTTTCCCGGCATCCGGACCTAGAGTCATTTGCCCTCGTCCCCAATCTCACCGGCGCAAAGGCGGCAGTGGCGGCGGGATTGAAGGAGATTGGCCCAGTGATGTCCTTATCGGAATCGCACAACATGCACAATATTCGGCGCACAGTAGCGGAATCCATCGAAGACCTGAAGAAAATCCGCCAGGAGCTCCCCGACGTCAAGATCACTCAGGACATATCCACCGCTTTCGGCTGCCCCTTCGAAGGCAGGATGGCAATCCAGCCTCTTCTCGACCTGATCGGGACCATCAATGGACTCGGTATCGCCTCCTTCACCTTATGCGACACAATTGGTGTCGCCTATCCCAAACAGGTACGGGAAGTGTTTGAAAAGGTGCGGCAGGTCTATCCCGACTGCCAATTCAACGCCCACATACACGACACGCGGAATATGGGCATCATCAACAGCTATACGGCGATTCTAGCCGGGGCGGAATCGGTGCAAACCTCGGTCGGCGGCCTCGGCGGCTGTCCGTTCGCCCCGGGGGCAAGCGGCAACACCGCCACCGAGGATATGGCGCATATGATGGAAAAGGAGGGTTACGATACCGGCCTGGACATTGACAAACTGATCGAGACCGCCCGTTACCTCATGGCCAATATAGAAGGGAGCTATAGCGGACACCACGCCGGCATCACCGTACCGTTTAACGAAGGATTCAATGATTGCGGTGAGTAAAATATCCACGCCGTTCCTATTGCCGCGAACCAGGCCATTTCGCCTGGCAGGGCAAGTGGGCAAATTTGTCGGGATACGATGCAAAATGACCTTGACAAATACTGTGCTTTGCAGTTTGATATCGTCCACAATGAAAACTTTTTGACTAATAGTCTCCATAATACTTTGTGACATGGTAAAGGCCCAGTCCAGATAACACCTCAAATTGGTTATCGCGTAACTCCATATCGCTGTAACGCCGCGGCCCTCCCCATACGTCATTTTGGCGTCATGAACGGGTACTCCATCCCGAACGGGCTATTTAGGGTCTGCCCCGAATGGCGCTGAAATAAGGACAACTATCGATAAACGCGAGGACTACGGGGACATGATGTTTAATTATCCGGCGGTTTGGATAATTAAATTTCGTGTCCCCGTAATCCGGCCTGGCAGGCACACGAAAGGCCACGACCTTGCACCCCGATGAATTCCGCAAACTGGCGATCTTCGCGGATGAAATCCGCCTGGAAAGCCTGCGCGCCATGGCCGCCTACGGATCCGGTCATGTCGGCGGGGTTTTTTCCATGGCGGAACTCCTGGCCGTCCTCTACGGGGCGGTTATGCGCACCGACCCCGCCCGCCCGCGCGACCCGGCCCGGGACAAGCTGGTCCTTTCCAAGGGGCATTGCGGACCGGGAGTACAGGCGGCGCTGGCGATCCGGGGCTTTTTTCCGCTGGCGGATTTGCAGACCTTGAACCGGGACGGCACAAAGTATCCCAGCCACCTCGATATGCGCAAAACCCCCGGCGTGGACATGTCGACCGGTTCATTGGGGCAGGGCGCCTCGGCCGCCGCCGGTTTAGCCTTGGCCGACAGGCTGGCCGGACGCGACGCTTACACCTACCTCATACTTGGTGACGGCGAATGCGACGAGGGCCAGGTATGGGAAATGGCCCTGTTCGCGGCACAGCAGCGGCTTCGCAATCTCGTCGCCTTTGTCGACCGGAACCGGCAGCAACTGGACGGCGAAACCGAATGCATCTGCGCTTTGGGGGACGTCGCCGGGAAATTCCGTTCCTTCGGCTGGCGCGCCGTGACCGCGGCAGGGCACGACGTCGCGGCGATTGTCGGGGCCATCGAGGAAATCCGCGCCGGGGAAGGTTGTCCCGGGGTGATCGTCCTCGACACGGTAAAGGGTCGGGGCTGGAGCCGGCTGGAAGGCAAGCCAAACGTGCATCACACCGCCCTGACGCCGGCGTTGGCGGCTGAGGCGGAAGGGGAGATCGCCGGCCGTTTGGCGGCGTTGAAACATTAGGTTCGGTTGGAAAAAACCATGCAAAACTCCGATAAGGAAATGCGCCAGGTCCTCTGCGACACCTTGATCGAGCTGGCCAAAACCGATCCGCGCCTCGTGGTCCTGGATGCCGACCTCGCCTCATCCAGCGGGTTGGCGAAGTTCGGGGCGGCGCATCCCGGGCGTTTCGTCAATTGCGGCATACAGGAGGCCAATATGGTGGGGGTGGCGGCCGGCCTCGCCGCCGGCGGTTTCGTGCCGTTCCTGCACAGTTTCGCCGCTTTCGCCGGGCGCCGGGTCCTGGATCAATTTTTCCTCTCCTGCGCCTATACGCGACTTGACGTGCGCCTAATCGGCAGCGACCCCGGCATAATGGCCTCGGCCAACGGCGGCACCCACATGGCGCTGGAGGACATTGCGGTCATGCGCGCCATACCCGGCGTCACCGTCATCGAAGCATCTGACCCCGCCATGTTGGCGAGTATCGTCGAGGAGAGCCTGTCCCGCCCCGGCCCCTATTACCTGCGGCTGGTCCGTAAAACCAAACAGCGTTTCTATCCGGAGGACACCCGGTTCGCCATCGGCCGGGCGATCACCGCCCGGGAAGGGAAGGACGTGGCCATTGTCGCCTGCGGCCAATTATGCCTCGGGGAGGCGTTGCAGGCGGCGGAAATGCTGCAGGCGGAAGGCGTCGACGCCACGGTCCTGGACATGTTCACCGTCAAACCCCTGGATGAAAAAGCGCTGTTGGACGCCGCCGCCCGGCACCGGGCGCTTATCAGCGTGGAAAACCACAACGTCATCGGGGGTATCGGATCGGCGCTGGCGGAGACGCTTAGCGAGAACCGGATCGGCATCCCCTTCCGCCGGCTGGGGGTAAGGGAAGCGTTTGGCGAAGTGGGCACGGTCGAATGCCTGCGGGGTAAATACGGGATGTCGGCGGCGGACATCCGCCGGACGGCGATGGAGTTGTTGCAATGAGGGACGAGCCATGAGAAGCCAGGAATCGGCCGCCGCGCCGCTGTCCATCGCCGAGGAATTCGCCAGAAAGGTGGCGGACGAACACCGGCGCGAGCGGGTGGCCGCCCTCGTGCCCTGCCTGATTCTCCTGTTCTTCGTGGTCGCCGCCGCGCTTTTCGTGGACGGGTTCTGCAATCTGACCAACGCCGGAAACTTGCTGAATCAAGCCACCATACCGCTTATTCTCGCCACCGGCATCACCTGCGTGATCCTCATCGGCGGCATCGATCTGTCGCTCGAGGGGGTGATGGGCTTTTCCGGCTCCATCGTCACCCTGATGGTCCTGAACAACCGCACCAGCCTAGATTTGGGCCTTCTGGGCGTCCTCCTGACCATCCTCGTCGGCACGGCGGTCGGTGCATTGACCGGCGTTCTGCACGTCAAGCTGCGCATTCCCTCCTTCATGGTCTCCTTCGGGATGGGGAGCGTCCTCACCGGCTTCGGCATCATGTCCTACGGCGGCAAGCCGGCCACGGTGCAGTATCAGTTGTTCGCCCAGGTCAACAACGGCAGCATCGCCGGCATCCCCTACCTCACCTATCTGGCGGTGCTCATATTCCTCGCCGGCTGCTTCATCCAACGCTACACCGCCTTCGCCCGCGCCGTCTACGCCATCGGCGACAACGAGGGGGTGCTGCGCTCCACCGGCGTGAACATCGACCTGGTGAAAATCAAATGCTTCGCCTGGTGCGCCTGCTGCGCCTCCATCGCCGGGGTCTTTGGCGCGGTTCGCCTCAACCGGGGCGAGGTCATCATCGGGCAGGGCAACCTTTTCACCACCATAACGGCCCTGGTGGTCGGCGGGGCGTCCCTGGCCGGCGGCAAGGGCGGCATGTTCCAGTCCTTCATCGGCGTCTGCACCGTCACCGTCATCCAGAACTGCATGATCCTCCTGGGGATCGACCCCTTTGTCCAGGAGGCGGTCAAAGGGGTTATCATCATCATCGCGGTGGCATTGTCGGTAACCCGGGGCAAGCGGGATTTCGTGAAATAGGGGGAGGCGGACGCCGATGGAAGCGAACGCATTGTTCCGCGCCGAAGGCATCGGCAAAAACTACGGCGATTTTGCCGCCCTCAAAGGCGTGGACATGCATATCCGCGCCGGCGAGATTGTCGGTCTCATCGGGGAAAACGGGGCCGGCAAATCGACTTTGCTGAAAATCATCTCGGGGGTGGAGAGTCCATCCGCCGGCAAAATGTCCATGAACGGCCAGCCCTATGCCTGCGCCAATCCGCTGCAGGCCAACGGCATGGGCGTCGGCATGGTTTTCCAGGAACAATCCCTCATCAAAAATCTGACCGTCGCGCAAAACATCTATCTCGGCCGCGAGTGGATGTTCCGCTCCTGGGGGGTGATCAACTGGCGAAGCATGAACCGCGCGGCCGAGAAAGCCCTGGCGGCGGTCGGCGTCGCGGGGATCGCCCCGGATCGCAAGGTGTGGGATCTCAATTTCGCATCCCGGCAAATGGTGGAGATTGCCAAGGTCTTCGAAATAGTCCGCTGCGACGAGGGGCGCCATTCCCTGATTCTCCTGGATGAACCGACCTCGGTCCTGAACGAGGCGGAAGCGGAACACCTCTTCCAACAGATGCGCCGGCTTAAGGAAGCCGGCAACGCCATAATCTTCGTCTCCCATCGCCTGAACGAGGTCATCGGCGTCACCGATCGGATTTACATCTTCAAGGACGGCGAGGAGGTCGGGCTCATCGACACCCCGGCGGCGACCGAGCATATCCTTTATGAAAAAATGGTCGGCCGCACCACCACCGGCCAATATTACAAAACCGACCGCCAGACCGTTCCCGGAGCGGAGGTGGTGCTCCGGGCCGAGTCGCTCTCCAGCCCCGGCGTGTTCCGGGACGTCTCGTTCGAACTGCATGCCGGCGAGGTGCTGGGTATTTGCGGGGTGGAGGGTTCCGGGAACGAGGCCCTGTGCCAGACCATCTGCGGCGACGACCTGCCGGGCTCCGGCGAGGTAACGGTTCGGGGCCGAGTCCATCGCGGTTTCTCCAGTCCCACCGCCGCCCTGGCCAGCGGCATCCTCGCCATTCCGAAGGAACGCCGGGAGGAAGGCATCGTCGGCATCCTGAGCGTGGCGGACAACATCGCCATGTCGAACCTGGGTGGCGTCGCACCCCATGGTCTCATCTCCGGCCGGCGGCTGCTGAAGCTTGCCCAAGACTGGATAACCCGTCTCGGCATCAAATGCGGCAGTCGCGACGAGCGGGTGATGAACCTCAGCGGCGGAAACGCCCAGAAGGTGGTTTTTGCCCGGGTCATGGCCAGCGGGGCGGACATTCTGATTCTCAACCATCCCACCCGCGGAGTGGACGTCGGCTCGAAGGAGGAGATCTACTCGCTGGTGCGGGACATCACCGCCCGGGGCGGATCGGTGATTCTCCTCGGCGACACGCTCGACGAGTACATCGGCCTTTCCAGCCGCCTGCTGGTGATGAAGGACGGCCTGGTGACGGGCGATTTCCCCTGTCCCGCCGACGCCAAGCCGGAACAGGTGGAAATAATTAAATACATGATGTGAGGACGCTACCCATGGCCAAGGGCCTTATACATTCCGCCTACGCCGCCGCTTACCGGCACATGAACATCATCTGTCTGGCGCTGATTGTCGCCGGCTTCACCGCCATACGCCCCAATTTCCTCGGCGCCTTCAACATTAAAAACATCCTCACCGACGTCGCCCCGCTCCTGTTGGTTTCGGCCGGGCTGACCTTTGTGCTGCTCCTGGGCTGCATCGATCTTTCCACCGGTTCCCTGTGTTCCTGCTCCTGTGTGATCGCGGGTTTGTGCATCGGCGATTACGGCTCTCCCGCCATCCTTTTCCTTATGGCGCTCATGGGCGTGGCGGCGGGTTTGTTGAATGGGCTTATTTATACCCAGCTCCGGATCCCGACCTTTATCGTCACCCTGTGCACCGCGAGCATCTGGCAGTGCGCCGCCCTCCTCATCTCCGGTGGCGCGCCGAAAGGGATTCCCATCGACCAATGGGGCCGCATCGCCTGGACCAAGCAGGCGCCGTTCGGCCTGCCGGTGATGTTCCTGGTCGCGCTGGCGGTCATGCTCATTCTCTATTTCATCCAGGCCCGGACGCCCCTCGGGAAGACGGTCTTCGCCGTCGGCGCTAACGAGCGCGCGGCGAGAATGATGGGCGTGCACTCCACCCGGGCCAAGCTGCTGGCCTTTATCCTGACCGGAGTGGGCGCGTCCCTGGCCGGGGTTTTCTATGCCATCAAGCTCCGCAGCAGTCTGCCGGCGGTGGGCCAGCCGGTGACCTTGATGGCCATTGCCGCGGTGGTGCTGGGCGGGACGACTTTGGCCGGCGGGGTCGGCAGCGTGCCGAAAACCCTGATCGGCGTGCTCCTGGTCATCTGTTTGCAGAACGGGCTTAACGTCATAGCCGTGGACGCCTTCTGGCAGCAGATTGTTTTCGGCCTGCTCATCATCGCCGCCATAATCCTCAATGCGGACAAGAGCGGCAGGAACATGGTGGTGAAATAGATTTTTCTAGAGCGGCTGAGGTTTATGCACTAATCCGGTAAATAACGCCCAATGGCGTGGTTGGAGGTTGTTGGTTTTCGGTTTGGCCCTTCTTACAGGAGAATCTGCATGTTGAGGAAAATGTTCGTATTTGCCATGCTTGCCGCCGTGCTGGCGATCGGCGCCGTATCGGTGGCCAAGGCGGCTCAGAAAACCGCCTACCTTGGAGTCGCCATTCATTCGACCGATAACGAGTATTGGGTCCAGGAAGCAGACGGATGCAAACTGTTCGTGTCCACCCTTCCGAAAGGCGCTTGCGAAGTTCAAGTCCTGACCTGCGACGGCGACGACGAGAAGCAGTTGAACGGCATCAAGGCTTTCATCGCCGCCCACGGCTCCGACGCCATCATCTACGTCGATCCCTCGAACGCCCCAAATACCGCGGCCATCGCCGAATTGTGCGAGGACGCCCAGGTTTACTGGACCAGCGTCTGGCACCTCGCCAAGGGCTTGAATCCGATGGATTACAAGTATTACGTCATGCACCAGTCGGTGGACGGGGTGAAACAGGGCTATGACATCGCGGTGGCGATGTTCAAGCAGTTCAAGACCCCCGGGAAGGGCACCATCCTCGCCCTCCAGGGCCAGCTCGGGAACGACTCCGCGGTCGAACGTTACCAGGGCCTGCAGAAAGCGTTGGCCGAGTACCCCGGCGTGAAGCTCCTCGACATGCAGGTTTGCGACTGGAATCCGCAGCGCGCCCTCAACACCACCGAAACCTGGCTTGCCAAGTATCCCGAAGTCGACGGCATCTGGAGCGCGAACGACGGCATGGCGCTGGCGGCCATTCAGGCGCTGAAGGCCAAGAGCCTGAACGGCAAGGTCAAGGTGGTCGGCGTCGACGGCGTCACCGGCGCCCTGGAAGCCATCGGCTCCGGCGACATGGTCTGCACCGTCGCGAACAACGGTTTCCTGCAAGGCGGCTACGGCGCGGCGTATGTCTACGCGGCCTGGTCCGGGAAGATCGTCCCAAGCAAGCTCCCCGCCAAACAGCGCGTGTTCTATACCGAAGGTTTCTTCGTCGACAAGGCGAGTCTGGCCGATTACCGCCGCGAATTCGTCGGCAGCACTCCGAAATACGACTTCAACGACCTGGCCTACCCGATCGGCCGCGCCATGGAGTTGTCGGGCAAAAAGTAAACCCTTTTGTGTGCGTATGTGCTTTAGCATCGGTTGACCTTGACCGCGGGACGGAGGAATTCCGTTCCGCGGTTTTATAACCCCGTTTTAGGCTCCAGTTATCAATTACATGGTGCAGGCTACCCTTGGGTGGTTCGCTGCACCGGTGTTTCAGCTTTTCCCGCCGGCAAATCGAAACATCCCGGCAAAGGAGAGGTTTCCTTGCCAATACCTTTCTGCTATCATTGTCCCTCGCCCAACCCACACCGCCTTCGTGCCGCGTACGGCAGGAAGGAGTCATTCCTAATCAGATTGCTACGGAGGATAACCATGCGGCAAGTCATCTGCGTTACCATTCTGGCCATGTTTCTCGCGCTGTCCGCACCCGCCGGTGACAAGCGCCCCAAAGTGGCGGTGAGTCTCCCGGGAAGCGTGGAATTTTTCATGGTGCAACGCAAAGGCATGGACCAGGCGGCCAAGGATTTCAACATCGACCTCGTCTACGCGGACGCGGAGTGGGACCCGGGCAAGCAACTCGGCCAGGTCGAGGACTTCATTGCCCAGAAGGTCGACATCCTCCTCCTTTGTTCTGCCGACAACATGGCGCTCCTGCCCGCCGTGGAAAAATGCCAAAAGGCTGGCATTCCCCTGATAACTTTCACCAATGTCCTCGGTGCCAATCCCGACGGCTCGCTCGAAGGCGTCGTCTCCTTCATCGGCATCAACGACAACACCCTCGGGACCATGATGGGCGAGATGGCCGAGAAACTCCTCGGCGACCGCAAGGACGCCAGCATCGTCCTCATCGAAGGCACGCCCGGCACCTCCGCCCAACGCATGCGCACCGCCGGCTTCCAGGCCGTTCTCGACAAACACCCGGGTTGGAAAATCGTCTACAGCCAAGCCATCACCGGTTGGACCAAGGAAGGCGCCCTCGCCGCCATGGAGGCGTTCCTCAGGACCAAGCGGGACGTCGATCTGGTGAGCTGCCAGTGGCACGCCGCCGCCTCCGCCGCCGCCGAAGCGTTGGCCGAATCCGGCCTGAAGAAGAAAGTCTTCGTAACCGGCCTCGAATACAGCCGGGAAACGGTCCCCTACATCAAGAGCGGCAAAATCGACATGACCACCGACGCCTCCATCTCCGGCATCGGTTACCAGGTCGTCGAATCGGCGGCGAAGGTCCTCAAGGGCGGCAAGATCCCGGCGGTCATCGAAGTCACCCCGATCATCGTCGACAAGTCGAACGTCGACAGCGTGAAGCCGGAACTGTAATGCGAAAGGTGAACGCCATGGTTATGCGGAACCGGCGCCGCCTGGCGCAGCTGGTGTTGGGGCGGTCCGAGCGGGAGCGTTTCAGCATACCCCAGGTTCTGGACTGTTTGAGTCTGGCGACGCGAGTCGCCGGACTCAACGGTCTATTGTATTGGCCGACCCGCGACGCCGCGATCGACGCCGCGGTGCTGGGCAGGGCACGGGAACTCGGTCTGGAACTGTACCTCTGGCTGCCGGTCCTTGCCGATGCGGGGGTGGACTGGGCCGAGGCGGATTTGACCGAGGACGCCTGGGGGAACCGGGGCTACGGCGCGTCGGGCCGCTGGGCCAACCTCGGCCATGGCGACGAGACTTTCCTGTTCGCCTGCCCTAACGCCCCGGCGCCGCTGGAAGCGGCGCGCGGACGGATACGCGGGGAACTCCCCGACTACGACGGCGTCTTCCTCGACCGCATCCGCTATCCGTCGCCGGCGAACGGCCTGGAGGCGGTGTTTACCTGCTTCTGCCCGCGTTGCCGGGAACGCCATCCCCGGAGCGGGGAGTGGCGCGACAAGTTGCGGGACAAGATCGACGCCTTGCTACCGCTCCGGGCTTCCGACCGCAACTTTTCCTCTACCCTGGGTTCGCTCCTTGACGACCCTGATCTGAGCGACTATCGCCTGAGCCGGATTGAAAGCGTCAACCGCCTCGTCGCCACCCTGGCTGGCGAGGCGAAAGGCCAGGGCAGGAAAGTCGCTTTGGATCTGTTGGCGCCCAACTTGACCCTATTCACGGGACAGTGCTACGAGACTCTCGGGAAAATGGCCGATTGGATCAAGCCCATGTATTACTGCCGGGCCAGGGGACCGGCCGGCCTACCGCTGGAACTGGCCTGTTTCGCACGCGGAATCAAGGCGTGGTGTCCGAAAGTCGACGAGAGTGACATTATGGAATACGTCGGGCAAATCGGCGGTATTCCCAACCTGCCAGCTTCGGCCGACGAAGTGGAACTGCGCGGGCTAGACGAAAATTGCGCCGGCGACCTGTATGCCAGGGACGCGAAGCACGCCGCTTATCCCATATTCCCAGGCTTCGAATGCGTCCGGCATCCTGACTTCGACCTCGACATGACGGAGGAAGGGGTGAGGAAGTATTGCCGCGCCTTCCACTCTGCCCCGGGAATCGTGTTGGCTTGGAACATCCTCTACACTCCGGAAGCGTTCCTGCGGATCGTCGCGGAGGACTCGCAATGACGGACCGGCCGCCCCCCGACCACATCCTGGAAATCGCCGGCCTCAACAAGTCCTTCTGGTCGGTGCCGGTTTTGCAGGACATCGACCTCGACATCCGCCGGGGCGAGGTGCACGCCCTGGTTGGCGAAAACGGCGCCGGCAAGTCGACCCTGATCAAAATCATTTGCGGCGCCTACAGCCGCGACTCCGGGCGCATCCGCTTCGACGGCCGGGACTACGAGGTCGCATCGCCCAGCGAAGGCATGGCCCGGGGCATCGCGGTCATTTACCAGGAGACCAGCCTGGTGCCGAGTTTGACCGTGCGGGAAAATATTTTCCTCGGCATCGAACCGGTCGCCGGGCCGCTGGGGATATGCCGCCGGGAGGTGGAACGGAAACGCTTCGACGAATTGTGCAATCGACTCGGCTACCGGTTGCCGGGGGAACGGAAGGTCCGCCGCCTAGGCCCGGCCGAACGGAAGCTCGCGGAAATCGCCAAGGCGCTGGCCCACGACGCGAAGCTCCTCATCATGGACGAACCCACCGACAGCCTGTCGGGCGGCGAAATCGAGGCTTTTTTCAAGATTGTCGAGGACCTCAAGCGGCGGGGCATTACGGTCATTTACATCACGCACTACCTCGGCGAATTATTCCGGATTTCCGACCGGGCCACGATTCTGAAGGACGGCCGCAAGGTGCAGACCCTCGACATCGCCGCGACCTCCGGCGAGGAAATCGTCAACCTGATGCTCGGTGGCGAGGCGGGTGAAGGTCCCAAGGCGGCGGCGCGAAGCAGGAGCACCGGCGGGGAGGTTTTGTTGCAGGCGACCGGCTTGACCCGCTCCGGCTATGTGAACGACGTTTCCCTGGCGCTGCGGCGCGGGGAGATTACCGGCCTGGTCGGGGTCATCGGCTCGGGCAAAACCGAGTTGGCGCGGCTGCTGTTCGGCGCCGACCGCCGCGACGCCGGGGAAATTTCCGTCCGGGGAAAGGTCCTCGACCAGCCAACCCCGCGCCGCGCGAAGGCGGCCGGCATCGGTTTCCTCCCCGAGGATCGGAAAACGCAAGGCCTCCTGCAGGAGCAATCCGTGCGCGGCAACCTCACCCTGGCGGCGCTGGACAAGGTCACCAGATGGCCGCTACTGCGGGGGGGGCTGGAACGGGAGGCGGCGCAGGGACTGATAAAATCGCTCGCGGTGAAGACCGCCGGGCTGGCGCAACGGGTCAAATACTTGAGCGGCGGCAACCAGCAGAAAGTGGTGTTCGGCAAGTGGCTGTTCGCCGATCCGGAGTTGCTGATACTCGACGAGCCGACCCGGGGCATCGACATCGGCAGCAAACAGGCGATATACCGGCTGGTGGAGAGCCTGGCCGGGCAGGGGAAGGCGGTGCTGTTCATTTCCTCCGAATTGTCGGAGGTTTTGCAGGTGTCGGACCGCATCCTGGTCATGCGTAAGGGGCGCATCGCCGGCGAGTTTCCCCGGGGCGCCAAACAGGAGGAAGTGCTCGGACTTATGTTGGAGGCTGAAAACGCATGACTGTCGACGCGGACGGAATTAACAGGGCAAGGGGCGGTGACGGCGGTTTTTTTCGCCGTTACGGAATTCTCGTCATCTTCTGCGTTCTGGGGGTGATAATATCCCTGGTCACGCCGGATTTCCTCACCCAGCAGAACATTCTCAATATCCTGCGCCAGAGTTCCATCGTCGGGCTTATGGCCATAGGCACCACCTTCGTCATCATCGGCGGCGGGTTTGACATTTCGGTCGGATCCGTCCTGGCGTTGACTGCGGCGGTGTGCATCGGGGTGCAGACCCACCTGCCCTGGCCCGCGGCGGTGGCGGCGGCGCTGGCGGTCGGCGTGCTGATCGGTTTTCTGAACGGCGCCTTGGCGGCCTGGGTCGGTATCGTCCCCATCATCGCCACCCTGGGTACCATGACCATTTTCCGCGGTGTCACCTTCATGTATACCGGCGGCTATCCCATCGTCGGCGAGTCGGAATCCTTCCGTTTTATCGGTTCCGGCTATTTGTGGGACATACCCTTCCCGGTGCTGCTGCTCCTGGGGATGGTTTTGTTCTGGCAGTTCATCCTGGCAGCGACCCGGACCGGCCGTTATGTTTGCGCAGTGGGGGGGAACAAGGAGGCCAGCCGGCTGTCCGGGGTGGCGGTGGATTATTACCATATCTTCACCTTCGTGGTGGGCGGACTGATGGCGGCCATGGCCGGGGTGGTTTATGCCTCCCGCCTCAACTCCGCCACTCCCCTGGCGGGGCAGGGTTACGAGATGGACGCCATCGCCGCGACGGTCATCGGCGGCACCAGCGTTTCCGGCGGCGAAGGGAGCGTGGTCGGGTCGTTAATCGGGGTGTTGATGCTGAACGTGGTCAGTAACATGTTCAACCTCATGGGCGTGCCGGTTTATGTCCAGCACCTCATCAAAGGGGTGATCATCCTGGTGGTGGTCGGAGTGGACTCCTACAGCCGCAAGGCGGAGCGGCGCTGAGATATATAGCACTCACTCCGGCGAGGCGGGGGGGATGGTCCGGCCGGGGAAGGCTTCGGCAGGACGACCCAGGCCATAAATCGCCCGGGCGTTGGCGTGGGTTATCCCGACGGCGATCTTTTCCGCCGCCGCCAGGCCGAGGTAGCCTTCCTCCACCAGCTGCGACAGGGCTTCGCCCAGGACGTGGCGCAAGGCCAAAACGGCGCCGACCGACTCCTCGGAACTCTGGCAGTCGCCGCCCCAGGCAATCCGGTCGCCGTTGATACCGGCCTCGAGGCATTCGCGGACGGTACGGATGGCGGCGCTGGTGGAAATGAGCGGCAGCCAGCAGATGTCCAGGATGACGTTCGAATAATTGTGGCCAAGGGCGGCGAATTCGCCGGTCCAGGGGTAGCCGCCGTGGAAAAGCACGAACCTGGTGCCGGGATGTTTGTTGATCAAATAATCCAGGCCCATGGGGTTGGAACCCGCCAGCAGGCCGAGTCCGGTGTGATGTTGAAAAGGCAGGTCGAACTCGGCGGCGAGGCCGCAGATATAATCCATAACGTAATCGCCGAAGGCGGTCGCCGCTTCCGGTCCAACTTCCTCGCGGGTGCGGTTGAAGGCCCGGGCCGCCTCTTCCCGCTTGACCGGCCGGTAGAGGATGGGGCGGTCGTAGGCCAGGGCGGATTTCAGTGCGACCGCGCCCCGTGCCTTGGCCGCCGCCAGGTCGCGGCGCAGCAGGTCCAGGTATTCGTCGAAGCTCCGCGGCAAGACGCCGTCGCACCAGGGGCTGTTGCCGTTATGGTCCCGGACTTCGGGGTGGTGGCAGACGACGTACTTATTGATGCGATAGGTCGGTTTGAACATGTCCGGCCGGCCCACCGCGCTGCCCGGCTCCCAAAACGAATCCTGGATGGCGGTTTCGTAGCCGGCGTAAATGCGCAGCAGGTCGATATGGAAATTGGCGTCCGCCGCGTGCCGCCCGGCGATGGCGGCCGAATACTCATCCCAATTGCCGGCGGTCAGGCCCGGCAGGCCGTAGACCCGCGCCAAGCCCCGCGCCAGCCAGACGAAATAGGAATTCGCGGCGATCTTGGCGAGGAACGCCTCCCGCCCGCCAGCCGTAAGCGGGACCGGCGTCGCCCATTGGACATAGGAACTGGTGAAAATCTTTTCCAGGGTCATATCCCGGTACCATTCGCCGTCGCGGTGGTGTTCGTGGGTGCTGACGATGGATTGACTGCCGATAAACTTCCCAAGCACATCCCGGATGCTTTGCATAGCGTTTCTCCAGAAAAAAACCTGTCAGAACTGGACTTATGCAAAATCACCATTCAAACCGCCGAATGGCGATTTTGTAAATTCAAAAACCCTTGAAATCCAGGCAAAAACGATTTTTGCAAAGTGGCGATTGGCGGTTAAATCGCCACTTTGCAAAAGTTCAGTCAGAACTTACACCTCCGTGAGACAAGGAGCAAACGCCACTGTAGCGATCGCCAATCGCCTGGATTCCGGCGAGCTACGCTTCCCCCCGGTTGAACGTTTGCGACGCCGGAATGACGTGGGGGGGGAGTCCGGTGTTACAGGGTCCGGTGCTGCCGTTCCCTTGCCGAACCGTTACCGCCGACGCTTAGGGAGGGGTCAGGGGTAAGTAACAGGATGCGGAGACCGGAAGTTTCCCGAAAACCGAAGTGGTTCCAGTATATACCAGTCGCGACACGAAATGGTGAAAGTTTTTCCGTCCATGCCTAACCTCCATTCTTCCCTGAAAGAAAAGAATGGAAATCCCGGCGGATCCATACCCGAGGCCCAAAGGGCGATTTTTTTGGGGTAAGGTGGTCAGTCAAACCCCGGCGTGCTCTAGGATGGCCTAACTACCCGCCTTCTTCTC
>JAVBQR010000107.1:0-5876 GCA_031548865.1 Planctomycetota bacterium
ATCGACCGGCAAGTCAGGAGAAGGCTGCGAGCCATGCTCCTCAACCGGAAGAAGAAGCGAGGCTGCGGACATACCCTGCGAGACCATCGAACCTGGAAGAATTCCTTCTTCGAGGAGAAAGAGCTGTTCAACCTGGTCAACGCTCAAATTCTCTATCGCCAACCTCTATGAAGCAACCACGCTTTGGAGAGCCGTGTGCGGGAAAACCGCAAGCACGGTTCGGAGGGAGGGGAGGGCTACCGCGCCCTTCCCTACCCCTATCGATCTTAGGAGGTATGCGATGTTGAGGGTCCGGAGGCACGTTCAGCTACCGTAATTTGTTAGAACTGAACTTTTGCAAAGTGGCGATTTAACCGCCAATCGCCACTTTGCAAAAATCGTTTTTGCCCGAATTTCAAGGGTTTTTGATTTTACAAAATCGCCATTCGGCGGTTTGAATGGTGATTTTGCAAAAGTCCAGTTAGAAGACACCCTACTAGGGAAAAGCGTGAATCGGCTATCACGAAGTGACCGATGCACGAACGATGTTTCTTCAGCAAACAAAACCGCCGGACACGTCGCCCGGCGGTTTATTGTCGTCACTTGAATCCCTGCCGCGGAACCGTCACGAAGCTGCATTTTTCGGCGCCTTTTTCGGATCCGGCAGTTTTTCGACCATGATCGACTTGTAGTCCACGTCGACTTCGTTGCAGATGCTGATCAAATCCTGCAGCGACTTCTCGTGAATCCCCACCCCTTCCTTGTCCACCTTCAGTTTGCTGTCCGTTTCGAGTTCGCCCTGGGTCAGGATGCGGCTCTGGCCTTCGGCCTTGGCGCTGGCGCGGATTTCATTGAGGTAACGCGAGAAGTGGTCTTCGATCGCCTTCTTGTCCCCGAACATGCCGTAGTCGATAGCCATGAACATGTGGCAGCAGCGGTCGACGTTCGGTACTTCGCGGACATGGTTCGAGGTGTTGCCGCAGGCGAAAACGCCGGTCATCAATTCGACCAGCATGGAAATGGCGTAACCCTTGTGGCCGGAGTGGGTCATGCCGTAGCCGCCCATTGGGAGGAGGCCGCCGTCCAGCTTCTGGGCGCGGATTTTCAGGAAGACGTCGGGGTCGGTGTTGATTTTGCCGTCCGAACCGACCGACCAGCCTTCCGGGAGCATTTGCTTGTTGCGGGAATAAACCTCGATTTTGCCGGCCGGCACCACCGAGGTGGAAATGTCGAAGTGGAACCAGGACGGGTGCGCCGGCATGGTCACGGCAATGGGGTTGGTGCCCATCATCGCCCGGCGACCGAAAGTCGGCACCACCATCGATTCGGAATTGGTCATGCACATGCCCATAAAACGCGCCCGGGCCGCCATCATGGTGTAAAACCCGCCGATGCCGAAGTGGTTGGAGTTACGCACCATCACTATGCCCATGCCGGAACGCTTGGCCTTGTCCATCGCCATTTGCATGCCCTTCATGGCGGCCGGCTGGCCGAGGCCGTCGTTCGCATCCAGGACGGCGGAGACCGGCGTTTCCAGGACTACGTTGGTGTCGGCCTTGGGGCGGATACGGCCTATCTTCATGCCGTAGATGTACATGCCGATACGGGAAATCCCGTGCGACTCGATGCCCATGCGATCCGCTTCGAGAATGACTTTGGCGCAATCCTCGGCCTTTTCCGGGGAGGCGCCGTATTGCTCGAAAATGGCCTTGACGAGGTTGCGTAAGCTTTGAATCTCGAAGTGTCTGCGCTCTTCCATGGGAAGGTCCTTTATAAAGTGACGTGTTTGAATCACGCGTTACAAGTGAAAAACCTGTGGTTTTGTCAAATCGCAATTCAAACCGCCGAATGGCGATTTTATAAAAATAGAGAGCTCTCGAATTATGGGCTGAAATGATTTTTGCCGGTGGTGATGGGCAGTTCCATCGCCACCGGCAAAGCTTCAGTCATTTCCTTGAATCCAGATAACGCTTCACCCCGATTTCATACAGATTATTGCCTTCGGAGTCAATGATTACCGTGGCGGGGAAGTCCTTGACCGTCAATTTGCGGATCGCCTCGGAGCCGAGGTCCTCGTAACAGACGATTTCGCAGCCGACGATGCGCTTGGCGATTAAGGCCGCGGCGCCGCCAATGGCGCCGAAGTAGACGGCGCCGTTTTTCTTCATGCTGGCGATGACTTCGGCGGAGCGCTTCCCCTTCCCAATCATGCCGCGGAGGCCCAAGTCCAGGAGGCGCGGGGCGTAGGCGTCCATGCGGTAGCTGGTGGTGGGGCCGGCGGAGCCGATGACCTGGCCGGGTTTTTCCGGCGTGGGGCCGACGTAGTAAATCAGGGCGTCCTTGATGTCGATGGGCAGTTTCTCGCCTTTGTCCAGGAGCTCGACCAGCCGCGCGTGGGCGGCGTCGCGGGCGGTGTAAATCACGCCGGAGAGGAGGACGGTGTCGCCGGCCTTCAGTTTCAGGGCTTGTTCCTTCGACAGGGGGGTGTTCAGGGGGATGTTATCCATGGCTGCTCTGACCCTTCCTATAGCACGCGCGAGACATGCCGCGAGACGTGACAACTGATGTTCACGGCTACGGGCAGGCCGGCGATATGTGTCGGGAAAACCTCGATGTTCACGCCAAGAGCGGTGGTTTCGCCGCCGAAGCCTTGGGGGCCGATGCCCAACGCATTTATCCGCTCCAGGAGCTCCGCTTCCATGGCGGCATAGTATGGGTCGGGGTTGGGGGTCTTGACGCTGCGCTGCAGGGCCTTTTTGGCCAGAAGCGCGACCCGGTCGAAGGAGCCGCCGATGCCGACGCCGACGACAATCGGCGGACACGGATTCGGACCGGCGATTTTCGCCGTTTCGACGACAAAGTCCTTGACGCCTTTTTCCCCGGCCGAAGGGGCCATCATGGCCAGGCGGGACATGTTTTCCGAACCGAAGCCCTTCGGGGCGACGGTGATTTTCACTTTGTCGCCCGGGACGACATCGACATGCAGGAGGGCGGGGGTGTTGTCGCCGGTATTTTTGCGGCGGAGTGGGTCCTCTACCACCGATTTCCTGAGGTAGCCCTGACTGTAGCCCTGGCGCACGCCCTCGTTGATGGCGTCGCCGAGGAAACCGCCGGCGAGGTGGACGTCCTGCCCCAACTCAACCAGTACTACCGCCATGCCGGTGTCTTGGCAGATGGGCATTTTCTCGTTGTGGGAGATGGCGATGTTTTCGACCAGTTTCTCCATGGTGTCTTTGGCTTGCGGCCACGGTTCGGTTTTACTTTTTTGGGAGATAACTTCCGCTACATCGCATGGCAATTCGAGATTCGCCTCGATGCACATGTCCCTGACGGCGGCGGTGACGAGGTCTGTGGAAATCTCACGCATTCCGTCCCCTTGCTTACTGGTGTTTGTCAATGAATCGCTAAAATAAAGAAAGAAATCTTTAAATTTACGACAGTAGAATACATCGCCTGCTTTGCCTGGCTGATTGCCGACGAATTTACGGAATTATTCAGGATGGCTGTCTAAGTATACCACTTTCCCGACGTTTGTCAATGGAATCAGTAAAAAAATATCGGTAAAGGAATATATCTAAATATAGTCATACGAACAAATTGCAGGATTGGCTAAAATCAGGAACAAAATATTAGTAAAAAAATCTTGAATTCGCGCGGGAATCTATTATAGTGGGCATAATGGGGCAAGCCTGTAAAAAGATCGAAATAATCTCACGCAAGCGGACGTATCGCATACCATAGTTCCATGCCGATACGCTTCAATTCTTGTTTCGCCGACTCGCCCAGGCGGTTCGGCCTTATCATTTTATTGCCTTTTTTTGCTACAAGCAAGGGCGGCAATTGTGCGTTGAAATAAAACATTACCCTAATAACAAGACTGGGGCCAATGTGACAAAAGTCAACTACTATCCAGGATGCACCCTCAAAACCAAAGCTGCGGCTCTTGATACAAACGCCCGTGCCGCCGCCCTCGCCTTGGGGGTCGAGCTCGAGGAATTGCCGGAATGGCAGTGTTGTGGCGCCGTGTATCCTTTGGCCCGCGACGAAATCGCCACCAAGCTTTCCGCTGTTCGGGCCTTGAACGAGGCGAAAACTCGCGGCGGCGTCCTCCTCACCCTGTGTTCGGCCTGCCATCACGTGCTGAAAAGGGTCAACGCCGATTTGGCGACCGACGCGGATATCCGCTTCCGGGTGAATAATTATTCCCGCTTCGACTCGCCCTATGCCGGCGAGACGCAAGTGGTGCATTATCTCGAAATGCTCAGGGACACGGTCGGCTTCGCCGCCATCGCCGCCAAGGTCAAGGAGTCCCTCGCCGGGAAAAAAGTTGCCGCCTATTACGGCTGCATGCTGGTGCGGCCTTCGGACGTCATGCAGTTCGACCAGCCGGACAATCCGAAGATTATGGAAGAGCTGATTACCGCTCTCGGCGGCACTCCGGTCCCCTACACCAAGCGCACCCAATGCTGCGGCGGCTACACCACTTTGGGGAACAAGCCGCTGGCGGAAGAGATGACGGATGCGGTCCTGTCCAGCGCCAAAGCGGCCGGGGCGGAACTGGTGATCACCGCTTGTCCCCTTTGCCTCTACAATTTGACCGAAAACGCGGGGGCGGACGCGCGGTTGCCCGTGAAATATTTCACCGAGGTTTTGGCCGAGGCGCTCGGGGTCGAGGCTGCCGCCAAGCCGGAAGGAGAGCTGGCATGCACGTGATAAAGGACCCCCGGGCGGAAGTCGAACGGATCAGCGGCGTCAACGCCGCAAAGTGTATGCGTTGCGGCAAGTGCAGCGCCAGTTGTCCCGCTTTCGCCTCCATGGACGTGCGTCCGCACAAGGTGGTCGGCATGGTCGCGGACGGGGACATTACCGGTTTATTGAACTGTAATTCCTTGTGGAACTGTCTGTCCTGCTTCGCCTGCGTGGAACGTTGCCCACGGGACGTCAAGCCGGCTAACGTCCTGGAGGCGGTGCGGCTTCTGCAGATCCGCGAACGCGACGAAAACCACATGCCGCCGCAAATGTTGCCGGCGCTATTGGACGACGAATTGCCGCAACAGGCGCTGGTCGCGGCTATGCGGAAGTATAATAAGTGAAGAATAAAAAGAGGACTATCACTCGTGCCGATGCAGAAAAAATGTCGGTAGAGGAGTTGGAAGAAATCATCCGGGTGAACGAACGGAAACTCTTGCAGATGTTAGCGGAAAGCAATATGTTGCAGTCGAAAATATTGATGAACAATATTGATTTGTTCAGTGTTGATTCCTCCGATCCGAAGCGGCACAAAGGATAAGCCAATGCATAGAATCGGCGTATTTGTCTGCTGGTGCGGGTCGAACATCGCCGCCACCGTCGACGTCAAGAAAGTGGCTGAAGTTCTTAAGCGCGAGCCCGGAGTTGCTTTCGCGACTGACTACCAATATATGTGTTCGGAAGCCGGCCAAGGCATCTTGCGCGCGGCTGTTAAGGAGCACGCCCTGACCGGCATCGTCATCGCCGCCTGTTCCCCCCGCATGCACGAGGCGACTTTCCGCAAAGCCGCCGCCGCCGCCGGGATTAATCCCTTCCTGGTGGAAATCGCCAATGTGCGGGAGCAATGTTCCTGGATTCACAAGGACAAAGCCGTCGGCACCGAAAAGGCGATTATCCTCGCCCGCACCGCCGTGGCGAAGGTGCGCCTCAATACGCCTCTTCATGCCGGAACCAGCGAAGTCGTCAAACGTGCGCTGGTGATTGGCGGCGGCATCGCCGGGATTCAAAGCGCCCTCGATATCGCCGACGCCGGTTTCAAAGTCGACATTGTCGAACGTAAACCGACCATCGGCGGCAAAATGGCCCAGTTGGACAAGACTTTTCCGACTCTCGATTGCGCCGCCTGCATCCTAACTCCGAAAATGGTC
>JAVBQR010000035.1:0-14529 GCA_031548865.1 Planctomycetota bacterium
TTTCCTGATGTTCAGTCTCTTTGCTGAACCCCCCGGGAGTCCGGCGCAACCGCCCGTTCACACCCCGGTTGGATGTACAGACGCCGGAATGACGTGGGGAGAGAGGTTCGGCGTAACAGGGTGCGGATTGACGGTAACAAAAGCGAGATGCGCCCAACCGGTTTCGGCCGCCGGATAAGGGCTTGTCCAAATTATTTTGGACAAACCCTTATGGAGCGAAAATACCTTTGCCCGGGAGAAACCATGCGTCACATACTTTGTTATGGCGATTCAAACACCTGGGGTCACAAGCCCCTGCCGCCGCCGGCGGCGCGGTTCGAATTTCACCAGCGCTGGCCGGGAATCCTGCAGTATGAACTCGGCGACCATTACCGCGTCCACGAAAACGCCCTGAACGGCCGCACCACCGTTTTCGAGGATCCGATCGAGGAAGGGCGTTGCGGCAAGGCCGGATTCATCGGCGTTCTCGAGGCCGCCTCGCCGTTGGATTTACTTATCATCATGCTGGGCACGAATGACTGCAAGCTGCGTTTCGGGTTGGAGCCGTGGGATATCGGCTGGGGGATGGATTTGCTGATCCAGTATGTCCGCCGCGCCAAATGCGGAAGGGATTACGGCGAGCCGCGCATCCTCGTCGTCTCGCCCCCCCGCATGGGTTCGGACTGGGGCGACAACCTGAGCGGCACCGTTTTCGGCCCGGTGGCCGCCAAGCGGGCAGAGGGTTTGGCCGAGGTTTACCGGAAGGTCGCCCGCCTGGCGGGAGTGGACTACCTCGACGCGGCGGAGTTTGCCGAAGTCGGGGCGGATTGCGTGCATTTGACGGAAAATGGACAGAAAAAGCTGGGGATGGCGATTACCGCCAAGGTGAGGGCAATTCTACAATAGCTTCGCTCCGGCCAAGAATTTCTACGGTCCGGATTTCCTTGAGGAACGGTTATGAACTGTAAAGCCCTGGTCCGCGAGTTTATGGAAAAGTTCGGCCCCTCCGGTTACGAGAAGGAGGTGGCATATTGTTTTCGCGACAAAATACGGCCTTTCGCCGATCAGGTGACGATCGACCGGGTCGGAAACGTCATCGCCAGCATTGCCGGAACCGACGCGGAAAGTCCGTCCGTCATGGCTTTCGCGCATTTGGATCAACTGGGGTTCATCGTCCGCCGCATCGAGAAGGACGGCTTCATCCAGGTCGATCGCCTGGGAGGGATCCCGGAAAAAGTTCTGCCCGGCTTGAACATCCGCATTCTCGCCAAGGACGGGAAATACGTCGACGGAGTTTTCGGCAACAAATCCCACCACGCTTCCGGCGCCGAGGAAAAGTACAAGGTCGATCCGGTCACCTCGCTGTTTCTGGATATCGGCGCCGACTCGGCGGATGCGGTGCGCGCCTTCGGCATCGACGTGGGCTGCCCCGCCGGCTACCTGCCTTTCAGCCAGGAATTGGCCGGGGATTTCATCAGCGGCACTTCGGTTGATGACCGGGGCGGCCTGGCCGCCCTGGTGCTGACCGCCGAGCGCCTCAAGGCGAAGCGCCCCCCTTGCACGGTGCACCTGGTCGGCACGGTGTGGGAGGAGTTTAACCTACGGGGCGCCATGCTCGCCGCCCGCACCTGCAAGCCGGACATCACCATCAGCCTCGACGTCGCCCTGGCCGGCGACACCCGGGATTTGTCCGGGCGCTACGAGGACGTTTGCGGCGGCGGTCCGGCGCTGATTCTCTACAGTTTCCACGGCCGCGGCACCCTGAACGGCGTCTTGCCGCACGCGGGCCTGGCGGCGCTGGCCGAACGCACGGCAGGCGAGGACGGCATCCCCCTGCAACGTTTTGCGTCATTGGGAATACTTACCGACTCCGCCTACGTGCAGTTGGAAGGGGCGGGCATGGCGACCCTGGAACTGGGGTACCCGGCGCGTTACACCCACACTCCGGTCGAGACCGCCAATGTCCGGGATATCGAAAACCTGGCGTTGTTGTTGGCCGGCATGATCGGCCGCATCGACCATAGCTTTTCCTTGAACCGTTACTAAAAGATCGTCGCAAAGGACTCCGCCATGGGCTATTTCCTGGGAATTGACATCGGCACCTACGAGTCGAAGGGCATGCTTATTGACGAGGACGGGCAAGCCGTCGCCACCCACGCGGTGGCGCACCAGATGCTCTCGCCCCGCCCCGGTTACGCCGAGCATGACGCGGAAAAGGACTGGTGGGGGGATTTTTGCCAAATCAGCCGCGCCTTGCTGGAGAAGTCCCGTTGCGAAGCGAAGCAAATTCTTGGCGTGGGCGCGAGCGCCATCGGCCCCTGCTGCTGCCCCCTCGACAAAGACGGAAAAGCGCTCCGGAAGGCGATTCTCTACGGCGTGGACGTGCGGGCGGAGGCGCAGATCCGCCGCCTCAATGAAACGCTGGGGGAAGATTACGTCCTTAAAAAATACGGTAACCCCATCACTTCCCAGTCCATTGGCCCGAAGATTCTTTGGTTGAAGGAGAACGAGCCGGAGATTTACCGCGCGGCCGCCAGGTTTGTCACCGCCAGCACTTATTTGGCCGCGCAGCTCACCGGAAAATATTGCATCGACCGCTACACCGCCGCCTATTTCACCCCCATGTACAACCTGGACGCGAACGATTGGGACTACGACAATCTCCGGGAATTCTGCCGGCCGGAGCAGCTGGCGGCCTGCCGCTGGGCCGACGAAATCGCCGGAACGGTCACGGCCGAAGCCGCCGCCGCCACCGGACTCGCCGCCGGCACGCCGGTCATAGTCGGAACCGCCGACGCGGCGGCGGATGCGGTGGGCGTAGGCGTTTTTAATCCCGGTGACATGCTTCTCATGTGCGGGTCGTCGGTGTACATCATTCACATCGTCCCGAAATTGACCACCGATCGGCGCTTTTGGGCCGGGCCGTATTTGTTCAAGGACACCTACATGGTCGCCGCCGGCATGTCCACGACCGGCACCCTGACCCGCTGGTTCCGGGACCAGCTCGCCCCGGATCTGGTCCGGCGGCATGCCGACGGCTCCGGCGGCCTAAGCGCCTACGAACTCCTGATGCAAGAAAGCGCCGACCTTCCGCCTGGTTCCGAGGGGCTAATCGTCCTCCCCTACTTCAGCGGCGAACGCACCCCCATCAACGACCCTCTGGCCCGCGGGGTTTTCTTCGGCCTCAACCTGCACCATACCCGCGCCCACCTGTTCCAGGCCTGTTTGGAAGGGGTCGGTTACGGAGTGGCGCAGCACTTCTCCGCTTTCGCGGAAATCGGCATGGAGACCAGGAAAGTCGTCGCCGTGGGCGGCGGCACCAAGAATGGCAAATGGATGCGGATTGTCTCGGACATTTGCGGCCGCGAACTCCTCTTGGGTGGCGTTTTCGGCGCTTCCTTCGGCGACGCCCTGATGGCCGGGCTCGGGGTGGGGCGCTACGCTTCGGTCGAGGAACTGGCGAAGCGGGTCGAGTTCACCGGTTCCGTTTCCCCCAATCCGGCCCACCGCGAAATCTACCGCCGGCAGCAAAAAATCTATGACGAATTATATCTCCGTACCAAGGAGCTGATGCACCAATTGCCTTCATGAAATGCCGAGTTACTTCTACAACGCGACTGTCGTGGGTGCGGTTTCCACAACAGTCGCGTTGTAGAATCACCAACCGCAATCGCTTTACAATACAGGGCGGCCGCGATGCTTCGCGGCCGCCCTCTTGTCCGGTGCCACAAATCGGCAGACCGGCGCAGCTTAGTAATGCGGCACTTTCTTGAGCCACCCCGCCGGGGCGGGTTTCCTGCCAATTTGCATGTTGCTGTAGTAGTCGTAAAGTTCGCGGGAATAACGGCCGACCTCGCCGTCCCCGACCGTGAGGGAGGTGCCGTCGTCCAGCAAATAGCCCCCGACCGGACTGACCACCGCCGCCGTGCCTAAGCCGCCGGTTTCGATGACCGCCCCGGATTTCACCCCTTCGATGAATTTGTCCAGGCGAATCGTCTCCTGCCGGGCTTTGATCTTGATGGGCAGGTCGGAATTTTGCGCCAATTCGAGAACGGACTGGGAAGTAATCGACTTCAAAATGGAATCGTTGAAAGTCGGGATGACGAAGGTCCCCCCTTTCTCGACGTGGTAATGATTCATCGTCCCCACTTCTTCGATGAACTGGTTCGAGGCGTCGATGTAGAGAACTTGCGCGCACCCCATCTTGTGGGCGTACTCCTGGGCCTGCAGGCTGGAGGCGTAATTGCCGCCGCACTTCGAGGTTCCGGTACCGCCGGAGACCGCCCGGTGGTAGCGGGTGGTGATAAGGAGCTTCTGCGGCCTTGAAAACCCGCCCGGATAATAGGGTCCGGCCGGTGACAGCATGACGCAGTAGATGTATTCCGTTGCCGGCTTGACGCCGATGGAATCCAGGGTCGCGAACATGAAGGGGCGGATGTAGAGGGAAGACTCCGGCATGGACGGGCACCAGGCGCGTTCGACGTCGAGGAGGCGGAGGGTGGCTTCCATCTGCACTTCAGCCGGGACCTCCGGCATGCAGAGGTTGCGGGCCGAATGGTTCAGGCGGTCGCAGTTCTTGTCGTAGCGGAACAGGTAGATTTCCTGGTCGTCGTGGATGAAAGCCTTGGCGCCCTCGAATATGGTCTGGCCGTAATGCAGGCACATGGCGCCCGGCATCAGGGTGATTTCCCCGTAGGGAACGATGCGCGGGTCCTGCCAGGTCTGGTCGCGGTAGTTCATGAGGAACATGTGGTTGGTGCGGAGTTGCCCGAACGGCAGCGGCTTGTCGGTCTCTGGGAGCTGGCGCTGGCGGGACTTGTCCAATAGTTCGTAACGGATCTTCATTTGCTTCTCCCCTTGCTTGATAACGAAATCGTGCCTATTGTTTATGTTCCCTGGCCCATTTCTCGGCGAGCTCGAAGGCGGTCCGGTTCAGGGCGATGAGTTTTTCCTTGCCGGCGAAATTCTCCTCCATGGCGGCGAGGTATTGCTTCCGATCGACCCCGGTGTTGTCGAGGGCGGAAATCACCCCGAGCATGACCGTGTTCGCCGCCTTTTCGTTACCGGCCTCGACGGCGAGGCGCACGGCGGGAACCGGGTAAATCTTCAGCCCCTTCGGGAAAGTCACCCCTTCGATGCGATCGTCATAGAGTACCGCTCCGCCCGGCTTCACGTCCTTCACGAATTTTTCCAGGGACGGCCGGTTGAGGGCGACGAGAATGTCCGGTTCCGTTACGACCGGGCTCCCGATGTCCACGCCGGAAATGTGCACGGAACAGTTCGCCGTGCCGCCGCGCTGTTCCGGGCCGTAGGAGGGATACCAGGAGGTGCGGCGCTGCGCCTGGGTCGCGGCGTTGGCGATAATCAGGCCCATCGACAGGACGCCCTGCCCCCCGAATCCGGCGATGCGGACGCCGACCGGCTTGAAGTCCGGGTTGTGCGGGGCGTCCGGGGCGGCCTTGGTATCGAGTTCGAAAATCTTGTCGATGGCCTCCTTGTCCCAGACCCGGGGACTTCTACGATAAGGTTCGACTTCGGCGGAACGGTCGCGGAAATTCTTCACCTTGAATTCGTCGGCCATTTCCTTGTTGACCCAGTCGATCGAAGCTTGGGTGTTTTGCCGAAGATTGGTCGGGCAGTTCGAAAGAAGTTCGACAAAAGCGTAGCCCTTGCCGTCGCGCTGAATTTCCATGGCTTTGAAGATCGCCTTCTTCGCCTTCCTGATGCCGGCGATGTCCGAAATGGCGACCCGTTCTATGAAGACCGGCGCCTGCAACTGGTCGATGAGTTCGCACATGTGAATGGGGTAGCCGGCTTCCCTGGGGTCCCGGCCGCAGGGGCTGGTCGCGGTCACTTCGCCCGCCAGGGTGGTCGGGGCCATTTGCCCGCCGGTCATGCCGTAGACGGTGTTGTTGACAAAGAATACCGCCACTTTCTCCCCGCGGTTCGCGGCCTGGAGCGTTTCGTTGAGGCCGATCGAAGCCAGGTCGCCGTCCCCCTGGTAGGAGATGACCACCGCGTCGTCGCGGCAGCGGGAGAGGCCGGTGGCGACGGCCGGGGCGCGGCCGTGGGCGGACTGGACGTTGCCGCAATTGAAATAGTAGTAGGCGAAGACGGCGCAGCCGACCGGGCTAATGGCGATGGTGCGTTCGCGGATGCCCAATTCGTCCATGGCCTGGCCGATAAGCTTGTGGATGATGCCGTGCCCGCAGCCGGGGCAGTAATGGGTGGCGGTGGGGGCGGCGCCGCCTTTTCTGGTGAAGACCGAATTGATGGATTCCGGTTTGGTCAATGTCGCAGCCATATCGATTCTCGCAATCATCTTGAGGGTGAAATTTTGTTACTTGCCAGCCAAGCGCGCCGCTTCGCGAATTCCCTTCATAATCACGTCCGTGGTGATAATGTTCCCGCCCATGCGGTTGGCGAGCACCACCGGCCGGCGGCATTCTATGGCCAGGCGGAGGTCGTCAATCATCTGCCCGTTGGACATTTCGGCGGCGACGAAGGCCGGCTGGTTGCTTTTTGCGGCCAGCTTCTTCAGCGGTTCCGCCGGGAAGGGGAACAGGGTCTTCAGGCGGATCATTCCGGCCTTGACGCCATCCTGCCGGGCCGCGTCGATGCAGGATTTGGCGATGCGGCTGGTGCAGCCGTAGGCGGCGACGACGACGTCGGCGTCCTCCAGCCGGTATTCCTCCCAGTCCGCTTCGGCCGCCATGGCGGCGTACTTCTTCTGGAGCTTGATATTGTTCTTTTCCAGGATGTCGAAGTCGAGTTCGATGGAACTGATGAAATTCCCGGCCGTCTCGGCGGTGCCGCAAACCGCCCAGGAGGTGTCGATTTTCGGCGTGACCGCTTTCTCGGGGAAGCGAAGGGGCTCGACCATTTGCCCCAGCATGCCGTCCGTCAGGAGGTACACGGGGCCCCGGTATTTCTGCGCCAGTTCGAAAGCCTTCATGGTCATGTCGCACATTTCCTGCACCGACCCGGGGGCGAGGACGAGACATTTGTAATTGCCGTGCCCGCCCCCCTTCACCACCTGGTTGTAGTCTCCCTGTTCCGGGCCGATGTTGCCGAGGCCCGGTCCGGCCCGCTGCACGTCGACAATCACCGACGGCAGTTCGGCGGCGGCCAGGTACGATACCGCTTCCTGCTTGAGGCTGATCCCCGGGCCGGAGGAGGCGGTCATGGCCAGGTGTCCGGTGCAGGCGGCGCCGTAGAGCATGTTCGCCGCCGCTTCCTCCGATTCCGCCTGCACGAAGCGGCGCCCGAGCATGGGGAATTTTTCCGAAGCTTCCTGGAGAATTTCCGAGGCGGGGGTGATGGGGTAGCCGAAATAGGCGTCGCACCCTGCGTAGAGGGCGCCGACGACTACGGCGTGGTTTCCTTTTATCAATTGAGTGGCCATAGCTTTTCTCTCTTCTTCTATGGTTATTACAACCGGAGTTTTACAAAATCAAAAACCCGTGAAATTCGAGCAAAAACGATTTTTGCAAAGTGACGATTGGCGGTTAAATCGTCACTGTGCAAAACTTCAGTTACAACCGGGTTCCATACCTGGCGATTTCACCTTCAAACTACTTCTATGGCCAGCGGCTCGGGGCAGGCGTAGAAGCAATTCCCGCAACCGATGCAGCCTTCGCCTTTGTATTTCACGAACTTGTAGCCCCGGGCGTTCAGTTTGTCTCCAAGTGACAGCACCTTCACCGGGCAGGACAATACGCACCTGCCGCAGGCTTTACACTCCAGGTCGTTGATTTTGACGCATGCTTTCGCTTTTTTCTTTTCCGCAGTAGTCATGGCTTCGCCCCAATAGAAAAATGTGACTTCACGACGTATTTCCTGTAAAAACCGGGATTCGGGGACAGGAAATTCTTCCGCCTATTCCTCCGCCCGGGTCCGCTTGAGGTCGTCCTCTTGCCTGATTTCCACCCGGCGAATCTTCCCGCTGATGGTTTTCGGCAATTCCGGCACGAACTCTACCAGGCGCGGATATTTATACGGTTCGGTGACTTCCTTGACCTTCTCCTGAACTTCCTTGGCGAGTTTCTTGTGGTAGTCGGCGACTTCTTCCGGCGTGCTCCCCGCCGGCGGCAAATAGCTCTTCGCCAAAACAATCGTCGCCTTGATAATTTGCCCGCGCACCGGGTCGGGCACGCCGGTGATGGCGCATTCGAGCACGCAGGGGTGCTGCATGACCGCCGACTCGACCTCGAAGGGGCCGACCCGGTAGCCGCTCGTCTTGATGAGATCGTCCGCCCGGCCGACAAACCACAGGTAGCCCTCCTCGTCCATCCAGGCCTGATCCCCCGTATGGTACCAGCCGTCATGCCAGGCGCTTTCGGTCAGTTCCTCGTCGTCCCGGTAGCCGCGGAACAGGCCCGGGGGCGGATTGTCGCGTTCCGCCTTGATGACGATTTCCCCCGTTTCGCCGCGTTCGCAGAAGCTGCCGTCCTCCTTGTCCATCAGGGCGATTTGGTAAATCGGCAGGGGCTTCCCCATCGAGCCCGGGCGCGGTTCCAGCCATTTGCTGGTGGCGACCGAGACCACGCTTTCCGTTTGCCCGTAGCCTTCGTAAAGCTTGTGGCCGGTTTTCTCGAGCCAGCGGTTGTAGACTTCCGGATTGAGGGGCTCCCCCGCGACGCAGCAGTGCTTCAGGCTGGTGAAGTCGTAGCCTTCCAGGTTTTCCTTGATCATCATGCGGTAGATGGTCGGCGGGGCGCAGAAGGAGGTAATCTTGTATTTCGCGATTTTCCCCATCATGTCGCCGGCGTTGAAGGCGTCGTAATCGTAGGCGAAGACGGCGGTGCCGCAGAGCCACTGGCCGTAGATTTTGCCCCAGGCGCACTTGGCCCAGCCGGTGTCGGCGACGGTGTAGTGGAGGCCGCCGTCGAAGCAGTCGTGCCAGAACTTCGCGGTGGTGATGTGGGCCAGGGGATAGGCGTGGTCGACCTGAATCATCTTCGGGAAGCCGGTCGTGCCGGAGGTGAAATAAAGAAGAATGAATTCGCGCAGGGCCGTCCGCTCCGGACTCCCCTTCGCCGGGCGGATGAAGACATCCGGATAAGCGGCGACCTGGACGTTGAAGTCCTCCCAGCCCTCCGCCGGGCCGTCCACGGAGGCGAGGGCGATGTTTTGCCCGGTCTCGGCGACCGCCTCGCGGATGTTATGCATCAAGGCCGCCTCGTGGGCGGCGAGAATCATCTTGAACCTAAGCTTTTCCAGGCGGTAGGCGACGTTCTTCGTCTGCATCATGTGGGTGGCGGGGACGGCGATGGCGCCAAGCTTGTGGAGGGCGACGAGGCAGGTCCAGAAATGCCAGCGGCCCTTGAGGCACAGCATCACCGCGTCACCCTTCATGACCCCCCGCGCCTTGAAGAAGTTCGCCGTCTGGTCGGCGCGGCGGCGGAGTTCGCGGAAATTCAGCACGAGTTCCCGGCCCTGATCGTCGCACCAGACCAGGGCAACCCGCTCCGGCTCGTGATCGGCGTACCAGTCCACGACGTCGTGGGCGAAGTTGAAATCCTCCGGGACGTTCAACTTGAAATTCTTGTTGAAGTCCTCCTGCGAGGCGAAGTCTATCTGCGGACAAAAACGGTTCAGTAAAGACATAATTTATCCTTCGGTTTTTTAAAGGAAATCGAGCTCTAAGGCTCGATTTCCTTTAAAGTTTTGTAAAAGAAATCTATACTTTCACCTTTGCTGTTGTGCCGAAAGCGGTCATCGATAATGATACACAAGTTTATGCGGCATACAGGAAAATTCTTTGCTTTTTTACGAACGAACCCGGCCGCGCGGCCGGGTTCGGTATGCTTGCCGGCCTGCTGACGCGTGACTATACGGTAATAATGGCGATGAACTTCGCCTGGCCGCCCACGGCCTTCATGCCGTGCGGTACGGTGCAGTCGAATATTACCGAGTCGCCGGGGTTAAGGGTGACTTCATTGTCCTGCACCTTGACCCGCATCGAACCTTCCAGCATGTAATTGAACTCCTGGCCCGGGTGGGTGTTCTGGGGAATCACCGCGTCCCGGTCCGTTTCGGGCAGGGTGACGATGAACGGCTCGAACTTCGCCTCCTTGAAGGAGGCGGCCAGATTCTCGTATTTGTAGCCTTTTCTCCGGTCGACCCCGACGCCGCGGCCTTTCCTGGTCACGGAGAAGAGGCTCATCTTGGGGGTTGTGCCGGTGAGGAGGAGGCCGAGATCCACCTTCAGCCGCACCGCGATTTCGGAAAGGGCCGACGCCGGAATGTCCTCGGCCGCGGATTCGTAAGCGGCGTATTGTTCGGGCGTCACCTGAACATACTCCGCCATCTCCGTGGCCGATATCCCCAGGTCCTCTCGTAGTCCGCGCACGCGTTGACTGATGTCCTTGGCGTTTTCGTGCATGGTTCACTTCTCCAATTCTAGCATACAAAAACGGACGCGTCGGCGTCCGTCCGGCACAACGCACCCCATTATAATGAAATTCACCCGCCAGAAAAGGGTAAAATACCGGGGGCGGAGGATTTTTTCGCAAGCCTTCACCACCCGCTCTCGCGCACCAGGATAGTGAGTAATTTCCGCCAAACCTCGGTGAATACGCTGCGGGGTTCGGCCTCCAGCGCCGCCTCGCCGACCAACAATTGCGCCGACGCGCCCTCCCCCACCACCCCGCAGTTCACCCGGTACACCGCATGCTCCGCTTCGAGCCGCCCCGGCCCCGCATTCTTCACCGCCCCCAAAGGGCCGCCGTAAAGGGACGCGAGCTCCGGCTGGGCGATTTCCCGGGTCGCCTGGTTTTCTATCGACTCGACGCGGATCCGCACCGGTCCCTGGCCCTTTTCGCGGGGATAGAAACGGCCGCCCGACCCCACGGCGAGGCGGGGCAGATCGTACTCCGGAACGTAAACCTGCACCATATGCCGGCCGCCGGCCAGGGCGGACAGGGGCTCCTTCGCCTCAATCCAGCTGCCGGGTACGAGCCACTCCGGCATGTCGACGATGCGTCCCGCGAAGGGCGCCTTGATTATGAGTTCCTCGCGTTCCCGCAGCAGTCCCGCCAAATCCTCGGCCAAGCGTTCGAGCTGATCCCAGTCCGCCGCCGCTTCGATCCTCAGGCCCTGATCCAAACTGGCCAGCGACAATTTCAGGCGCTGCGCCGCCACGGTACGTTTGGCGATTTCGATGCGGCTGTCGAGGTCGGGGGAGCGCAGGCGGAAGAGAACCTGGTCCGGTTCCACCAGGGCGTCGTTATGGGCGGAGACGTCTTCTATGACGCCCCCTTGCGGGGCGTAGAAGGCGGCGCGGCGTTCCGGCGTGAGGAGGGCGGCGCCGCCGACCTTGGCGTGCCAGGGCGCGACCAGGAAGTAGATGAGGCCGGCGAAAAGGGACAAGGTCAGAAACAGGCGGAAATTCGGGCGCATTTTATCTCGAATCGTGAACCAGTGGGCGATTTCCTTGAGGATGGGGAGGGCGATGAAGAAGGCCAATTCCACCAGCATGAGAATTATGCCCAGGGCTTTGAAGAAAATATGGTACACGAGGAAAGCGATACCCAGGAACAGGAAGAAACGGTACAGCCAGGTGACGAAGGCATAGACGATGAGCTTCAGCCGATCGAACCGGGGGAACGGTTCCGGCGCCGGCAGCCCGAGGCCGAAGAGCTGCTCCCTCAGGAACCACTTCGCCAGCGCGAACGAGCGCGGCTGAAGGGAAGGGATGTCCCAGTAGTCGGAAAGAAGATAATAGCCGTCGTAACGCATGCAGGGGTTGATGTTGACGACCAGGGTGAGAATCCAGATGGATCCGGCCAGCATGAACACCGCCGTCTTGAGGGGGCCCGGCGGCAACAAGGGCCACCAGAGTGACGCCGCCGTCGCCAGCATCAGTTCCGCCAGCACCCCGGAGGCGCCGATGGCGAGGCGTTCCTTGCGGCTACGGAGCTTCCAGGCCTCGGTAGTGTCGGTCCACAGGACCGGGGCGAAACACATCAGGGCGATCCCCATCGCGGGCACCCGGAGGCCGTAGCGTTTCGCCGCGTAGGCGTGGCCGAGTTCGTGCACCGTTTTCGACAAGCCCAAAGCCAGCGCCGCCATAATGCCCCCCTGCAGGGTGAAGAGGCTCGACAGGGAGTCGCCGAACCGCGACCATTCGCGGGCGACCAGGTAGAACCCCAGCGCCGCAAACAGGAGGACCAGGACCGCGAAGCTTTTCGTGAACATCCATTTTACCAGGCCCAGCGTGGCGGAGAGGAATCCGTCCGGATGGCAGAGGGGAATCCGGAGAAACAGGTAGTTGTGCATCAGGGTGGAAAGGAAGCTTTTGCGGCGGTTTCTTTTCTGTTTGAGAAGGTAGTCCGTTTCCGCCGGCGTGGCGGCGGCGGTGAGATTGTTCGCGATGAGGAAGTTGGCGATCAGCTTCACCGTGTCCGGCTGGACCGCCAGGGTCGTTTCCTTCCGGATCGCTTCGGAAATGCGCTCTGCCTCCCCCAGGCTCCAGCGGGAGAGGATTTCCGTCTCCATCCAGCCCAGGCGGAAAAAGCGCTGTCCGGTCGGGTCGTACAAGGTGTAGGTCGGCGCCCCGAAGCGGGTCGGAGGGCCGGGGATGAGTTGGAGTTCGTCGCGGATGCGGGGGAGGGTCGCCGGCTGCGCGGTCATTCAAGTCACCATCCCAGCCATTGCCTGGCGGCCATGAGCGGCTTCTGGAAGAGTAGCATCCACAAGGGCTGCTCGGGGCCGTACAATTTCGCCATGCCGCGGAGGCCGAGGAGGGGTTTCGCCTCCGCCTCGACGTCGGCCCGCAGCACATACGCCATCCCCACCCCGGGCACCTCTCCCGCGCGGAAGCCGACGTGGGTCACGGTGGCGCGCATGGGTTTGATTGGCGCGACATTCGGATAGAAGACCACCGTATCGCCGACCTCCACCCGCATGTTTTCCGAGGCGGGGAGGTGGATTTCCAGTTCCAGGTGGTCCGGATTCGCCACCAGCATAATCCGCTGCCCGAGGCTCACCGGCCGCCCCAGCCATTCGTCCGGCGTGTCGCAGAGGACCACCCCGGCGATGGGGCTGGTGATGACGATCCGCTCCATCAGGCTTTCGATGTATTCGGTCTCCGCCGCGAGCTGTTCGATGTGCCCCTGCACCAGCGGGATGCGCTGTTTGGACTTCGGATCGGACAGGGCGGCCTGGAGCAGCTGCTTGTATTCGGCCTGGGCCATGTCCTCGGCTTTTTTGGAAACGGTCAGGCGGGTCCGGAGTTGCGCGTCCTCGAGCCGGACCAGTTCCTGCCCGGCCGCGACCCGCTGGTTCGGCTCGACCAGGAAGCGGTCGACAACCCCGTCCAGCCCCGAGCGGACCAGGGCGGGGCGTTTGGCGGTGATTTCCGAAGGGGCGAGGACGCTTTGGTGGACCGGCAGGAACGAGGCGGCGACGGCGCCGGCGAGGAGGAGGAATAGGAGGGGCGACCACGAGCGCCGCGCCCCGGCCGGCCGCGAGATGGAGAGGGCGAGGTCCTGGGCGTAGGATTCGGTGAGGTGGGCGGCCTGCATGTTATGGGCGTCGGAGAAGGGCTTTTCCCTAAAGAAGACGATGGCGCCGATAAGCGTCCGCCGGTTGTCGAGGAGGGGCGACCACAGGGCGTGCGGGGGAAGCCAGTCCTTCCAATCCTTAAACCAGCGGGGTGGTGTCGGCTTTTCCGCCGCCAGGTTCGCCAGGTCGAGGCGCTGCTGTTTAGTTGGTTCTGGGCACTGGCAGCGCCATCTGACGAATTTCCGCATCCACTGGGCAAAGGGGGCTGAGGAGTCGGGGACGGCGAGCCCGGAGACGCTCTTCAGGGTGGGTTTGCCGTTCCGGATGGTGAAAAAAACGGCCTGGCGGTAGGGAAGAAGCTGCCGGGATTCGTTCACCATGATGAAAGGGAGTTCCTCGGGTCCGGCGGTGCGGGCGCGGCGCTGCAGCTGCAGAAGGATGCTGAGGTGTTCCAGGACTGCCATGGGGCTTACGCCGGTGGGCCGGGACAACCTTTGCGTGGTGGCGTTGACGGTATCGGTGCCGGCCGGACGGGCGGGCGACGGCTTTTGCGGAGCGGCGGCGGCGCCGGGATTGGCCACCCGGGTGTGCCTGGAGGCCATGGCGCGGTCCTTATCCGTCATGACGATGGTGTCGGCGCCGAGGTCTCCGGAAGGAAAGTTTACCCCGAGGACATCGGTGTCCGGGACGGCGCGGGGTGACTCTGAACCGTTTACCGAAGTGGGATTGCTCATGGATGGTGGCTCCGGGAATTACGGCTGAAGTTTCGCAATTGACCGCAATTCTGTGACATTTTCGAAATTACCCGGCGGTTTGCGCCGCCTTTTTGGGAAACATCAAAAATATCTGCAAGATTAAAAAATTTTCCGAATTTTTATATTGCCCCGCCTGAACGCGGCTATAAGCAAGTCTGTAGTGAAGCTTCGGCCGAAGCTCGAGTCGCCCGAATGGAAATCCCGGTCATGCGGGGTCCAAAGGGTCCGTACCGAACGTCTATTGGAATTGTGGAAATGTGTATCGTCCCGTCAGACGAGGAAGCAA
>JAVBQR010000021.1:0-34649 GCA_031548865.1 Planctomycetota bacterium
TACCAGTCATTCCGGCGTCTATACCTCGAACCGGGCGAGGACAGTGGAGTGCCGGAACCCAGATACCCGAAGGTCTGCTACGAATGTCAGGCTGAAAACATCACTGACAACCAGGCAATACCAATGGAAGCGCATAATCGCTGTTTATCCATCTGGGTTCCGGCACGCCACTGTTTCTACCCCGGTTCGAGGTATAGACGCCGGAATGACGGGTAATTGAAGGGTTTGCGAAAATCAAGCATTGCAGGACTAGTGCCGAACCAACCGCGCCATGGCGACCGCTTCTGCCCGGTTCCTAACCCCCAGGGCGCGGTAGATGTTTTTCAGGTGGGTTTTGGCGGTATTGACGGTAATCCCCAGGGCGGCGGCCGTTTCCTCGACGGTACGTCCTTCCCTAAGCTGCCGGAGCAGGTCTTGCTGACGGGGGGACAGGGGGACGGCGACGCTTTCCACCGGCGCGTCGGCGGTTTGGGAGAGAAGTTTCAAAAAGCTTCGGTCGCCACCTTCCTGCACCCGGCGAAACGCCAACATTCGCAGGGGCGAGGCGATATGCCCCATTTCCCGGGCGAACATTCCGACGTAGCCGTATGCGCCGGCCAGAGTCTCCGCCTCTTCCAGCGCGGCCAGGGCGTTTTCGGCGTCTTCGAGCCGCCAATAGGCCTGGCAGCGGAGGAGTTCCGTTTCGATGCGGTCCAGCGGCCGGCGGTAGCGGCCGGCCAGGCTGCGGAGGCGGTCCAGGAACAACAGGGCGGTGCGGACGTTTCCCGCCTGCAAATAGGCCCGGGCGGTGGTGAAGTGCCGGGGGAATTTGTAGAAGGAAAGCTGATAATCGTTTTCCACGCTGTCGGCATGCACCGACAGCCATTCCTCGACCGCCCCGGCGTCTCCCCGCCGGAAGCGGGCGGCGAAAACTTCGGCCCGCAGGTTGGGCCAAAGGAAGAGGAGATCGTTGCGGGTCAGGTATTTCTCCAGATCGCGGGCGACATGGTCGGCCGCCTCCGTTTCGCCGCGTTCCAGCAGGAGCAGGCGGAGCAGGGCGCGGGCGCTGACCTGGAACTCGGGACTCCGGCATTTTTCCGCCGCGCGGCAGGCCTGGAGGGCGAGACGCATGGCTTCGCCGTATTCGCCCCGTTCGTAGTGAAGCCCGCCGCGGATGCAGTCTTCCAGCACCTGGTAATCCGCGCCGATGCAGGCGCCGAAGGTGGCGCGGAGGAGTCCATAACCCGCTTCGCCGGCGGGGATCAATTCCGAGAAATCCCGCATGGAGCGGTGTGCCAGGGGCAGGTTCTGGGTAATGGTATTGACGAGCGGCGTTTTTTCCGCGCCGGCAGGATTGCCGCCGGGGAGGGGCAAGGGGGACATGTTCTCGGCGAGGAGGCGGGCGCTGTCCAGCAGGGGAGCGCGGAAATCGAGGCTGAGGACGAAGAACTTCGCTTCCAGGGCCGGTTCCTCGCTCCAGTTCCGGGTTTGCTTGGGGTCCCGCAGAATGTCGACGTAACGGAAGAAAGCCTCGTCGTCCCCGAGCAGGAAATTCCCCCAGGCATAGAGGGCGAGGAGCTGGAGATCGCTTTGCACGAAGCCGGGCGGCAGTTCCCGGCGGACCAGCCCCTGCATGAGCCGGATGTGGCTTTCCACCGCCAGATGGGCGGTGTCGTAGCGGCTCATGTCCCGTACGGTTTGGGCGACGGCGGCGAAGTCGCCGACCTGGCCGTAGAGGTCGATGGCGCGGAAGAATTTTTCCTCCCGGTGGTACCAGCGGGCCAGGCGCAGCGTGGTCATGGTCCGGTTGGCCTTGCCTTTCTTTTCCCATTTCGCCATTAGCCAATCCCGAAACAAATCGTGCAGGCGATAGCGCCCTTCGCCCATGGAGGCGACGAAGGCATTTTCGCGGGCCAATTCTTCGAGCATTTCGCGGCAATCGTCTCTGCCGGTCAGATAGGCGGCGAGATCGGCGTCGAGTTCGGGGGCCGGGGCGGTCTTGAGGAGGAGGTCGCGGAGGCCGGCGCTCCAATTGGCCCAGATCTGGTTTTCCAGGAAGTGTTCGAAATAGCCGTTGCCGCCGGCGTCGTGCGGAGCGGGGACTGTTCCCCCGCCGGGATTTGTTGACTGGAGGCGGAGGCCGACCCCCATGGCCCAGCCGCCGACTTCGCGGCAGAGGGCGGCGGCGTCCGGGTCGGCGAGACCGGCGTGGAGCTGCCGGGAGAGCTCCCGGACTTCCGCAGAGGTAAAACGGAGGTCGGCGGCGGAAATCAGGGCGATCTGGTTTTTGGCGATTAAACCGGCGAAAGGTTCCGGTGCCGGGCGGCGGCTAAGGACGAGGAGGTTGAAGTTGTTCGGGAAGCGGGCGATGACCCGGGGGAGTTCGGCGAGGATTTCCGGGTTGTCGAGGTTATGGAGATCGTCCAGGACCAGGCAGTAAATTTTCTCGTTGTCCAGGGTGCGTTCCATGGCTTTGAGGAAGAAGTCGCGCGGGACCGGGGCGTCGGCGGCCTGGAGGGCGAGGCGGCGGAGGGTGCGGTTGGCCTGTTGCGCCTGGGCCATGGCGCCGAGTAGCCCCGAGTAGAAGTTGGCCGGTTCGTTGTCGTAGCGGTCGAGGGCGAGCCAGGCGACCTTGTTGCGGCTGCGGCCGAGCCATTCTGCCACCGCAACGGTTTTCCCCGAGCCGGCCGGGGCCGCGACATAGACGAGTCCGTGTTCAACGGCGCGGTCGAGTAGTTCCATCAGGCGGGTTCGGCGCAGCCACTGTTCGGATAGGGCGGGCGGGGTGAATTTCCTGAGGGTCATGCTGGGGGCGATCTCCATGTGGGCCGGGGTTGTGTCCTGCCGCTATTCGGAATTATAGCGAAATCAGGGGAATTTATGCAAGTTGCTGCTTAAATTGCTATAAAACGCTCTGTTTTTCCATGAAAAGGCGGAAAAATCGTTACGGGTGAGGGGGTGAGGGTGATAGACGGGTCATTCCCGGGGCTTATAATTAATGGCGGACATTGCGATTCAGCGAGGAAAAACGCGAGGAATCCCACACGCCACCGAGCGGCGGTTTGCTCGATTTTTTCGGAAAGTCCACCCTCAGGGAGTGCACCAATGCGGCAAATAATCCAGGTGTGGGCGGCGTTGCTGACGCTGGCATTCCTTTGCGGGGCGGCCGGGGCGATCGATGTGACATATGAAGCGGGTGACACCAAAGCAGATCCCATTAATGTGAATCAGGCATCCACATTCACGATTAACTCCCCGGCGAGCAATCCCGCCATCCAATCCGGAAATATTAGTGGTGTTGAGGAGCTGACCGTGCAAGCCGGTAGCGGCGTGACCGACCCCTTCCTCCAGCTGTCGGGAAATAACCATGGCTATACCGGTCAGGTATTCTTCCGTAGCGGCACGCTGGAGTTAACCGCCGACCAGGCGATGTTTGGGCAAATGCGTGACTTCAGTTTCTACGGCAGCGAGTTGAATCCCACCACCCTGCAAATCGCAGCCAATACGGCGGTGACTATCGACGGCGTCAATAGCCACAACCAACGCATTAAAATCGAGTCAACATTTCACGGAAACTTCAACCTTCTTGACAACGCCACTCTCACCTTCGCTGATAATAATAACGGTTCAGAGGGCGCAGCGATTTATATTTACCGGTCTGCTGGCAACAACTCCAACCTGACCATGACCGCCGCAGCCAGTGCCAGATACCATTTTATCAATAATTTATCCCAAAGTGCCTTAGGCGGTGGTGCGATATTCAATGGCGGCGCCACGGTCAATATCACTAACGCGACATTTACAAAAAATACCGTAACGGATGGTAACGGCCGCGGCGGCGCGATTGGCAACAATGGAGGCACAGTTAAGCTCAGCAACGTGGAATTCTCGGAAAACGCGGCTACAGGTGAATGGGGACAAGGCGGCGCGATTTCCAGCTATGGTCTAAATAGCAACTTTACCATTACCGACGGGCAATTCACCAAGAACATCGCCGTAACCAATGGCGGAGCCATATTTCAAGGCATCGGTACTCTTAACCTAAACGTTAGCGCCGGCCAAACCTCCCTCTTCACCGGCAACCTGGCCAATTCCCAACCCAATTCCATTGCCTTTGCCCCCGTTGCATTTAACACCACCACCTTCAAGGTCAACACCGCTAACAACGCCACCCTGGATATGCTCGACCCCATGTCCGGCACGGGCTACTCCGGAGCAACAATCAACATAACCAAAACCGGCACCGGCACCTGGAAACTTGGCGGAACTAGCGATACCGTCGCATCCGAGTTCAAGCTTGACGCCGGCGCCTTATTCCTCTACCGCGACGGCGCGGTCGCCAATGCCAACAATAATGACGCCACCGCTAAAGTGGCATCCGGCAGCATCAATGTAGCCAACTCTTTCACCCTCGCCGGCACGGCGTCCCTGCAAGCCGGCGGCGGCAACCTCATCACCGCCCATGCCATCACTCTGAGTGACAACGGCACCCTCGGTTTCGACCTCGAATACCACGACGGCAATCTCGCCACGCCTATGCTCACCCTCACCGCATCTAATGTAACCCTTAGTCAAAACAACAGCATTGTCGTCGACCTCCTCTCCCTCGGCAGCCAAGTCGCCGGCAGCGAATACGCCCTCGCAAAATTCGGCAACACCGGCTCCTTCCAAAACTCCTATTCCGCCAATGTTCTCTACCAAGGCCAATCCACCGTCGGCACCCGCTACGATGGTGCGTTTACCCTGAACACCAAGCCTGGCGACAATCATAAAACCCTTTACCTCACCCAGGATGTCTACTTCAAAAATTTCATCTCCACCTGGACCGGCACGGTGAACAGCGCCTGGGACTACCGAACCGCTAACTGGGACAACCAGGAGCCCTCGCACGCACACCAATTCGCCGACGGCGACCTTGCCAATTTCGCCGGCACCGAAGCCAGTAACCGCGACCCCATCGCCATCCCCGCCGGCGCGACGCTTAGCCTCTCCGGCCTGTACCTCTCCGGCCATAAAGACTACAACTTCGCCGGCGGCACCCTGGTCGCCGCCGCCGGTCGGGGCAGCTTCGACCCCCTTCTCGATACCGCCGCCAACGGCAAACTCGTCCTGGGGCAAAAAGCCGTCTATGACGCCAACGGCCGCGCCGTAACCCAAGCCGCCCCCTACCGCGGCAGCGCCGACTTCACCGGCCTGACCTCCACCTCCTTCCCCGGCGGCATCGACGTCCATTCCGGCCAGCTCATCCTCGGTCTCACCTTCGGCACCGGCCCGGTAACGGTCGGCTCAGCCGGCAGCATCCGTTTTACCGAGCTGTCCACGGTCGACTCACTGGACGCCTCCGGCAAAATCAACCTCGACCGCCTGCTAACTGTCGACGGCGACGTCAAGCTGGACAACGCCAAGCTCAGCCTCGACACCGGCAACGCCGCCGCCATCCACGTCGCCGCCCTGCCTGCCGGCAACGTCACCCTCTCCGGCACCACCCAGGTCGACCTCCGTAACGCCGATGCTTCTTTCAGTGATTACGCCTTCATCACCGCAGAGACAATTGCGGGTTTCAACGCGAACCGCTTCACCACCCTGCTGGACGGCAAGCCGCTCAACCACCGCCAAACCGCCGCCTACAGCTTCGACGACGGCTCCGCCCATCCCCCCGGTCTCCAATCCGTTCTCGTCTCCCTCGCCGTCGCCAATGCCGAACTCGTCTGGTCCGGCGCCGCCGGGCCGCTCTGGGACGTCAACAACACCAAGTCCTGGAACCTCGCATCCGCCGGCACGCCGGACCTCTTTCTTAACGGCGACGCCGTCACCTTCAACAGCCTCGGCCCAGGCGACGTCGCCGTCACGCCCGGCGGGGTCAAGGTCGCCGCCATGAGCGTTACCGACGGTTCCTACAACTTCAGCGGCGGCCGCATCGCCTCGACCGCCGCCGGCAGCCTCGCCCCCAATTCCGAAAAACTCACCCTCGCCGGCGCCGGCGCTTCCGCCTTCTTCCGTAACGCCGGCCTCGACTTCGCCGGCGGCCTGACCGCCGCTCCCGGTACGCGCCTCGGCTTCGGCTCCGGCACCAATTTCACCAGCGCCGCCGGCGGCGCCGAATTTGCCGACGGTTCCGGCGTGGTCTTCGAAATCACCCGTGACCCGGCCGGAACCTCCCCCCAAGCCGGCCGCGTCATGGCGAAAGACATCACTATCGGTAACGCCGCCCTCGCCGCCCGGTCCGACCTCGCCACCATCGTCGCCGCTTCCCCCTTCACCGCCACCGTCATGCGGGCCGGCGACCGCCTCTCCTTCACACCGTCCGAACAAACCCGCGCCGACCTCCCCTTCTATTCCTACGCTTTCCTGCCGGACGGCCGCGACCTCAACCTGAACCTAACCCCCAAGCCGGACGCCACCGTCACCGGATTCGCCGACGGCGCCAATACACTTGCCCTCGCCGCCGCCCTCGACGCCGCCTTCGCTTCCGGCGCCATCCTTGACACCGGCGGCGCCCTCCGCCAAGCCCTCGACAGCCTCTTCAATTCTCTTACTCCAGGGGAAGTCGCCAGCCGCCTCCGCGAGCTTTCCCCTGCCGCCCTCGCCGGTTCCGCCGCCCTCGCCCCCGAGTCCGCCAACAACTTCCTGGACAGCCTCGCCTCGCTCCTGCGGCAGGAAAACCTCAACCTCGACGCATCCGGCGGAACCGGGGACGATAGCATTCAATACGGTTCCTCCGCCGCGAGTTCCTCCGCTTCACCCAGTCTCGTCCTCCATTGCCTCCCCGAACGGAGGTGGCATTTCCGCGCCGTGGGTTTGGGCGAGTGGTCCGCCGCCGCCGGCCAAGGCGTCGACCCCGGCTATTCCGCCAAGCAGTGGGGCGGCATGCTGGCGGGTTTCCGCCGCCAGGGCGACCTGGTTTTCGGCGCCGCCCTCGGCGCCAGCCGGGCCAAATTGAACTGGGACTACGGCCTGGGCCGTTCCGACGGCGACTCTTTCGCCGGCGCCATTTTCGCCTCGTTCAACCGGGGCAGCTTCTTCATTGGCGCCGACGCCATCCTCGGCACCAGCAAGGTCGAATCGCTTCGCAATCTGCCTGCGCAAAACCTCACCGCCCGCGCCGACTACCGTTCGCATTGGTACGGCGCCGACCTCTACGCCGGCTACCGCGCCAGCCTTTGCGATTGGGACATCGTTCCCGCGCTGGGTCTGCGGGCGCTCCGTTTCGACAATCCGGCCGTCACCGAACAGGGCGCCGGCAACGCCGGCCTGGCGATGGCGGCGCAAAGCTGGACCGGCGTCGAATTCCTCGCCCGGGTCGAAGTCGGCAAAACCATCCGCATCGCGAACTCTTCCGCCCTCCGGCCCCGTGCCTACGCCGGCGCGGTGCTGGACGCCGCCGACACCGGCATCGCGACCACCTTCTCTTTTGTCGGCGCGCCAGGCCTTCCCGCCTTCGGCGGTTACTCCCCGGAAAGCGGCCGCGTCGGAGCCCAGTTCGGCGCCGGCCTGGACCTAATCCTGAACGACCGCGTTACGCTGCACGCCGAATATCAGGGCGAAATCCGCCGGGGCTACCAACGCCACAGCGGCCGGGTGGGAGTGGGCATATCCTTCTGAAAGCGGACTTCCCGAAAAACCAGCCAACCGCCGCCCTATTTTCTCAACGAGTCGACTGAAACGCCAAGCCGAAAAAAATGCAAATAAGGACCTTGTTTCCGGAAAGCCGCGTTCTTGCAAACGCGGTTTTGCGTGGTATGGTGAATTCATGACTGGACTATTGCAAAATCACCATTCAAACCGCCGAATGGCGATTTTGTAAAATCAAAAACCCTTGAAATCCAGGCAAAAACGATTTTTGCAAAGTGGCGATTGGCGGTTAAATCGCCACTTTGCAAAAGTTCAATTCATGATGCTGAATTTACCGGAACCGCTCCACCAATCCGGCCCCAAATTACCTCTCCCCTCTCTCGCTGCATTGAATGGAAGGACGCCACCCATGCTGAAAGCTATCCATCTAACCTGCGAACATCTGCATAATCCTGTCGGCGTAACCGGCGTGCCGCGCTTCTCCTGGCGCATCGAGTCGCCGGCCAGGGGGATTGTCCAAATCGGGCGGCGTTTACAGGTGTCCGGTGACAATACCTTCGCCAAGTGCCTGTGGGACAGCGGCGATATCCCCTGCGGCGAGTGTATCCTGGTGCCATATGCCGGCCCCCGCCTGGCGCCCCAGACCAGGTATTGGTGGCGGGTTAAAGTTTGGGACGCGCGATTGGGCGAAAGCGACTGGAGCGACCCCGCCAGCTTCGTGACCGCCTTGGAAAAATGGCGGGCCCCCTTCATTTCCGCCGAGGCGGAGAATTCCGGCGCCAGTTCGGCCGGCACCCTGCTTCGCGGCGAATTCCAGCTCCGTAAGGGCATCAAGTCCGCCATCGTCAACGCCACCGCCCACGGGGTTTATGTTCTAAGCCTCAACGGCCTGCGGGTCAGCGACTGGGCCATGACCCCGGGTTGGACCGAATACAATTCGCGCCTGCTTTATCAAAGCCACGACGTCACCTCGCTGCTGCACGAAGGCGCCAACGCCGCCGGCGCCATGCTGGGGAACGGCTGGTACAAGGGCGACCTCGCCAGTTGGATCCCGCGCCGGAACGTTTACGGTTCCCGGACCGCATTTTCGATGGAACTCACCGTAACCTATGACGACGGCTCCCGCGAGACCTTCATGACCGGGCCGGCCTGGCAGGCGGGAGCGTCGCCGGTGTTGTATAGTGAGATTTACCACGGCGAAACGTATGACGCGACAAAACTGGCACCGGGCTGGGACACGGCCGGCTTCGCGGCCACGGACTGGCGCGCCGCCGAGGTGGTCGCCGCCGACGCCGGGGTGGTCGTGCCCCAGGACGGCGTGCCGGTGCGGCCGCACGAGGTCCTGCCGCCGGTGAAAGTTTTTACCGCCCCCAACGGCGAACAGATCGTCGACTTCGGGCAGAATATTACCGGCTGGGTGTGGCTCAAGGTCAAGGGGAAGGCGGGCGAGGTGGTGCGTTACAGCCACGCCGAAGCGTTGGACAAGGACGGCAATTTTTACACCGGCAATCTGCGCCGGGCCAAGCAGCGCATTCAATACACCCTGCGGGGCGGCGCGGACGAGTTTTACGAGCCGCATTTCACTTTCCAGGGCTTCCGCTACATCCGTATCGACGCATTCCCCGGCGAGTTCAAGGCGGACAATTTCGCCGCCGTCGCCGTCCACTCCGACCTGCCGCGAGTGGGCTCCTTCCATTGTTCCAATGAAAAGCTTAACCAGCTCATGCAAAATATCCGCTGGAGCATGAAGGATAATTTCCTGGACGTCCCCACCGACTGCCCCCAGCGTGACGAGCGCCTGGGCTGGACCGGCGACGCCCAGGTGTTTGTCCGCGCGGCGAGTTTTCTTTACGAAACGGCGGCCTTTTTCCGGAAGTGGCTCCGGGACGTCGCGGCGGCGCAATTCCCCGACGGCGGCATTCCGCACGTGGTCCCGGATGTTCTCACCGGCTTTGTTCCGGAAGGCGATATCATCGACGTGGTCCGCGCCACCACCGGCTGGGGGGACGTCGGCGTGGTCGCGCCCTGGACGGTGTATAAGCATTCCGGCGACAAACGCCTCCTGGAAGAGTCGTACCCGATGATGCAAGGCTGGGTGGAGTTCATCCGCTCCCGCGCCCAGGACGGCCTCATTTGGAACAGCGACAAACAGCTTGGCGACTGGGTGGCCTTGGACGCGAAGGAAGGGAGTTACTTCGGCGCCACGCCGGTCGACCTGGTCGCGACCGCCTACTATGCCTATTCCACCGCCTTGCTGGCGAAGGCGGCCGCCCTGCTTGGCCGCGACGCCGAGGCGCGGGAATACTTCCAGCTCCGCGAAAGAATCGGGGCGGCGTTCGTGAAGGAATTCTTCACCCCGAACGGCCGGCTCAGCGCCCGGACCCAAACCGGGCACATCCTCGCCCTCTATTTCGGTCTGGTCCCGCCGGAGTTCCGGCGCCGCAGCATCGACACCCTGGTGGAAATCCTCGGCGAATACGACAACCATCTCAGCACCGGTTTTCTCGGCACGCCTTACATCTGTTATGCCCTGTCGGAGAATGGCCGGCTCGACCTCGCCTACGAACTGCTGCAGAAGGAGGACTACCCCTCCTGGCTCTATCCCCTCTCGAAAGGCGCCACCACCATCTGGGAACATTGGGACGGCATCAAGCCGGACGGCAGTATGTGGTCGGACAACATGAACTCCTTCAACCATTACGCCTACGGGGCGGTCGCGGACTGGATGTACTCGGTCATCGGCGGCCTGGACACGGAGGAACAAGCGGCGGGCTTCAAGCGGAGCCGCATCCATCCCCGCCCGGGCGGCGGCCTCACCAGCGCCAAGGTGGCGGAAATCACCCCCTACGGCGAGCTGTCCTCGGCGTGGTGGCTGGAAGGCGGGCGCATGACTCTCGAAGTGGCGGTTCCCCACAACACCGCCGCGACCGTGATTTTGCCAGCCGGGAAAATCGTCGAAAACGCCGGTTTGAAATTCACCTTCAATGGCGGGGGCCAGGCGGCTTTGGCGCCGTCCGGCGCTTACCGGTTCGTGGTGGAGGGAGTGGAGGCGTAAACATAACTTACCCTGATAACTGAACTTTTGCAAAGTGGCGATTTACCCGCCAATCGCCACTTTGCAAAAATCGTTTTTGCCCGAATTTCAAGGGTTTTTGTTTTTACAAAATCGCCATTCGGCGGTTTGAATGGTGATTTTGCAAAAGTCCAGCTGATAAGGAGGATACCAATGACGCACCACCGTAACCGCATGGCTGTTTGCATCCTGGCGGCTTTTGCCCTGTTCGCGGCCGGCCTGGCCCAGGCCGGCACCACCCTCACCTTCCTGGTCGACAACAACCCCGATTCCATGGGCGGCGCCAAGGCGCTGGTGGAGGCGTACCGGAAGATTCGCCCGGACGTCAACTTCAGCCTCGACTTCCGCCCGGGCGGCGGCGAAGGCGACAACCTGGTCAAGACCCGCCTCGCCACCGGCGAAATGACCGACGTTTTCCTCTACAATTCCGGCTCCCTCATGTGGGCCCTGAACCCGCCCAAAAATATCGCCGACCTCACCAATCTGCCCTGCCAAGCCGGCATCGAGGGCAGCTTCAAGAAAGTCGTCACCGTAGGCGGTAAGGTTTACGGCGTGCCGTTCGGCACCACCCAAGGCGGCGGCATCTTCTACAATAAACGCATCTACCAGGAGCTCGGCCTGTCAGTTCCGAAGACCTGGGCCGAGTTCATCGCCAATTGCCAGAAAATCAAGGACTCCGGCTTGGCCGCCCCGATTGCCCAAAGCTACAGCCAGGACACTTGGACCTCGCAGCTGTTTGTCCTCGCGGACTACTATAACGTCCAGGCGGCGGTCCCCGACTTTGCCGAAAAGTACACCGCCAACCAGATCAAATACGCCACCACCCCCGCCGCGGTCAAGGGGTTCGAACACCTGAAGGAAGGCTTCGACAAGGGCTTCTACAACGAGGATTTCAACGCCGCCAATTACCCCGAAGGCCTCAGGATGCTCGCCAGCGGCGAAGCCGCCCACTACCCCATGCTCTCCTTCGCCATCGGCGCCTGGAACCAGGACTACCCCGACGAACTCAAGAACGACATCGGCTTCTTCGCCCAACCCGGGGAGGACCCGAACAACAACGGCTTGACGGTCTGGATGCCCACCACCTTGTACGTCTACGCCGGCAGCAAGAATCTCGAGGAAGCCAAAAAATTCGCGAATTTCGTCGGCAGCAAGGAGGGGAGCGAAGTTTACCTTTCCGTCAACAACGCCCAGGGGCCGTCCCTGATTACCGGGGTGAAGCTTCCCGCCAGCACGCCGCCCTGCGTTTTCGACATGCTTCCCTATTTCGAGAAGGGGAAGGTGTCCCCGGCCCTGGAATTCCTCTCGCCCATCAAGGGTCCTGCCCTCGAACAGATCACCGTCGAAGTCGGCTCCGGCATGCGTGAGCCGCTCGAAGCGGCCGCCATGTACGACGAAGACGTCAAGAAGCAGGCCCGGCAACTCGGATTGGCGGGGTGGTGAACATGGACCCACTTCCGCATCCCCGCCGGAAATCGGCCTATCCGTTATGGTTTTTCCTGCCGGCCGGCCTGGTGTTTGGCGTGCTCTTCCTGGTCCCCACCCTTACCTCGTTCTGGTATTGCCTGACCCGCTGGGATTTGGTGACCGCGCATTACATCGGCCTCGAGAACTTCCGCCAGTTCTTCTCCGAACCGTTCTTGGTCCAGGGTCTCGTGAACACGCTCATTTACGCCGTCCTGACTTCGGGCCTCAAAACGGTTCTGGGGCTGCTGCTGGCGGTGTTCCTGACCGGGCGCATCATTCTCAAGGGGTTTCTCCGGGCGGTAGTCTTTTTCCCGGTTCTTGTCTCGACGATCGGCGTCGGCATCAGCTTCGCGGTGATGATGCACCCCACCCGCGGGGTAATAAACACCACCCTGAAGGCGATCGGCCTGGCCGGACCGGGCTGGCTCACCAATCCGAAGCTCGCCCTGTTTTCGGTGGCGTTGGTGGATTTCTGGAAGGGGGTCGGCATCGCCACCCTCATCTACATCGCCGGCCTGGTCAGTATCAGCCAGGACTACTACGAAGCCTCGCGGATTGACGGCGCCAGCCGCTGGCAGCAGTTCTGGCGGATAACCCTGCCGCTGGTCCGGCCCGCCACGGTCACGGTCCTGACCCTGTCCCTGATCGGCGGGCTCCGCTCCTTCGACCTGATTTGGGCAATGACCCGGGGCGGCCCCGGCTTCGCCTCGGATGTCATCGCCTCGGTAATTTACAAACAGTACCAGGCCGGTTTCTACGGCCTCTCCACGGCCGGGAACGTCATCCTGTTCCTGCTGATCGCCTGCATCATCTTCCCCCTGAGCCTGTGGCTGAACCGCCGGGAGGTGGAACAATGAGACGCTATCGCCCCTACCTGGCGGGGGTAATCGCCCTGGCGGTCGCCGCCGTCTTCTTCATCCTTCCCTTCGCCTTCATCGCCCTGCAGGCGGTGAAGTCGAAGACGGAGGCGGCCAAACTCAATTTCACCCCGCCCGCGAAATGGCTGTTCTGGGATAATCTGAAGGCGGTGGTGCAGGCGCAGGACTACCAGCTGCTCCTTGCCTATTTCAATTCCTCGCTCATCACCGTCGCCTCGGTGGCTCTCCTGGTCGTCTTCGCCGCCATGGTCGGTTATGTCATGCAACGGCGGCGTTCGCGCTGGAACAGCGTGGCCCAGGTGTTATTGTACATGGGGCTGATCATTCCCCCGGCGGTGGTGCCGACTATCGGCCTCCTCCAGACTATCGGCCTCTTCAAGACCCTGACCGGAATGGTCCTCATCCAAGTGGCATACAATCTGTCCTTTTCGGTGTTGATGTACCGCGCCTTCATGGCGACGATTCCCCGCGACCTGGACGAAGCCGCCATCATCGACGGCGCCAAACCCTGGCAGGTGTTTTTCCGGGTGATTCTCCCGCTCTTGAAGCCGGTCACGGTCACCAATATCGTCGTCCAGTCCATTTGCATCTTCAACGACTTCACGAATCCCCTCTACTATTTGCCCGGCAAGGAAAACGTTACCGTCCAGCTCACCCTCTACAATTTCCAGAGCATGTACACCACCCAATACAACCTCCTGTTCATGAACATTCTCCTGGTGACCATACCGCCCCTGATTCTCTTCATTTTCTTCAATCGCCAGATCGTGGCGGGCATGACCGCCGGCGCGGTGAAAGGTTGACGCGATGTCCAATCTGCAACTTAAGGAAGTCTGCAAAAGTTTCGACAAGCTGGAAATCATCCGGAAAGTCGACCTGGAAGTCCAACCCGGGGAATTCGTGGTGTTCGTGGGACCGTCCGGCTGCGGCAAGTCGACGCTCTTACGCATGATTGCCGGCCTGGAGGACGTCACCTCCGGTTCGATATACATCGGCGGCAAGGACGTGACCTACGCCGAACCGTCGCAGCGGGGCATCGCCATGGTGTTCCAGAGTTACGCCCTCTACCCCCACATGACGGTGGCGGAAAACATCGGCTTCGGGCTCTCCCTGGCGAAAATGCCGAAGGAGGAGATCAAACGGAAAGTGGCCGAAGCCGCCCAGACTTTGCAGCTCTCCCACCTCCTGGACCGGAAACCGAAAGCCCTGTCCGGCGGGCAACGCCAGCGGGTCGCCATCGGCCGGGCCATCGTGCGGGATCCGCAAATATTCCTTTTCGACGAACCCCTGTCCAACCTCGACGCCTCGCTCCGGGCGCAAATGCGCCTGGAAATCGCCGAGCTCCACAGCCGCCTCGGCACCACCATGATTTATGTCACCCACGATCAAGTCGAGGCGATGACCATGGCCGACAAGATCGTCGTCCTGAACGGCGGCCGGGTTGAACAGGTGGGAAGCCCGATGGAGCTTTACGAACACCCCGCCACGCCCTTCGTGGCCGGCTTCATCGGCAGCCCCAAGATGAACCTCTACGAAGGCGCTTTCGCCGAACGGATGGGCGCGAAGACCTACGGCATCCGTCCGGAGGACATCCTGGTGTCGGAGACGGCAGGTGTGTGGCAGGGGAGTTTAAGGCATATCGAACGCCTGGGCGCGGATTCACTTCTCTACTTCGATGTCGAGGGGGCGGGGGAGATGCTGGTCCGCAGCGCCGGCAATACGCAATACCGGGTGCGGGACGTTCTCCGGCTGAGTCCGGCCGAGGGGGCGGCGCACAAGTTCGAGGCGCCCCTCTCGGGCCAGTCGGCGGCGGTGGACAGGAGCGTCCGCAGGCACTAGCGTGTTTTGCTTGCGCCGCGTTTGTCCGCTCCGCTTTCGAGGCGCCGGTTCAGCCGGTAGTCTTTCGGCGACAGCCCGTGTTTATGCCGGAAGCGCCGGAAAAAATAACTGTGGTTTTCGTAACCCACCGCCGTCACGATGTCGGCGACAGGCAGGCTGGTTTCCAAAAGCATGGTCTCCGCCACCGCCAGGCGCCGTTCCCTTAACAGTTCCTTGAAGGTGCGGCCGGTCATTTTTTTGACGAAACGGCTGAGGTGGGCCAGGGGGAGGTGCATGTCGGCGGCCAGTTCCGAGAGGGTGGCGGTTTTGAAGTGCTGGTCGATATACATCAGGATGGAGTGAATCATGATTTCCTGGTAGTTGTTCGGAGCGTCACGGTGCAGGCAGTCGGCGTTCTCGACCAGGTAGAGGAAGAGGAGCCCCATCAGGGTCTGGTTGATCCGGGTCAGGTTTTTGCTGGGATGCACGAGGGAATGGATGAGGTTTTCCATCAAGTTGTTGGTTTGCAGGTTACCGGCAAGTTTAAAATGCAGGTAGCGGCTGTTCTGTTTACGGCGGCGCAGGAGGTCGATGATGAAGTCGGCGAGAACATTGTTTTTGCCGAGCATTGCCGTCGCCGTCTCGAAAAACTCCGGCAGGACGATCAGGTTGACGCCCAGGTCGTCCTTGCCGGCGGGTTTGATGGCGTGGGAAATGTACTGGTTCATCAGCATGATGTCGCCGGCTTCCATGACCACCTCGGCGCCGTTGATGAGGTGGGTGATGCTCCCTTGGCAGACATACATGATTTCAATGTAATTATGCCGGTGGGAGAGGGTGTGCCGGAAGCGGGGATGCGGCACGATGCTGATCAGTTCCCCCGATTTGATGACCCTGCCTTTCTTGATGTAGAGGCCGTTCGACTCGGAAAACAGTCCCATGTCGTCGCCATAGAACAGGGCTTCCGATTCTTCCATACGGCGCGTCAGTATGTCGATGAGCTGCTGGTCCATGCGCGTCCCCCTTCGCATCATTATGAACCGCGCCTCTGGCGTTGCCCTCAGGTAATCGACGCCTTGTAAATCGACTGGATGGAGGCTCCCAGCGTCTGGTTGAATTCGGCGTCCGACTGGCCGGCGGACAGGCCTTCCAGGAGCGCCCGGGAAAAACTGGCAATGAGTCCGTGCTGGCTCGACAGCTTCCCGTTCGCCTCCTCCCGGCTGTATCCTCCCGACAGGGCGACGATGCGCACGATATGCGGATTGCCCATCAAATCGCGGTAAAAATCCGTTTGGCTGGGAATGGTAAGCTTCAGCATGATGCGCGCGTCGGCGGGAAGGCTGGAGAGTTCGGTGAGAATGGCCGCCTTCAACAGGACTTCCGCCTTTTCCTTGGACGGGCTTTTGATATCGACTTCGGGTTCGATGATCGGCACCAGGCCAGCCTCGATAATTTGTTTGCCGATGTCGAACTGCTGTTTGACCACTTTGCCGACGCCGGCCTGGTCCGCCTCGAAGATGACCGAACGCATCTTGGTGCCGAATATGTTTTTCGCCACCGCCTGTTTCAGGAGGGCCGGTAATCCGGGCATGGGCTGCATCAGCTGTACCCCGTCCTCCCGGTTCGCCAAGCCCTTGTCCACCTTCAGGAAAGGCACGACGCCCTTGCGTTGCCAGAGAAAATCGGCGGTGGGCAGGCCGCCGATTTCGCGGTTCATGGTATTTTCGAAAAGGATGACGCCCAGGATGAATTCGGAGGTGAAGGCGGGGCTGGTCATCACCCGGCTGCGCATGTCGTGAACCAGCCGGTACATCTCCTCCTCGTTCGCATAGGCGTTTTCCGCGACCCCGTACTGGCGCAAGGCCTTCGGCGTGCTACCGCCGCTCTGGTCAAGCGCGGCAATAAAACCCTTGTCCTGTTGCATACGCTTGAGTTGGACGGTATTCATCATTACTCTCCTTGTTCAGGGATCCCCTCAAAAACGGCGTGAAATGGTGATTTTTACAAAAATACCCAGCTAAAAAACTGTTCAAGAAAAGCGGCAAGGAAAACAGCATTTCTTGCCGCTGTCGGAATCACTATCAATTACTGTCCGGGCTTGGACGAAAACGCTTGCTTATATCGGATCCCGGTCAGGCGTTACATTTCGTTTGTCGCCTTGTCCACTGCGAATATAATGGATTTTGTTCCCGAACGCCAGATATACGGGAACCGTTCAGCAAATCCAGGCGTTCGCGGCAAGTTTATACGAAAGGACGAGGCATGAGCAAGTTCGGTTTGTGGTTGGCGGTGTTCGCCTGCCTGCTGGTCGGCGGAGCGGCGGCGGCGGGCGAAGAAGGCGGAAGCAACTGGCAGAGATTCAAGGAAGGCGCCCGGCAAGCTGGCGCGGCGGCTTGGGACGGCGCCAAGAATGTCGGCAAGGAAACCGGCGAGGCGGTGGCGGAAGGGGCGAAATGGACCGGCGAGTTGATGGGTGAAACGTACGACGAAGCCAAGGTGTACGCCAAGGAAGCCGGCGATTATGTGGGCGAAAAGTACGACGAGGCCAAAGAGTATATCCACGAAACGGTCGAGGATCCTCCCGCCGAAAAGGCCGCCCCCCCCGCTCCGGGTTCCCCATGACTAAATGGGGGTCGTTAAGCACCGCGTCCTCGGGGCGACTGCGGAAACGGTCGCCGGTAAACCAGTTTGTGCAACGCCGGAGCCGACAGGTCGGACGGGCCTGGCCCTTTCTATTGCCGGTCGTCTCCTTCGCTGCCACGATTTTGTTGGGCGCTTTCCTCCTGTGGTGGAATCGTTCGCAAACCACGGCCGGCGCGGTCCGCTTCATCGACGCCCTGTTCACCGCCACTTCCTGCGTCTGCGTGACCGGGCTGTCGACGGTGGACATCTCCAGCGTCTTCAACCGGCAGGGGCAGACGGTGATGATCGTCCTGATGCAGTTGGGTGGTCTCGGGATCACCACCTACAGTTCGCTGTTGCTGTTCCTGTTCACCCGCAAGGTTTTCCTCACCGACCGGATCGCGGTGGGGCAGACTCTTCTCCTCGACCAGTCCTTTCATCTGGGCCGTTTTTTAATCCGCATCGTCGCGGTCGTCCTCACTATCGAGCTGGCGGGGCTGCTGGCATTCCGACTCTTTGAACCGGAGCGCATCGGGCTTTTCGACGCTGTCTTCCTGGCCGTGTCGTCCTTCTGCAACGCCGGCTTCGCCCCCTGGTCCAACAACCTGATGGACTTCCAGCAGCACGCCGGGGTCAATATCACGGTCATGCTGTTGATAATTGTCGGAGGACTGGGCTTCGCGGTGGTGGACGAGTTGCGGTACCATTTTCAGGAGTGGCTGCGGGGGTGGTTTGCCAGCCTGACGGATCGCCGCTACGAGGGGCCCATCCCGTCCCTCCTGGGCCTCCCTACCCGGCTCAGCCTTCCCACCCGGTTGGCCATCGGCACTTCGGCGGTATTGATTGTCTCCGGGGCGTTGTTCTTTTTCTTCGCGGAATATTTCATCAACCGCGAGGATTTTTTCGAACCGGTGAAAGTGATTCTCCCCTCCCTCTTCCAATCCGTCACCTGTCGCACCGCCGGGTTCAACACCGTCACTATCGGCCGCCTTACCGACGTTACCCTCATCATGATGATGGGACTGATGTTTATCGGCGGTTCGGCCGGCTCCTGCGCCGGAGGCTTCAAGACCGGATCTTTCCGGATCATCCTGTCGGTGATCCGCTCCGCGGTCACCGGGCGTACCCAGGTGGTGGTGGCGGGGCGGACGGTCGGTGCCAAGGATCTCTCCAAGGTTTTTCTCTTATTGGTGTTTTCTCTCGTGAATATCATCCTCGGGATTTTTATCCTGACCATCACCGAGGGAGGCATGCATGTCCACGGCCAGACCGCGTTTCAGGTGCTGGACGTGGCTTTCGAGGTGGTTTCCGCCTTCGCGACCGTGGGATTGTCGACCGGGCTGACGCCGGAACTGACCGACCCCGGAAAACTGGTGATATCGGTGCTGATGTATTTCGGCCGTCTGGGGCCGGTCTGGCTGGTCGCCACCCTGCATAAATTCGGGGGCGACGTGCCTTATCGCGTGCCGGAGGCGGTGTATCCCATAGGTTAAGGGAGAGCAATTCATGCCCAAGGAAATCGGAGTAATCGGCTTGGGCCTGTTCGGCCTGAGTCTGTGTCTAACCCTCAAGGAATTGGGACACCGGGTGGTGGCGCTGGAGCGTGACGAAGGGCTGGTGCAGCGGCACAGCAACGCCCTCGACACCATCTACAGCGGCGACGCCACCGACAAGAGCGTTCTGGAACAACTGCGCTTTCAGGACCTCGACCAGGTCGTGGTCGGGGTGGGCTCGATGGACAGTTCGATCATGATCGTCCTCAATCTCCAGGAATTGAAGGCGGCGAATATCATCGCCAAAGCCAACACCAGCCAGCACGCCACCGTTCTGGAACGCCTGGGGGTGCGGCAGGTGGTTCAGCCGCAGGCGGAGATTGCCAGGCACCTTGGGCACCAGATCCACAGCCCCGGCTTGCTGGATTATCTGCCGGTGGGCGGTGGAACCCTGCTGCAACAGGCGGTGGTGGACAAGTGGGCTGGCTCGAGCCTGGCGGATTTGAAATTGCCCAGTGAATACGGGGTCATGGTGGTGGCGGAGAAAAAGGCCAGGGACCACGATTTCCATTTCGTCCCCGACCCCATGGCGCCGCTGGAAGCGGGCACGGAACTGCTGCTGATCGGCCCGGCCAAGAAAATTCTCCGGTTACGCACTTGACCCCTCGGCCACGACTACGAAATAAGCCGCCCCGGACCCGGAGCGGCTTTTTTTTGACTTACGAAAACCGGTGCGGCGATGACGCCGGACTCACGCCACCACGTGCGTGCCCGCGCCATTCCTGAAGGCGTTACCCAGGTTCTCCGGATTGGTGATGATGACCCGGCTGCCGCCCGCCTTGATGAAATCGATGGCGGCCTGAATCTTCGGACCCATGCTGCCGGCGGGGAATTGGCCTTCAGCCAAGTATTTCTCCAGCTCCTTGACCCCGACCTGGTTGAGGGATTCCTGATTAGGCTTGCCGAAGTTTATCGCCACATTCGCCACTCCGGTGGAAATCACCAACAGATCCGCCGCCAACTGGTTCGCCAGCAGGCGCGACACCAGGTCCTTGTCAATCACCGCGTCCACGCCCTCGTAGGCATCCGCGTCCTTCCGAACCACCGGAATCCCGCCGCCGCCGCCCGCGATCACGTTGAAGCCCGAGGAAACCAGCGTCTTCACCGCCTCGAGTTCGACAATCGCCAACGGCTTCGGCGACGGCACCACCCGCCGCGAACCGCGGTTGGCGTCCCGCTTCAGAATCCAGTCCGGGTGCTCCTGTTTCAGGGCAGCCAAACGATCGTCGTCGTAAAACTCACCGACGAATTTGTCGGGCTCGGAGAACTTCGGATCCTTCGCGTCCACTTCCACCTGGGTGATTACCGTCACCGTGTGGCTGGGGAGTTTACGCTTCTGCAATTCATTATGCAAGGCCTGCTGAATCTGGTAGCCAATCCCGCCCATGGTGTCGGCGACGCAATTCACCAGCGGCAGCGGATGCAAACCGGCATGGCGGTTCGCCATCTCCGACCTTAACATCAAAAAGCCCACCTGCGGCCCGTTGCCGTGCGTCACCACCACCTGCCAACCGCCTTCGATCACATCGGCGATATGCCGGCAGGTCTCGCAAACCGCAAAGTATTGGTCGGAAACCTGCGACCTCTTCTTGTCCAAAATGAGTGAATTTCCACCCACCGCTATGACCGCCAACTTTTTCTTAGACATCGACGCTCCTCATGGGCTTTTCGAAAAGCCCGCTGAAAGGCAAAATGACAATTTCAACCCGCGAACGGTACGGCAGCGCCCCGCTTCACCAGCCGGCCGCCCGGCCCGCCGCGCGTTTCGCCATTCTCCGCCACCAATTCGCCCCTTACGAAAGTCATCACCGGCAATCCGCGCCCCCGTAAACCGACAAACGCGGAAATCGGGTTCAGGTACTTCAGGGACGCCGCCGTCACCTCCCACTCGCGCCGCGGATCCAGAAGGACAAGGTCCGCGTCAAGGCCCGGACACAGGGACCCCTTGGCGTGGGACAGGGAGAAAATCTCCGCCGTCCGGGCCGACGCCCGCGCCAAAAAGGTGGGGGAAAAGCCGCGCCGCGTCACACCCTGATCATAGAGCACCTGCAGAAAGGTCTGAATGCCGCTGATCCCGCCCCACGCCCCGAGTATTCCCTTCTCGCCCATCTCCTTCTCGTCGGCGCGGCAAGGCGAGTGGTCGGAACCCAAACACGACAAGGTGCCGTCCAGGACACACTCCCACAAGCCTTTGCGCGCCGCCGCGTCACGGAGCGGCGGAGCGCACTTGAAAATCGCCCCCTCGCGTACGACGTCGTCGTTCGTGAAGGCGAGGTAATGCGCGCAAGTCTCGCCGAATACCTTGACCCCATCCTGCCGAGCCCGCCGGATAAGCTCCGCCACCTCCGGATGGCTGACGTGGCAAATCAACGCTCGGGCGCCGGTCTCGCGCGCCAGCGTAATAATGGACTGGGTGGAAATCAGCTCCGCCGACAACGGCCGGGTGTCAAGGTAACGCCGCCAATCCCGGCTGACCCCGACCTCCGCCTCGGCCGCCTTGATTACCGAATAGTCCTCGCAATGAAAAAGCGCCAGGCCGTCCAGGCGGGCGATCTCCGCCAGTTCGCGCCGCACCGCACCCATATCGACCGACTTGTAGTCGGGGGACACGGGACCGATAAACGATTTGTAGCCCACCGCCCCGGCCCGGTCCATGCCTTCGAGATCGCCAAGGTTGGTCCCGACGAAACCGCCGAGAAAGGCGTAGTCGACGTGGGAACGGCCGCAAAGCGCCTTGGCTTTTGCCGCGAAAACGCCGGCGTTGGTGAGCGCGGGTTCGTTCTGGAGCGGCATGTCGACAATCGTCGTGACGCCGCCGACCGCTGCCGCGGCCGAACCGTGGGGGAAGTCCTCGCGCCAGGTGAAGCCGGGGTCGTTCAGGTGGGCGTGGCTGTCGATTAACCCGGGGAAGGCGAGGAGGCCGGCGGCGTCGACCGTTTCCCGCGCCTGGACGTCGCGGCCGTCGCCAAGCAGGGCAATCTTGCCGTCGCGGATCAGGATGTCGCCGGCGTGCACGCCGTTGGCACCGACGATTTGTGCCCCGGCGATTTTCAGATCGTACATGGTCGTTCACCTCCGATGGGCCGGCGGCGGCTTACCGGGCCGGCGCCGGCGCGGGGACGATTCCCGGGGCGTCAGACCGCGAACGCCCCCTTGTTGTCGTAACGGTTGTTGTGAATCACGTCCGAGACCAGATAGTTGTAAATGTCGTCGACAATCTCGATGCCGTTTTTCTCGTATTCGGCTTTCCGTTCGTGGCTGCCCTGGCCGGGGTAACGCACCTGCTTGACGCCCTGGGCCGGCTTGACGTTGTTCAGGTCGGCCATGAGCTGGTTGATCTTCTTGAGGAATTCAACCTTGTCGGTGAAGCGGGCGGGGTCGATGACGATGTGGAGTTGCCCGAGATTGCGGCTTTCGGTCAGGTCGTTGTACATCGAGGTGACGTTCTTGCCGAAGGGAACGCCCAGCATCACGCCGGAGAGGATGTCCACCATCATGGCGAGGGCGTAGCCCTTGGCGCCGGCGATGTGGTTCAGGGCCGAGACCTTCATGGGGTCGGTGGTGGGATTGCCGTCCACGTCCACGGCCCAGTCGTCGGGAATGGCGGCCTTCTTGGATCGCATGTGGAGAATCTTCCCCCAGGCCTGGACCGTCACGGCCAGGTCGACGATGACGTGCCGGCCGTCGGCGGAGGGCGAGGCGAAGGCGATGGGATGGGTGCCGAAAAACGGCTCCGCCCCGCCGTAGGGCACGGCCATGGGGTCGGACTGGCAGACGGAAATGCCGATGAGACCGGCGTCGGCGGCCTGTTCCACAAAGTAGGACAAGGCGCCGGAGTGGCCCATGCGGCGCATGCCGACGATGGATACGCCGTTTTCGCGGGCGATTTCGATCGCGTGGTCCATGCCCAGTTTCGCCACCACGTGGCCGGCGGCGTTGTCGCCGTCGAAGACGGCGCTGCAGGGGCCGCTGCGCTCGAACTTGAAGTCGGGCCTGGTGTTGGTGCCGCCCTTGGAAATACGTTCGGAATAATATTCCACCCGCATGGCGCCGTGCGAATGCACGCCGCGGAGATCCGCGTGCAGGAGAACGTCGGCGACGATGTCTGCGTGCTCGCGGGAGAGTCCGGCCTTGTGCAGCTTGTCGCTCATGAGGGTGTGGAGCTTCTTCTTTTCAACACGCATGGTGCATTTCTCCTTCAGGCGCCGAAAAAGGTCGGCCGCCGGACTCGCGCGGACGCGGTCCGGCGGCGTGGCCAGGGATGGGTTAGTTGGTGCCGCAGATGGCGGCCAGGAGCGCCATCCGCAGGGGAACGCTGTAGCCGATCTGCTTGAAGTAGAGCTGGAACTCGGTGTTGTCGATCTTCTGATCGAATTCGAAGTCGTTCCGTGGGAGGGAGTGCATGATGCCGATGGCTTTCCCGGTCTTCTTCTTAAGGTTCTGCAAATCCTCCAGGGTGAAGGCGTAGTTGGCGACCTTCTTCAGGAAATCGTCGCGGTTGGGGTCTTCCTTCTTGAGGGAGCTGCCGGGGAGGTAAAGCAGGTCGGCCTTGGCCATGAGGTCCAGGTTCTGCTGCTTGTTGTTGTCGAAGTGTTCCTCGAAGCTGGCGCCCATGGATTTCAATTTGTTCCTGATGACGTCGGGGGTCTGCAGTTCCTTGGTGCCGGTGTAGATGATGTGCGCGCCCATTCTGGCGGCGCCGAGGGCGAAGGACTGGCCGGAGCGCGCGCGGGAGAGGTCGGGGGAGGAGACGATGATTTTCATATCCGAGAACGGTTTCCCGAGAACCCGCCAGGCCGTGTACATGTCCAGGAGGCCCTGGGTGGGATGGGTGACGTGGCCGAAGCCGCCGGAGATGATGGGGCAGGCGTATTTCCCGAGGCGTTCCAGGGTGGCGAAAACTTCGTCCGAGTCGCCGTGGCGCAGGACCAGGGCGTCGGCGTACTGGGAGAGGACCCGGATGCCGTCGTGCAGGCTTTCGTTCTTGGCCATGGCGGAATTATGCAGGGGGTCCGTTTCGGTGATTACCCGGCCGCCCATCCTGAGCATTGCCGCTTCGTGGCTGCAACGGGTGCGGGTGGAGGGCTGGAAGAAAAGGGTGTAGAGGATTTTCCCCTTGAGGAGGTCAAGCTGGGTGCGGGAGAACGGCTCCAGCATCGCGGCCGCCTCGAACAGCTTCCCCAACTGTTCCTTGGTCCAGTCGTCGAGGAAGATCATGTTCTTCCCCTTCATCCCGGTGGCTTCGAGGACCTCCTTCAGGTTGTTCGGCTTAAGTTCTACTGACAAGGCCATGATTCGTATCTCCTATTTTTTTAGCGCGGCCCGACCGCAAACCGCCACGGAAGAGGGCGCCATCGTCTTGATTAGTTCGGTTGCCTGGAGAACCGGGCGCCCGGCGGCGGTCGGTCCGGATCGTTATCCCGAAAGTCGGAAAGCTCCTACAACTCCACGTCGCGGTGGCAATCCTTCGAATAAATGTAGGACAGCCGGCCGGTGCCGGTGCCGTAGCAGGCCTGCTTGGTGTAGGGGCCGAACCAGATGAAATCCTCCTTCTGAACGGCTAGCCAGTCGTCCCCGAGGAGGTACATGCCCTGGCCCTCGTAAATGTAGGCGCCGTGCTCCTGGACGTGGGTCTCGATAAAGGGGTGGCAGCCGCCCGGTTCGAAGGTCAGGATGTGCATGTTCATGTCGAAGGCTTCGTCGACGGGGAGGAGATCGCGGACGAAAACGTTGTGCATGCCGTCGTAGATGCGTTCCTTGATGTCGTTGGTGTTGCCGAAAACCGGGTGCGGAGCCTTCTTCGGGTTCGGGTGCGGGATGTAAACCTGCTTGTAGAGAAGGAAACGGAGCGGCTTGTCGCCCACGTTCTTGAAGGATATGCCCGCCCCGGCCGGCGCGTAGGCGTAGCCGCCCTGGCCGTAGGTTTCAGTCTTGTCGCCGACCGTGAGCTTCAGCTTCCCCTCGCCATCCAGGAAATAGATGAAGGTCTCGATATTCTTTTCCGCGCCGAAGGGGACCAGGGTTCCGCCGCCGGGCTGGGCGGTGCCGATGTACTGCACGAAACTGGCGCCGTACTTCGGGGTGGCGAGGATGGTCATCTGGCAGCCTTCGATGTTCGGGATGACGTTCGTGACCCGGCCTTCGGTGCTGATCAGGGCGTAAATGCCGGGCTTCACCACCGCGCGGGTTTTCAGGGGACCATTCGGATAGGGCATACTCTTCTCCTAAGATAAAAATAAAAGCACCGTTCGTCGACTTTTTGAGAAAATCGAGCCAACCGCCGCTCGACTTCCTCAGTAAGTGTGGGTAGCCAGAGTTAACTCTACAACGTGACATTGAGGGAACCGCATCCGCAAATCCCGCATGAAGTTAGGTTTGTCGGTAGTCCGAGAGTATTGGTCATGTGGTATTACCACTTATGTTATGCTGAATCATAGCCCCTTTCGGCGCGTAGTCAAGCCTTTTCCCATATTGACCGCGAAAGGCCGGGATTAGCGCTTGGGGAGATGCTTGGCGGCGAAAGCTCGTAGCGCCTGGCGCATAATGTCCATCGGCGGCGTGACAATGCCCGCCCCCACCTGGCCGATACCGGGCAGGCGGTGGGCGACCCCGGTATTGATGACGGGCAGGATGCCCGAGGACACCACCCGCCGGATGTCAATGGCCGAGGGAATGCCGGTGAAATCCATCGCGGGGATGGGCATGTCGGGGTTGGGGCCGCAGGTGATTTCCCGCATCGATTCCGTATAACGGACGGCGTCCGCGGAACCGCCGCCGCCGACGAAACGGACCACCGCCGGGGCCGCCCCCATGGCGCAGCCGCCGATGCCGTAACACTCGACGATGGCGGAATCGCCCATGTCGGGATTGGCGTCGGCTTCGGAGTAACCGGGGAAATAAAGCGCCTGCGGATTCAGGCAGGGCGCGGTGAACCAGGCGCCGCCGAGATCGGAAATATTAATGCCGAAGTCCACACCGTTCCTGCTCATGGCGGTGATGACGGTCGAATAGGGGATGTCCCGGACCGGGTCCATAATCGCCTTGCAGGCGGCCATGGCCAGGTTGAGGAAGAACTGCTCGTTCTTGCCGGCGATAAACTCGACCGCCTTTTGTCCGTCCGGATTGCCGGACAGGGCGGCAAAAAATTCGCCCGCGATCGCCTTGTGGAAATTCAAACTCGCGGCGACGTTCCGTTGGTGCATTTCATCGCCCATCGCCAGCGACTTGGCCATGATCACTTTCAGGTCAACTCCCCCGAGACGCTGCAGGGCCTGGTCCATGGCGGGAGCGAGGACCGTTTCAATCCACTTCAGGTTGTCGATAACGCTTTGGTCGTTCGCGCCGAAACGCATCACCTTGCCGATGCCCTCGTTGACGGTGCAAAAGGCCAAGTTGCCGAAGGCGGCGTTTTCGACCACGAACACCGGCATGGAATAGGATATCATCCCCGTCATTGGCCCGACGGCGCCGCGATGGTGATTCGGACCGTATTCGATTTTACCCGCGGCCATGAGGCGTTCCGCCTCGGCGTCGTCCCGGGCCAGGCCTTCATACTTGATGGCGCCGAGATAAGCCCCCCGCATCGGCCCGCACATGTCCTCCCAGGCGATGGGGGGACCGGCGTGGAGAATGGTGTTTTTGGTCATACCCTTGATGACCTGGTGCGCCGGCCGGACCCGGCGGAGAATCGGCTGGCAGCGCCGCATGCGGTCGAAGGCCTCGGCGTTTGCCCGGTCGATTAGCGATTCCCCATTTTCATCCCGGCATTCCGTCTCGAGGCGGAACAGGAGGTCGACCAGCGCCGTGTCGCCGCCGGCCGGCGGGGTCCAGTCGAGGTGGGACAGGGGGAAGCCGCCGTCGGCGAAGGCGGCGTCAAAAACGTCCACGCCTATGGCGACGACATTGGGTCGGTTCTGGGTCATGCCAATTCTCCTGCAAAAAGGTGGTATACCGATGGCGGGATAAAACGGTGACATTGCCGGAACCGTTTCATATTCCGCCCGCCGCCGCCCGCGCCGCCCAGGCCGAAGCCAGGGCGTTCGAGGCCAGGACAGTTACCCCGGCCGCGCGCAGTTTTTCCACCTCATCGCGGCGCGAGGGCCGGTCGGCGTCGGTGCCGCACACCGAGGCCACGACGATTTTCCTCCGGCTCGCACCTTTGCTGATCCCCGCCGCCCGCGCCAATGCCGCCAGGGCCAAGGCCGCCTGATCGCCGTGCGCGCCGTAGCCTATCACCATATCCATTAGAACCACCGCCACCGCCGGATTCGTCAGCGCCGCCACCACCCGCTCCATCTTCAAATCCGGAGCCATCATGGGATGCGGCCGGCCGACGGTGAATTCATCTTCGCCCAAATCCCAGAACACGTGGCCGGCGAAGGAGTCGTTGCCGTGCACGGTCTGGAAGCCCGCCACCTTGAGGTTGGAGGCCTTGGGTCCCGGCAGGTTCCGACCGGCAATTTCCGCCGCCTCCTGGCACAGGGTCCCGCCGCCGAAAACGCCGCAGAGATAACCCGGCTGCGACCCGGCGGGAAATTTCGGCTGATCGTCGGCTCCGTCCAATTTCGCTTCAGGCCGGAAATGCCGGGCGGCGAGAACGGCGAGTTCGGTCAAATCCGCCGCCGGGGTCAAGCCGGCTTCCCTTTCCGCCGCGTAATCCGACGCTCCGATATAGTGGACAAAAACCGGTTTCCCCGCCTGCCGCAACCGTGCCAGCAGGTTCGCCCGCGTCTTCTCCCCGGGTGGTTTTCCCAAGACCACCAGGGCCTTGGTTTCAGGGTCGTCGACCAGCCGTTCCAGCGCGGTAAAGGCGCACAGGCCGCCGATCTCGTCCTTGAGATCCCTCCCCCCGGTTCCGTAAGCCTGGGTAATGCCTACGCCCATGCGGTCCAACAGGCACAGCACTTCCTGGAGCCCGGTTCCGGACGCGCCGATTACCCCGACTGGGCCTTTCGCGACCCGGTTGGCGAAAGCGAGGGGAACGCCTCCGACCAACGCCGTGCCGCAATCCGGACCCATGACCAGGAGCTTCCTGGCTCGGGCCATTTTTTTCAACGCCAATTCGTCGCGAATGGAAATGTTGTCGCTGTACAGCATCACATCCATGCCGGCCGCCAGCGCCGTGGCCGCTTCCAAGCGGGCGTAGTCGCCGGCCACCGAAATCAAGGCCAGATTCGGGACTTCACCCGCCGGCGCCGCCTGCACTGCCTGGCGAATGCTCTTGGGGCGGACGGCCGCGCCGGCGCCGGCGCCGGACTGCACCGGAGCCTCGTCCAACAAGCGCAACACCGCCGCCACCGCCCGCTCCGCCGCTTCGCCCTCGGCCTTGATGGCAATGGCCAGGTCGTTCGGTTTGGCGGCGGCGATTTCGGGAGTAAGCAAGCCGGAGGTGCTGAAGAGCTCCTTGTTCCGATCCGTCGCCATCATGGCGGAGATGGTCTCGGCGCCGCTTTCCTTGGCGGCCAGAACCGAAAGTTTCATGAGGAAAATCGAGTCGCGGTATGTATTCGCCCTGACTACCGAAGCCGTCATGTCAAACCCTCTCCAGTCACTTGGGCCACTCGGGCCGGATGAAGCGCCCGTATCCCGGTTCCTGCGTCACCCGGTTCGCCGCGCCGTCATAAACGGAACGCCCCCGGACATACGCCGCCATCACCTTGCCCTTGAATTCCCGACCTTCGTACGGCGTCAGTTTGGCCTGCGATTTGCCGAGACTATGCCGCCACGACCAGCGCCACTCCGCCCCGGTGTCAATCACCGCGAAGTCGGCGTCGGCGCCCGGGCGAATCACTCCCTTCCGGGGGTACAGACCGAAACGCTTGGCGCTGTTGGTCGACACGAGTTCGGCCAAACGGTCCAAGCCGAGACCGCGCTTGTTGACCCCTTCGTCCAGCATCACCGGGAGCATCAAGTCGATCCCGGACAAACCCGGCGGCACATCCCAAAGGTTCTTGTCCCGATCCTCGTCGAGATAGGGGGAATGGTCCGAACCCAGGCAATTGATTTCCCCGGCGAACAGCATTTCCCACAGCCGCTCCTGGTTGGCGCGGTTGCGGATGGGCGGATTGCACTTCGCGTGCGCGCCGCAACGCGCGAAAACCGTGTCGTCCAGGGTCAAATAGGTGGGACAGGTCTCGACCGTCAAGTCCACTCCCCGCCCCCGATACCAGCGCATGACGTCCGCCGTTTTCGCCGAGGACAAATGGCAGATGTGGAGTTTTATTCCCGTCTCCCCGGCAAACAACAGCGCCCGCTGCACCGCCTCCACTTCCGCGACGTCCGGCCGGGATTCGAGGTGGGCAATCGCGTCCGCCCGGCCCGCCTTCGCCATCGCCTCGGCCATGCTGTCGATGATTTCGCAGTTCTCGGCGTGAATCCCCACCACCGCGCCCAAAGCCGCCACTTCCTTGAAAGCTTCAAGCAAATGGTAATCGCCCAAGCGCGGGCTGTCCGGGTCGGTCGACATGAACACCTTGAAGGCGACGCAACCAAGTTCGTGCATCTCGCGGTAATGCCCCTCGGCAAAGCGGTTCATCCCGCCCCACAGGGCGAAATCCACCAGCGATTTCCTGCCTGCCACCACCAGCTTGGCGTCGAAGCCGGGCTTGTCGACAGTCAAGGGAACGCTCAGGGGCATCTCCACCACCGTCGTCACTCCGCCTGCCGCCGCCTGCCTGGAGCCGCTTTCCCAATCCTCGCGGTGGCTGCGGGGTCCGGGTTCCTTGAAGTGCACGTGCGGGTCGACGGCGCCGGGGAGGATTGCCCAGTCGCCCAGGTCCCGCTCCTCCTTTGCGGCCGGCCGCCAGGAGTATTCGCCGATCGCTGCAATAAGCCCGTCCCGGACGCACACCGTGGCCGGAACCACGCCGCCCTCAGTGACGGTCCGGCGACTGCGGAGAACCAGGTCGAAGGGAACTTCGGATTGGGGAAAATTGCCAGACATGTCAAACCCTCTCATTTCATACCCTCTCATTCGGTTAACCCCGACCACCGCAAACTTCCACCGGCTTCGAAGTGAAATGGCGGACATTTTTTTTCACCACAGAGACACAGAGAGCACAGAGGCTCACAGAGTAACTGAAAAAAGTCTGGGATAGTTTGTTTATTTCTATTGTTTTTCGGATTCTCTGTTTGTCCCAATTATCAAGAACTCTGTGAACCTCTGTGCTCTCTGTGACTCTGTGGTGAAAAAATATTTTCATCATTTCCTTTCGCGACCGGCGTCACCGCCCGAACAACATCACCAGGCAGCCTATCGTCGCGGCGGAAATTATCGACACCCCGAGGAGCCGGCGGATGATCAGCCCCTCCTGTCCGGCAACGCCGGCGGTGGTCGCGCCAAGCATCACCTTGGACGGTGAAATCATGCACCCGAGCGCGCCGCCGCTGGTCTGCGCCGCCAAAATGGTGGCGGGGTCGAACCCGGTCAACGCCGCGGTCGAGGCTTGGAATTGCCCAAACAGAATATTCGAGCTTACGTTCGACGACGACATGAACGCGCCCAGCACCCCAATCAGCGGGGACAGAAAACCGTACCAGCTTCCGGTCGCGCCGGCGACCGAATGCGCCAGGGCGTCGGTCTGGCCGCTGCCGCCCATGACCTTGCTCATGCCGATCAAAAGCACTACCGACAACGAGGCCGGCACCGCCTTCTTCAAGGTCTGCCGCCAGGCCCGGTCGACGTCGGCCCGGCCGATGTTACCGCGATAATAATAGTAGACGCCGGCCAGCACGGCGGAGAGCAACAGGAAGAAGCCGGAATGGGTCAGCCAGGCGATGGGCGAATAATTCGCCGAGCCGGGGCTGGCGAAACCGAGGCCAGTTACCTGATCCGGAAAAGCCATGCCGGTGGCGAACCGGGCGAGAAACGCCTTCAGCGGTTTAACCAGGAGCACCACCAGGGAGATTACCGTCAGGGCATAATAAGGGAGCATGGCCTGGTGCAAGCCGAGACTTTTCGGCTCGACCGACGCGTGCTCCGCGACCGGCTCCATAATGGGGCTGGAAAAATCATTCGCGCCGGAGTAACGCGGCAAGCGCGCCAGCAATATCGCCAACCCCAGCGCCAGCGTGGTGGGAATGACCGTGGACAGCGAAGGCAGAACCCGGGCCAACAGCATCTGCCCGCCGCCCATCGTCACCCCCAGGACCAACACCGCCGGCAAACCGTGCCATATCCCCCGCGCCCCGCCGTAAAACCAGCATATGAACAAGCCGCCCAGCACCGCCATGAGAAACAGGAACAAACCCGTCCAGCCGGCCGTCAACAGCCACTCGGCCGGCGACAACTTGACCTGCTGCACCAGGGCCTCCCAGGCCAGGGCCAGTGTGCCGAAGGTATTTGCCCATCCGTGCCCCAACAAGGGGATCGCCACCGCCCACAGGGGCTTGACCCCGATGGCGATAAGGAGCGGAGCGGTTACGGCAATCGGCACGCCGAATCCGGAAGGTCCCTGCAGAAAACTGGCGAAGCACCAACCCAGCGTCAACACCTGCAGCATCCGGTCCGGCAGCAGCCGGGTCAGTTCACGGCGGATGGCCGGAAAGGCGCCGGCTTGCAGGCTGATTTCATAAATCAGGATGGCGGGAATGATGACGATGATGATCGATACGCTGTTCCAGGCCCCCTTGAGCGCTTCGTCGACGATTTGCTCCGCCGAGGTCAGGAAAAACACGCCCGCCACCAAAACCGCCAAGGCGAATCCGGCCAGGGAAGCGCGAACCGCCGTCCATTTCAAGCCGATGAGGAGAATTAACAGCGCCGCTATCGGCAGGGCGGCGGCGACGCTAAGGCCAAGGTTGCCGGCAAACATCCAGCATCTCCAATTCGATCAATTATGAAAATATCAGTCTACTGACTCCCGGCGGTGGCGGTGATTTCACCCATGTAAGCCTTCTGGACCCGGTCGTCACGAACCAGGCGGTGGGACTCGTCGTTCAGGACCACCCGGCCGATGGACATGACGTAGGCGCGGCTGGAGACCTTTAGGGCCATGCGGGAGTTCTGTTCCACCAGAATGACCGACACCCCTTCGTTCTTGTTGATGTTGACGATGGCGCGGGCGATTTCCTGCACGAACTTCGGCGCCACGCCCAGGGACGGCTCGTCCATAATCAGGAGGCGGGGCTTGGCCATGAGGGCGCGGCCGATGACCATCATCTGCTGCTCGCCGCCGGACATGGTGCCGGCGGCCTGGGAATAGCGTTCCCGCAGGCGCGGGAAAAGGTTCAGGACCTTTTCCAGGGTGTCGGCCATTTCCCGCTTGTCGCGGCGTAGGAACGCCCCCATCAGCAAATTGTCCTTCACCGACATCAGCGGGAAGACGTGGCGCCCTTCCGGCACCATGGTAATCCCGCGGGAGACGATAGCGTGGGTTGAAAGGCCGTCGATACGCTGGCCGTCGTACCAAATCTCGCCTTCGCTGATCCTCTTGAGACCGGTGATGGCACGGAGAATCGTGGTCTTGCCGCTGCCGTTCGAACCGATGAGGGCGATGGTTTCGCCTTCCTTCATTTGAATCGACACCCCGCGCACCGCCAGGACCTGGTCGTAATTCACATAGATGTTTTGCGTCTCGAAGTATGCGCTCATATGCCGATTTCCTCGTCTTCCTGCCCCAGGTAAGCCTCGATTACCACCGGGTTCGACTGTATCTCGGCAGGTTTCCCTTCGGCGATTTTTTCGCCGAAATTGAGCACCACAATCCGGTCGCTAATCTTCATCACCGCCGGCATGTCGTGTTCGACCAGGAGTACCGTCACCCCGCGATCGCGAATGCCCTTCACCAAGCCCAGCGCCGTTTCCGTTTCGTCCGCGTTCATGCCGGCGAAGGGCTCGTCCAAAAGCAGGATCTTCGGCGCCGCCGCCATCCCCATGGCGATGCCGAGCGTGCGCAGATGCCCGTGGGGAAGGTTCTTGGCGAGCTCGTTTTTCACGCCGCCGATGCCGAGAAAGTGCACGATTTCCTCGGCGCTGGCGCGGAAGGCCGCCTCGTCCTTCCTGGCCAGGCGCGTGCCGAAGAAGAAGCCCCACAGGGAGGCGTGGCTGTGCAGGTGGTGGGCGACCACCACGTTGTCCAGGGCGGTCATGTTCCGGAAGATGGTCGTTTCCTGGAAGGTGCGGATTACGCCCTTGCGGGCGACCAGGTGCGGTTTCTGCGAGGTGATTTCCTCGCCCTGGAAAACGACGCTGCCGGCGGTCGCCCTGAGGAACGAGGACAGGAGCTTGAACAGGGTGCTTTTCCCGGCCCCGTTCGGCCCGATTACCGAGAGGATTTCCCCGTCGTTCACGTCGAAGGAAACGTTGTTCACCGCGTAAAGGCCGCCGAAGCGCCGGGTCAAGTTTCTCACTTCCATGATGGCCATTTATCTTTTCCCTTCCGTTCCACTCCTGGGCTGCGGCGCCCGGGAAGCGCCGGTGAACGGCAAACGCAGGCTCAGGATGCCGTTCGGGAGCCACAACATCATGCCAATCATCAGCAGGGCGTAAATGAGCGGCTGATACTGGTTCAGGCCCTGCAACGACTCGAAGCCAAGGAACAGGACGAAAGTCCCGACTGCCGCCCCGAAGACGTTGCCGAGGCCCCCGAGGAAGCAGTAAAGCAGGAAATAGGTCGAATCCTGGACGGTGAAGGTGGCGGGGTAGATGCTCTGTTGCATGGCCACGAAAAAGCCGCCGCCGATGCCGGCGAGGAAGGTGCAGATGGCGAAGGCGATGACCCGCAGCCGCGGCACGTCGACCCCGAAGGAGGAGGCCAGGTCCTCGTTCTGCTGCAAGGACCGGAACAGCCAGCCCAGGCGGCTGTTCACGATGCGGTAGAGGGCGGCGAAGGTGAGGATCAGGAGCACCGCCCCGAGGTAAAACATGGCGAGGTGCTTGTTTTCCACGCTGGCGAAATCGGGAATCAGGGTCACCCCGAAAAGGGAAAGTTCGCCCGGCAGCGGAATGTTCAGGATGCCCTTGGGGCCGTTGGTGATCGGCACCAGGCTCTGGGCCGCCAGCCGGGCCGTTTCGGTGAGGCTCAGGGTTATCATGGAAAAATAAACCCCCTTCAGCCTCAGGAGCGGCATGCCGATGAGGATCCCCAAGGTCATCGACACCAGCCCCGCCAACGGCAAGGCCAGCCAGAACGACAAGCCCAACTTGGTGATGCACACCGCCGCCGCATAACCGCCGATGAGGGCGAAGGCGCCCTGGCCGATGTTAATGCGCCCGATGTAGAAAATGAGCCATACCCCGGCGCAAATGACCGACAGGACCGAGGCGGTGGTGATGACGCCGAGATAGTAGTTTCTTCCGGCGCAGAGCCATGGCACGCCAATCAGGTAAACGGCCAGCGCCACAACCGCCAGCGCTATTTTTAAATTTCGGTTCATGGATCACCAATCTAGCCAAGAATGCCCGACAAAACCGCCCGGAAGCCAGTTCCGCCGCGTTGGGCGCTGTCCAAAAATATTTTTGGACAAGCCCTCAGCGGCCGAGAAGCCCGCGTGGACGAATGGCCAGGAACACGAGAAGGATGATGAAAATCACCAGGTAGGTCTCGCCGCCCGGAAGATAGTAATAGCCAATCGACTCGACCCCCCCCCAAACAATGCCCCCGGGGATAGCCCCGGGAATCACCCCGGCCCCCCCGATCAGGGCCGGGGTGAGAGGCGTTGTGGGGAGGGGCGTCCCCGGGCCCGCGG
>JAVBQR010000201.1:0-14901 GCA_031548865.1 Planctomycetota bacterium
CCCGGCGTGCTCTAGGATGGCCTAACTACCCGCCTTCTTCTCCTCCGCGACCCGTTAAATCGCACTGGCACGCCTTAAGGGTACCGAACGCCTATTGAAATTGTGAAAACGTGTCTCGTCCCGTCATACTTCGTCAGCTCGCTCGGAAATAACTTTTTCCGCCTAACCGCAGGCTGAAAAAGTGAATTCCTCCCTTTCTTCCTCGTCTGACGGGACGATACACCTTTCCACAATCCCAATAGACGTTCGGTACGAACCCTTTGGACCCAGCATGACCGGGATTTCCAATCGGGTACTGCAACCGCTGGCTCTGCGCAGAGCACTACTTCTGATTATGGGTTATAGCCGCGTTCAGGCAGGGCAAGATAAAATTTTGGAAAAATTTTCGAAATGGCGCTGAAATAAGGACAACCCGTTACAAATCAGAACGATAAAGAACAGGCCGCATTATCCGCAAACAACGCTGCGACTGTCATTCCGAGCGGTAGCGAGGAATCCGGGGGTCTCGGAACGCTGGGGAATGCCCTCTTGCATTCGGCTTGTCGGCCTTTCCCCAAACGCCCTGATTTCGGCTGGTTGGGGGTAGGGTCAACGAGCCAAATGGGGGCGGTTCAAACTCGGCGCCCCGCGACCCCCGGATTCCTCGCTACCGCTCGGAATGACCAGTTGGACTGTTTTCCGCTGGCCATGCGGGAATCACTGAAAATGGAAGGCGATGAATTCCGCCGCCCCGTCGTAATCGAAGGCGTCCACCTTGTCCTTGAGAATTCCCAGGAGCGCGTTAGTCTCGCCGCCGAAATCGAAGCCCAACAGCGGCAGGAGTCCCGCCCCAATCGCATCCGTATCGTACAGCCGCAAAGCTTCCCGCGTCTTCGCCAATTTTTCCCGCAGAACCTCCTTGCTTCCCTTCGGAACCGCCGCACCCGCCGCCCCGGCCTCCTGAAAGACCCTGACCAGCTTCCGTTCGAGGCTCCGCAAATCCCTGGCAAACCCCGGCATACAAGCCTGGCAATGCGGCAGATCGCCACCCCGCGCCGCCTGCTCCAAACCCTTGGCGAGATGCGACAATGCCCCCGCGCCGACACTCGCCAGCGAACTCTTCATCCCGTGCGCATGGATCGCCAGCGCCCCGAGATCCCGTTCCGCCAGCGCACTCTCCAGAACGGCCAGGAGGTTCGGAATCTTGTCCCGCAGGAGCTTCAGGGAGCGTTCATAAACCTCGCGTTGGTTCGCCGCCGTCTCCATGCCGTCCACCACGTTGATTTCCGGCCACTCCGCCACCCGGGCGGTAATCCCGTCGTACACGCCGCCGGCCTCGCCGTCGCCGCCCGCCGCTGAGGCGGGGGAGGGGCGCCGTTCGCGCCGGTAGCCGGCCGGAATCCAGATCGCGAGCACCCGCTCCAGTTCCGCTTTCTGGATGGGCTTGGCCAGGAAATCGGTCATGCCCGACGCCAACAGCATTTCCCTGGCGCCCGCCGCCGTGTTCGCCGTCAGGGCGATGATGGGCACGGTCTTCCGCCAGCCCTCCATCCGCCGGATGCGGGCGGCCGTTTCCACGCCGTCCAGGTCCGGCATCATGTGATCCATGAAAATGAGATCGTAACGTCCGGCCGCCACCTTTTCCAAAGCCTCGGCGCCGGACAGGGCGAGGTCGCTGTCCAAACCGTGCAGGGTCTTCAGGAGGCCCGCCGCCACCGACAGATTTATTTCGTTGTCGTCGACCACCAGAATGCGGACCGTATCCGCGTAGACGTACCGCGATGGCGCGCCGCTGGTCGCCAAGCCGCCGGACTCGCCGGCGATCTTCGGGATGACCACCGAGAAGGTGCTGCCCTGGCCGTACTCGCTCACCAGGCTGATGCAGCCGCCCATCAGGCCGACGATATTCTTGGCGATGGACAGGCCGAGGCCAGTCCCCTTGATGCGGCGGTTGCGGGTGGAGTCCACTTGCCGGAAGGGCTGGAAGAGGCTGGCCTGATCCTCGGGGCGGATGCCGATGCCGGTGTCCTGGATGTCGAAGCGGAGCGTCGTCCCCGGGACGCCAACCCGCAGGGTCACCTTCCCGGCCGGGGTGAACTTCACCGCGTTAGCCAACAGGTTGACTATCACCTGCCGCAGCCGCAGGTCGTCGGCAAGCAAAAACGCCGGGAGCTCCCCGTCCGTCTCGTAGGCGAAAGCCAGGCCCTTCTCGCCGGCGAGGTAGGCGGCGAGGGAACGGATGTTCTCCAGGAACAGGCCGAAGTCGAAGGTGGTCGGCGCCAGGCTCATCTTGCCGACTTCCAGTTTCGAGATGTCGAGAATGTCGTTGATTATGGCCAGGAGGGAGTCGGCGGACTGTTTAATGTCGCCGACGTATTTCCGCTGGCTTTCCCCCAAATCCCCGCCGTGCAGGAGAATCTCGGTGATGCCGATGATGGCGTTCATCGGGGTGCGGATTTCGTGGGACATGTTGGCCAGGAAATCGCTCTTGGCCCGCGCCGCCTCCTCGGCTTTCCGCTGGGCGGCGACCAGTTCGGAGACGTCGGTTATGGTGATGATGACCCCGCGGATGCGGCCGTCTTCCTCCATGATCGGCCCCATGAGAATCTGCGCCTCGAGGGGCGGTGAGTCGCCGATGCCGATGGTGTCGGAAAAGCGCCGGCTGTCGCCGCTCCGGAGAATCGCCTGGGCGGAGGCGTGAATCTTCTCGACCCATTCGGGATCGACTTTCGTGGAGAAGATCTGGAGAAGCGGCTTGTTTACCAGCCCGCCCGGGCTGTCCGCCACCAAAGGCGAATAGCGTTCGCTGCCGAGCACGTAACGCAGGCTCTCATTGAAGAGCAACACGGTGTTCGGGGTGTTTTTCAACAGCAGGTCGTTGTAAATGTATTGAAGTTTCTTCTCCTCCTCGTGCGCCGCCCACAGGCGTTCGGACTGCTCGTTCAATTGGGCGAGGGTGAGATTGGACCGTTCCTTGCGGGCGACCGTAAGCCGCAGGCGTTCGTTTTCCTCCAAGGCGTCGGCGAGGCGTTCGCGCAACGCTTCGGGGGCGAGTGCGTCGAGGCCTACGGCGGCGGTGTCCTGGGGGGTGTCCATACTTGGATTACCTTAAAACGCGCACAGGGCCAGGGGAAATCCGTTGGAGCGGTTCCGCAATTTGCCCTTGAGGGGATCCTGGGCGATACGCGCGGGGCTGGCGCTTTTAGAGGTGGCGTGGTATGCCGGCATGATTGGCCTCTGGAAACGGTTCAAGGCAGGCTCGCTACGACGCATTTCCCGCCGCCTGCCCCGCACTTTCGCTTACGCAGTGTATTTGGAGATACAGATCCTCGATTTCGTCGAGATGTCTTTCGAAGACCTGCACCAGATTGGGGTCGAAGTGGCTGCCGGCCTCGGAGATGATGATGGCCGCGGACTTTTCGTGGCTGTAGGCCTCTTTGTAGGGGCGCTGCGAGGTCAGGGCGTCGTAGACGTCAGCTATCGCCACGATACGGGCGGAGAGGGGGATTTCGGTGCCCTTGATGCCCTGCGGATAGCCGGCGCCGTCCCAGCGCTCGTGGTGGCTGTAGGTGATGTCCCGGGCGGTGTTCAGGAAGGAATCCTCCATCTGGCGGATGAAGTCGGCGAGCAGTTGTTCGCCGACCACCGGGTGTTGCTTGATGGTGGCGAATTCGTCGGCGGTGAGGCGCGAGGGTTTGAGGAGGATATGATCGGGGGTGGCGATTTTGCCGAGATCGTGGAGCTTCGCCGATTTGATGATGTCGTCCGCCTCGAAGGGGGTGAGCTCGTAGCCGGGACAGGGCTTGGCGAGGAGGTCGGCGACGATAATCCGCACCAGGCCGGTGGTGCGTTCGATATGTTCGCCGGTGTCGGCGTCGCGGAGGTCGGTGACCCGGGCCAGGAGGCCGAGGGTGATGTCTTCGCGAATCTTGAGCTTGTTGTAGGCGGCGTTCAGGTTGCGGGTCTTCTCGGCCACCAGGGCTTCGAGGTGGCGGCGGTGGCTTTGCAGTTCCAGCTGGAGGCGCACCCGGGTCAGGAGGGCGCTGGGTTTGACCGGTTTGTGGATGTAATCGACGGCGCCCATTTCCAGGGCTTCCACCTCGCTTTCGCCCTCGGTGGAACCGGTGACGAAAATCACCGGGATGTCCCGGTTTTTTTCGTCGGCCTGCAGGCGCCGCAGCACTTCGAAGCCGGAAAGGCCCGGCATGTGGCAGTCGAGAAGGATGAGATTGGCGTTCTGATCGGCCAGGAATTTCAAGGCCAGTTCGCCGCTGGTGAAGGGGCGGACGCTGTATGCGTTTTTCAGGGTCGAGATGACGGTGTTGAGAATTACCGCATCGTCGTCGATGGCCAGAATCACCGGCTTCGCCTCGGAACTCATGAATTACTCCTCGCACACGCTTGCCCGTCAAAACCCGCGATGGTCACGACGCTTCCGAAGCGTCGTCCGCGTTGGCGGGTTCTCCGAAGACTTCCTTCAGCTTCTCCCGTGCCCCCTCGTAATCGAACGCGTCGACACACTTGCGGATTTCCAGCAGCGCCGCGGTCTCGCGCGGGGGGAAATCGCTCTGCAACAGCGGCGCAAGGCAGGCGTGAATCGCCTCGGGATCGTACGACTTGAGGGCCTCGGCCAATTGCGGCAGACCCCGCTCCGGCGTGCCGGGTTCCCGCCGGCGGGGAGGGATTTTCATGAGCCGCGATTTGGCCGTTTCGGACAACAGCTCCCGCAGGCGGTTACCGAGCCGGCGCAAATCGGCCACGAAGGGCATTAAACCTTCCCGGCAAAAGGCCCGGTCGTCCTCCCGCGCCGCCTTCTCCAGTTCCTTGGCCATTTCCGACAGGCGCACCGAACCGACCGCCGCGAGGGAACTCTTCATGCCGTGGACGTGGATGGCCAGCTCCTTGATGTCGTCGTGTTCGAGGAGATCCTCCATCAGCTGGGTGATCATGGGGATTTTGTCGCAGAGGAGCTTCAGGGAATGTTCGTAGGTGTCCTGATGGCCGGCGGCGTTGTCTAGGCCGATGGCGCTGTCGAGATCGGCGATGTCCGCCAGCCCGGCGATGAATTTCGTCGACTCGGGGGCGGCGGCGGCCTCCCCCCCCGCCACGCCGGAGGCGTCGCGGCGGCCGAGGCGGAGGTCCATCGGCAGCCACTTGTAGAGTATGGTCTCGAGCTCGTTTTTCTGGATCGGTTTCGCCAGGAAATCGTTCATGCTTTCCAGAAGCTTTTCCCGCACGCCCACCACCGCGTTGGCGGTGAGGGCGACGATGGGGACGACGGTGTTGTGGCCGCCGAGTTTCCGGATCAGCCGCGCCGTCTCGACGCCGTCGGTGTCCGGCATCATGTGATCCATGAAAACCAGGTGGTATTCCGTTTCCCTCGCCATCCGCACCGCCTCCAGTCCCGACAGGGCCAAATCGCAACTGACCCCGTGGATGGTCTTCATCAGGCCGTCGGCGACGGCGAGGTTGATCTCGTTGTCGTCGACGATCAGGATCCTGGTCGCCGGGGCGTAGGTCATGCCGGTGGGGACGATTTCCGAACGGAGTTCCTTTTCGCTGCCGACCACCTTCGGCAGGGTGACGATGAAGGTGGTCCCCTCGCCGTACACGCTCGACAGTTCCAGGGTCCCCCCCATCAGTTCGACGATGTTCTTGATGATGGAGAGGCCGAGGCCGGTGCCCTGGAATTTTCCGCCCTTCCCCTTTTCCAGCTGCACGAAGGGCCGGAACAGTTCGGTGTGGTGCTCCTCCTTGATGCCGACGCCGGTGTCGACGACCTTGAACCTCAGGCAGCCCACGCCGGAAACAACCCGCAGGGTGACTGTCCCGCTGTCGGTGAACTTCACCGCGTTCCCGAGCAGGTTCAGGAGCACCTGGCGCATGCGGACGTCGTCGGCGTAGAGGCAGACGGGGAGGTCGCCTTCCGTTTCGTAGCGGAATTGCAGCTTCTTCTCTCCCGCCAGGTACATGGTGAGGGAGCAGATGTTGTCGATCATCTGCTTGAAGTCGAAGAAAATCGGCGACAGGCTCATCTTCCCCGACTCGAGTTTGGAGAGGTCGAGGATATCGTTGATGATGGTGAGGAGGGAATCGGAGGAGACCTTGATGTCCTGGAGGTATTTCCGGTGCCAGTCGGAAAGGTTGGTGTCGTGGAGGAGGATTTCGGAAATGCCCAGGATGGCGTTCATCGGGGTGCGTATTTCATGCGACATTTGCGCGATGAATTCCGACTTCGCCCGGTTGGCGTTTTCCGCCGCCTCCCGCTGGTGTTTTTCGGTGACGTCGCAGAAAAAGCCCTCGACCACGCTGAAGTTCGGGTTGTCGGGCTTGACCTCGATAACCTGGCTCCGTTCCCAAACCCAGCGGATCTCCCCGGATTTATGGACGATTCTGAAGGTGGTGGAGAGAGGTTTGTCGGAAAGCAGGGTGGACTGGTTTTTGTACTTGAGGTGGGGAAGATCCTCCGGGTGCACCAGGTCGAAGAAGCAGAGCTTCCGGTTGTCGATGAGGTCCTCGGCCGGATAGCCGGTAAGGTTCAGGCAGCTGGAGGAAAGGTATTCCATGGTGAAGGTCGGGAAATCGTTCCGGCAGCGGAAGGCGGTGTCGGGGAGGTTTTCCAGTAGGTGGTTGACCAGGCGCTCGTTCCTGGAGGCGCGCTGGCTTTCCAGGGCCAGGGCGGCGAAGTCGGCGAGGGAGGCGCCGAAGGCCTGCTCCTCGGCCGACCAGTCGTGGACGAAGGGCAGGTCGATGCAGACCACGCCGGCCAGCTTGCCGCCGATGCGGATGGGGCAGTCCATGAGGGCGCGGATGTTTACGCCGGGGTAGAATTCCTGGCAGAAACCGGGGAGGATGTGGTCGGTTTCGGTGTCGGGGATGAGGATGTTACGCTCATTGCCGAGACGCTCCAGATAAATCGGATAGGAAGTCAGGTCCAGGGGCGGCGGCAGCGAATGGGCGTTTGTTTCCAGGTCGTAGAAATTGGCGCAGGACAACGCGCGGGAATTCTCGTCCAGGCGCCAAATGCCCACCCGGGAAAACTGCATGGTCCGGGCCGCCACCTCGCAGATGAACCGGCAGGCGTTGTTGAAGTCGCCGGAGGCTATTTCCTTGGCGGTGGAGAGGAAGGTCAGGGCGTCCCGGTTGCGCCGCTCCCTTTCGGCCCGGTTCAGCGATTCCTTGAGGATGATGGTGATGACTTCCCGGCCGTCCCAGTTCCAGGAATAACCGCGGAGCGTGCCGTCCCATTCGGGCAGGGTCGGCTGGCGGCGGCGCAGGGACCGGGTGTCGGAGTCGTTGAATGACAGGAGGCGTTTGTCGAAGGTGGCGGGGTTGGCGAATTCGATGTGATCGCCCAGCTTGGTCAGCTTGTTTTTGCTGATTTCCTTGAATTTGTTGGATCGCCAAATAATGCTGCCGTCATTTGCATCGACGATCACGATGGGTTCATTTAGGCATTCGACGAATGACATAAATGAGGAGGGATCCATGCGCGGTGTTCCTAGTCAACGGAAGTTTTGCTCAATGTGGACCTATCGGGAGAATCGAGCGATCCGCCGTTCGATTCTCCCGAAAGTTTTATAAAAGTCCAATACTAAGCTCACTTCGCCGCGATAACCTCGATTTCCACCTTGGCGGCCATCGGCAGGGCGGCGACGGCAAAGCAGGAACGGGCCGGGAAGGGTTTGCCGAAATAGCCCATGTAGACTTCGTTGACTACGGGGAAGTCCTTGATATCGGCGAGGAACACCGTCGCCTTGACCACCTTGTCCAGGTCGGTGCCTGCCGCCTGGAGAATGGCGCGAAGGTTTTTCAAGGCCTGTTCGGCCTGTTCCTTGACGCCTTCGCGAAGGGCTTTCGTGGCGGGGTCGATACCCAGAGCGCCGGAGGTGAAGACCAGGCCGCCGGCTTCGATGGCTTGGGAATAAGCGCCGATGGCGGCCGGGGCATGGGGGGAATCGATTTGTTTCAGGTGGCTCATGGGGTCTCCTTTTAGAGGGATATGGCGTTCCGACGCCGATCGTTGGCCGGGTGGGCGCTTGCGGGCAAGCCCTAGACCCAGGCGTTTTCCAGCGCCTCCTGGAAGGCGCAGGCGTTCTGGTAGCGGTTTTCGGGGTCGGCGGACAGGGCGCGCTCGACAATCACCGCCAGAGGTTCGGGGAGATCGGGGATGAATTCCTCCAACGGGGTGATGAGCCCCTTTTCCACCGTTTCGCGGTAAGGCGTGCCGGGGCGGAAGGCGTAGGGCGGGCGGCCGGCCAACATGTCGTAGAATATGGCGGCCAGGGAAAAGACGTCGGCGTTGGCCTTGGCCTCGTAGAGCGGCTGCAGCGTCTCCGGGGCGACATAGCCCAGCTTCACCGGGCTGTTCGGGGTGGCGGGGCGGGGAAGGAGGCCGGTCTCGTCCAGAAAACGCGCCAGGCCCTGTTCCATGATTTTTACCCGTAGGCGGCCGTGATCGTCGCGGATGAGGATGCTGGACGGCTTCAAATCGGTGTGCAAGCGGCCCATGGAATGCAGGTAACAGAGCGCGTTGGCGAGCTGCAATTCCAGGTTGTAGGCGTTGGGGAGCGCCAGGCGTTGTCCCGGCAAGCCGGAAAGAATATTGGCGAGATCGTGCCCGCCGGCGTGTTCCATGACCACATAGAGGGACTGGGCGGTCAATTCGCCCGCACCGTGGATTTTCACCAGATTGGGGTGTTCGAGGCGGCGGAGGTTTTCGATTTCCCGGTGGAAATCCTCGATAACCTTGGGGGTGATGAGGGTGGAGGAATTGATGATTTTTATGGCGACGACCCGGAGGTCGTCCAGGCCGGCCGCCTGGTAGAGGTCACCGGATTGGCTGTTCCGAATCAACTTCAGCAGGCGGTAACCGGGTACGGTCATGAGCGGCGCCTGGGTGATCGAGGTGTTGCCGTCGGAGGGTTTTTCAGCCCTGCCGGCGAGGGCGGGTTCGATTTCGACGGTGGCGGGATTGCTGATGCCGGTGGTGGAGCGGCTGGCGGAGGTGCCGCGCGTGCCGCCGGTGGCCCCCCGCGGGCCGGGCGAAGTTCCGGTGCCGGTGCCGGTGCCGGAACGGGCTGAACCGTCGGGACGGGTGTCGTGAATGATATTGAAGGTAAAGGAGGTGCGGCCGATGGTAACGACGTCGCCGTCGTAGATTTCCGTCGGCTGGGAAAGCTTCTGGTTGGAAAAGGCGCCGTACGTTTCGCCGTTGATCACCAGGCCGTTGGTCGAATTCAGATCCTTGATTCTCACCGTGGGCGGGGTTATGAGAATGACGGCGTGCATCCGGCTGACCAGGGGATCGAACTCCAGGCAGCAGTTGCAGGAGGCGCTGCGGCCGACGCTGATTTCCACCGGAGTGGTGATGATGGTCTCTTCAATTTCGCGATCTGGGCGCGCGATGCTGATGCGGATCATGCTTTCTCCCGAAAGTCCCTCGTTCCGGCGGTTCCCGCCTTTGGTCCTCGAACCAACCTCCGCCATATTAGCATTATTTATTGCCGTTGGCAATGTGGCATTTCCTCCCTGCCCCGGCCGTGGGCAAAATGTCCCGGGGATGCCTAATCGTCCTTGACCAGCCAGGAACGGTAGTTTATAGTACGCCTTATGCTAAACGGGGCGGAAGCGGCGCCACGGCAGGATTTCAGGCTGCCGCCATTGCGCGCGGGGCTTCCCCTTTCTCAGAGAGGATAATCCGTGATTAATCATGTTTACCCAGTATTGCCAGGTAGTTGGCATGTTTCGCCGGGGAGGGCCCGGACGCCTTTCGTCGCGGCGGGCCGGCTGCGCCGGGTTGGTCTCGGCATCCTGGTCGCCGGCTTGACCTTGGGTTTGATCGCCTGCCTTACCGACACCACCGCCCGGGCCGGAGACGCGGTAATCATACCGAAAGTTACCCAAGGCTATGGCGAGCCGCCGCCCCCTCCGGTCGTTCACGGGCTGCCCGATTACCGCCACCCCGGCGGCAACGCCCCGGGACGGGATCATAATCCCCCGAACGAGCCGACTTACGGCGAAAACCCCAACGCCCCGGCCTATCCACCGTCACAGCCGGGCGGAGTGGTCATCCCCCGAGTCACCGAAGGCTACGGAGCGCCGCCGGCAGGTCCTAGTTCAGGTCCGGGATCAGGTCCGGGGATCGGGCATGGCACAGCTTTCGATCCCGGCAAGGTGTTTGGCCCCGGCACGGCCCGGCAACCGCTTCCCCGGGTCGAGACTCAGCCGGCTCCGCCGGCGGGACCCCACGTATCCGCGCCCTATCAGGTCAGCGGCGTGACGATTATCGACATCAACACCGGCCGGACCCTTCCCATCCATACCGTCGATCTGCGTCCCACCATCGAGCGGATACAACGCGGCGAAAAGAACGTCCACCGGAACGACGGAACGGTCTACCGCAACAATAACCGGCAATTGCCGCGCGAACATTCCGGTTATTACCACGAATACGTCGTTCCCACGCCGGGAGTGCATGGACCCGGGCCGCAGCGGCTGATTCTCGGCCAGCGGGGCGAGGTGTATTATACGCCGGACCATTACGACACCTTCGTCCATGTGCAATAGGAGAGACGCCCATGTTCAGTTTTTTCACTCCCCCCATAGAGTTTGACACCGACACCGTCCCGGTGCAGGTGGCCAAGGTCAAGGCCGGCCTGAAGGACGTCAAGAGCCTGGTAACGGCGCTCGGGGAAGGGCTGGATTTCCCGAAATTCGCCGGCAAAAACTGGGACGCCCTCTGGGATTCCCTTCGCGACCTGCCGGAGGACTTGCCGCTCCGAATTGTGGTGACCCACGAGGATTTGCCGGCCCTGCCGCCGGAGGATTTGGCCACCTACCTGCAGCTGCTCCGCGACGCCGTGCTTTACTGGCACGAGTACCCGGACGAACACCTGCTGGAAGTGTGGTTCCCGATGCAGGCGCGGGACAAGGTGCGGGCGTTGGCCAAGAAGCTGCCGCCGCCGGAGGATATCGAGTAGTGAAGTTTTGCAAAGCGGCGATTAAACCGCCCATCGCCGCTTTGCAAAAATCGTTTTTTCCTGAACCCCAAGGGTTTTCGGTTTTACAAAATCGCCAGGGGACGGTTCGAACGGTGATTTTGCAATAATCTAGTTGAGTTGACTTTTTGAAAAGTCGACCAGACGAATCCTCACCCCTCATGTCTACTACCCAGCCTCTTCCCCCACCACCCCCCCGCACGCGGCCAGCCAGAAACCCCTTGTCCAGAAATGCCGTCGTCGCTTTTTTCATCACTCTGCTGCTTGGACTCGTGTTGACAATTTCAAGTATCAATATCAAGGCGCGGCTAGAATACAAGGAAATCGAGCGCCTGGTCCTGGAGAAAAGCGCCGCCATCCAGGATGTCGTCAGCAAATTCCTCTACAAGACCCAGATCATCGCCACCCTGGTCCTGCGGGAGGACGACAGCACGAAGCATTTCCGCTCCGTGGCGGCGGCGATTCTCGACGACCCGCTCATCCTCACCCTCGCCCTCGCTCCGGACGGCGTGGTCAGGGAAGCCTACCCCGTGGAAGGCAATGAGAACATCCTGGGGCTGGATTTCTTCAGCGAAGGGGCGGGAAACCGCGAGGCGCGCCTCGCGAAGCGGGTGAACGACCTGGTCATGGGGGGGCCGTTCCGGTTGCGCCAGGGCGGGATGGGGATTGTCGGCCGCCTGCCGGTGTGGAAGGAGGTTGCAACAGGGGGCGGCAAACGTTTCTGGGGCATTGTCTCCATCAGCCTGAGATTCCCGGAAATTCTCCGCGCCGCCGGCCTGGACGGCATGTCCGCCCACGGCTACGAGTACGAATTGTGGCGCATCAATCCCGACGACGAATCCTATCAAACCATCGCCGAAAGCGCCGGGAAATCCTGGGCCGCGGGCAGGCCGAATTACCTCGAACGGCATTTACGCATCTTCCATTCCGACTGGTACCTCCGGGTCGGGCCGACCTACAATTGGACCCGGGACCAGGCGAACTGGGCTCTGTTGGCGGGGTCACTCCTGGCCGCCCTGCTGGTGGCGGCGCTGGTGCAGAACAACACCGATCTGGAGCGGGCGACCCGGGAACTGGAGGAACGGGAGGAGGAGTTGAAGCAGGCCGTGGAGAAAGCCCTCACGGCCAGCCGGATGAAATCGAGTTTTCTCGTGTACGTTTCCAATGAATGCCGCACGCCGTTGAACGGGATCATGGGCTATTCCGAATTGGCGATGGATTTGCCGGAAGGCGACAGGCGCCTCAACGGCTACCTGAAGAATATCCGCGCCAGTTCCCGGGATCTCCTGACCATCATCAACGCCATCCTCGACGTCTCCAAGGTCGAACGGGGCAAGGTCGAACTGGAGAACGCCGCCTTTGATTTGAACTCGGTCATCCACACCAGCCACGCCATCCTGGGGCCGAAGGCGCGGGAGAAAAGCCTGGCCCTGGCTTTTCCTGAGAAACCGGTCTTTTCCAGCCGGGTGTACGGCGACGCTGCCAGACTCCGCCAGGTCATCGTCAACCTGGTGGACAACGCCATCAAGTTCACCCAGATCGGAACGGTCCGCCTCGAAGTGACCCTGCTAAGGGAGAAGCCGGACAGCGCCACCTTCCTCTTCACCGTCCACGACACCGGCATCGGCATGGACCCGGAACAGCTGCAGAGCATTTTCGAACCGTTTGTTCAAACCCAAAGCGGCCTGAAGCGGCCGTACGCCGGCATCGGACTGGGCCTGCCGATCAGCAAAGGCCTCGTCGAAGCCATGGGGGGACGCCTGGAAGCAAGGTCGGAAGTGGGGAAGGGGAGCGAATTCTCCTTTGAGCTGACCTTGCCAAAATCGTCCGGAGGGGAAGCTCCGGAAGAGCTGCCGGACCTGGCGGGGACGCGGCAACGGCACCCGCTGTTCCGGGGCGATGTCCTGATCTGCGAGGACAACGCCATAAATCAGGAAGTGGCGAAAGAGCATCTTTCCCGATTCGGGTTGCAGGCCGAAGTGGCGGGGAACGGCCGGATCGGCCTCGACATGGTGCGCGAGCGGGCGGCGAGAGGCGGCGGCTACCAGCTGATTTTCATGGATATCCACATGCCGGTTTTGGACGGCATGGAGGCGATGGAACAATTGCGCGCCATGGCGGTGAAGACGCCGGTGGTGGCCCTGACCGCCAACGTCACCACCGCGACGCGGGCGCAGTACCGCGAGGCGGGATTCGCCCACTGCCTGGAGAAACCGCTAATCTACCAGGAACTCCGGGAGTGTTTGCAGCGCTTCCTGAAACCGGCGGGTTATGCGGTGACGGCGGCGGGCGGACCGGAACCGGCCGGAGAGGCGGGTTCGCAGCCGGGTACGCCTAGAGAGCCCCTGGCGGCGCATCCGGCGCCGGGTGAAATCGACCGGGATCTCGGTTTGGAACAGTCGGCCGGCAATGCGCAATTGTATCAACGCCTGTTGCGGAAATTCGTTCAGGACTATTCCGGTTTCCCGGAGCGGTTCGGGGTTGCCCTGGTGAAGGGAGAGTTCGTCCTGGCGCACCGGTTGGCCCACACTTTGAAGGGGGTGGCGAACCAGATTGGCGCGGTGGAACTGGGCCGGCGGGCCTTATTCCTGGAGACCAAGCTCAAGGAATTGTCGGGCAAGCACGCGGATAACCTGATGGGGACGCTGGAGGTGGAGCAGGCGGTGCGGGCGGAGGGTTTGGCAGAAATGGACGATGAGCTGACGGCGGTGTTGGCCAATATCAATCGGCGCGGCACCGAGCCGAAGGCCACGGAAGGCGGCGGGAATTAGTCGCGTCGCCTCCTGGAAAGCAGCTTAGTCCTACTACGCGACTGTTGTGGGAACTGCACCCACAACAGTCGTGTGATCAATAGGTTGCCTGGCCAAAGGAACATCGCGCCGTGATGCACCATTCCCAGCCGGATAGCTGGCAACCCTTACTTCATGCGGCATTTGCGGATGCAGGTCCCGCAACTGCCGCGTTGCAGGATTAGTCCTCCGCCCTATCCCCCTCCGCCATCCGCACCAGCTTGGGATCGAACCTCGCCACCACTTCGACCAAATCCGCCTGTTCCGCCATCACCGCGTCGATTTCCTTGTAAGCCATCGGGCACTCGTCCAGACCGGCCGAAAGCAGGGTGACGCCGCGCTCTTTCAGGAAAGCGAGCATTTGCCGCCTGGTGAAGGCGGACCTTGCCGCTTTCCGGCTCATACACCGTCCGGCGCCGTGCGAGGCCGAGTTTAGCGAGGCGGGGTGCCCTTTCCCCCTCACCACAAACCCGGGGGTGCCCATCGAACCGGGGATGACGCCGAGCACCCCGGCCATGGCCGGAGTTGCGCCTTTCCGGTGCACGACCAGCTCGCGGCCGAGGTGGCTTTCCTTCCAGGCGAAATTATGGTGATTTTCCACATCGGCGAGGACCTCGGCCTTGAGGTGCCGGGCGATGCGGCGGTGGATGAGCTGGTGATTAGCCGCCGCGTAGCGGCCCATCAGTTCCATCGCCAGCCAGTATTCCCGGCCTTCGGCCGAATCGAGACCGAACCAGGCGAGGTAGGACTGTTCCTTGCCAAGTTCGGGATGGAGTTTGGCGGCGAGTTTGGAGTAATATTCCGCCACTTGGCCGCCGACCCCCCTGGAACCGGAGTGGGAGAGAAGCGCCAAATATTCCCCGGCCGGGAGTTCCCGCCCGGCGTGGCGTCCGGAGGAGGCGGAGGCTGACCAGAGGGACGCCGGTGCCGGCAGGGTGAGGACGCCGAATTCGACAAAGTGATTCCCCGAGCCGGAGGTGCCGAGCTGGCTCCAGGCCTTGTCCCGGTTGGCGCGGGTGACGGGGGAGACGCTCCAATCCTCCTCCATCACCTCGTGATCGAGGGGGATCTTGAAGCTGGCGCCGATGCCGAAGGCGGTTTCCCGGATGAGGGCGTTACGGAGCCTTTCGTTT
>JAVBQR010000191.1:0-26791 GCA_031548865.1 Planctomycetota bacterium
CCCCCTGGATTCCGGCTTAACCGCCCGTTTATACCCCGGTTGGTTGTATAGACGCCGGAATGACGCGTGGGGAGGGGTCCGCGTAACAGGCTACGGAGGAATGTTTTACCCTTATTTCAACGCCATTCGTGCGTGTCCCCGAGTTGCGGCATGCTTTGCCGACGGAATTTTTTCACCTTGCCCCTCAAGTTCAGGAAAAAAGTTCCGATAATCAAGATACGGACGCTTGACGCCCGCCTGAAGCGAAGCATAAACGGAAATACGGCCCCGACGTTCTAGCGCCAGCCGGTTGACCATATGAAAGGATTCGGTCATGTCCTCCACCTCCTCATCCTCATCCTCCTCTGCCAGCAGAGTCACCGGCATGGTTTCCGGCTTCGACACCACCTCGATTGTCGAAAGTCTCATGACGATCGAGAAAAAACCCTACACCAAACTCGAAGTCAAAAAACAAACCGAGGAACTCAAACTCCAGGCCTATCAGGCTGTGAACACCTATTTGCTGAAATTCCGGACCTCCATGTCCAGCCTCGCCTCCAGTAAACTCTGGAACGCGAAGTCGGCCGTATCCTCGAACGAAAAATCCCTAACCGCCACCGCCAGCCAGTACGCGGTGAAAGGCAGCTATTCCTTCAAGACCGCCCAACTCGCCACCGCCGCCCAATACACCTCCAAGGGCTTCGCCTCCAAGACGGCCGCCCTGGCCGACATCAAGAATTCCGACGGCGAAACGGTCTCGGAAAAAATCGGCTCCATCAGCCTCAACAGTTCGAAAACCCGCGTCGACAATTCCGCCAAGCTGGAACAACTTAACGGCGGCAAAGGCGCCTACCGCGGCTCGGTGCGCGTCACCGACGCCAACAACAATTCTTCCATCATCGACCTCTCCTCCTGCGATACGATGGACGACGTCGTCAACACCCTCAATAATTCCGACAAGGCGCAAATCACCGCCTCCATCAAGGACGGCGCCCTGCATATCGAGGACAACTCCCGCGGCACCGGGTCCCTGCGCATTCAAAACGTCGGCACCGGCACCACCGCCACCGACCTCGGCATCGCCGGCACCGCCGCCTACGATTCCAGCCTGGGGAAAGCCGTACTCCAGGGCCGCAACGTTTACACCATGGGGAACGACACCGCCCTCAGCGCCCTGAACGACGGCCTCGGGGTCGAGGAAGGCAAGTTCAACCTCCGCATTTCCGACGCCGGAAATTACGTCAACCTGACTATCGACACCACCGACTGCAAAACCGTCGGCGACCTCACCAAGAAAGTCAACAGCCTAATTGAGGAGAAACGGAAATCCGGCAAGACCGACGCCGGCGGCGGCGATTACGCCACCTTCCTTGACGGCCTGTCCTTCGGCATGTCGGAGGACAAGCTTTCTTTCGGACTCACCGGCGTCAAGCATGGCCTCAGCTACGAATTCACCGACCCCGCCAGCCATACCATGGGCAAAGCCACCCCGGCCGAACAACTTGGCCTAACGAACGGCACCCATATCATAACCGCGCCGGACCAGACCAGCATCTCCTTCAACCGGGTGATGGGCGACGTCAATTCGCCGATGCTGAAAACTCTCGGCGGCGTCGACAGCAGCTCCAAGATGGGCGAGCCGAAACGCGAAGAGGTCTCCTTCAACGCCGACACCAAGGTGTCCAGCATGTGCGACGGCAAGGGGCTGAACTACTCCCGCCCCCTGCAAATCCGCCTCACCGAAGGCGGCAGTTCCAACGTCAACTCCGCCGCCAACAGCGTGACCTTCTCCGAAATCCTCGATATGGATTATCTGAGCGCGAACTTCATCAACAACAAGGACGCCACCATCGGCGACCTGGTCGACTACATGAACTCGGCCATGGCCAAGTTCGCCGCCGATCCCGCGAACAACGCGGCCGGCCTCAACGGCATGCGCTTCAAGGCCGAGGAAGGGGCCGTCACCCTTGAAGGCGCCCAAGCCGGCTACAAGGTCGAGATTCTCGGCAACCTGGCCGCCGACCTGGGCCTGACCCGCGTCGACGCCACGGTCGACGGGATTGAAGTCATGAAAACCGCCCGGGACGGCTACACCGACCAGGGCGGCAAATTTGCCGCCGACATCGATTCCTTCTACGGCATAAGCGGCCACCAGAGCCTCCTGTCCCACGGCACCGTGGACATGAACCCCGCCACCGCCACCCTGCAGGACCTGACCGGCTTCCACGGGCTTAAACGCGCGGACTTCGCCACCGACGAGGACTACACCGCCGCCGTCGGCACCAAGCTGCAGGAGCTTTTCGCCAAGGAAGACGGCATCTCCATCAAGACCAACCAGAACCTGATTCTCTCGGACGGTTCCGCCATGTCGGTTCCGGTGGAATTCAAAATGAAGCTCGCCGACGTCGCAGTCCTCGACGCCGACGGCAACGTCGTCCCCGGCGCCACCCTGGACGAAAACACCGACGTCGACACCTTCATGCGCAGCGTCAACGCCGCCATCCAAACCGGCATGACCGACGCCGCCCGCGCCGGAGTCGGCCAATTCGCCACCGAACTGCAGGGCGGCCTGTGGAACACCGAAATCCCCGACGCCGGCAAGCGGGCCGAGCTCCTGACCCTGGCCAACGACTTCGCCGCCAACGGCACCATGTCGGCGCCGCAGATGCGCCTCCACACTTACGCCGACAGCCTGCAATGGTCCAACATGGACTTCAGCCGCGGCTGGGAAATGGGCGGGGACGTCCTGGCCGGCCTGCACCTGGACAAGACCATCGACCTCTCCGAAGGACAGGAAGCCAACGCCATGCTCCTGCCCGACGCCTCCACCCCCACGGAAGCCGGCTATTATTCCATGAAGACCGTCACCGGCGACACCACCCTGGCCGAACTGAACCTTGGCGTCGGCATCACCCTCGCCGGCGACGAAACCAACACCATCGACTTCACCTTCGGCAAGGACGCCGACGGCAACGACGTCAGCATTTCCTTCAACATGAAGGAACTCCAGGACCGGGTCCAGGCCAAGGGCGAATACGCCTGCAAACTGTCCGACTACGCCGACATCCTCAACACCCTGGCGCACGAAAAAATTGACGCCTACAACCTTGCCAACGGCACCAACTACGGCATGGACATCGGCCTGAACATCGACGCCAACGGCACCCCCAAGCTGCAAATCAGCAACATCAAGGGCATCACGGAGCAGGAGGGCGTGGAGGAAAGCACCCTCTTCACCATCGGCGGTTCCGGCGCCACCATGATCCGCACCGGCCTCTCCGCCGGCGCCATCGACAACCCCGACGCCAGCGCCAAATACACCATCTCCGACGCCAAGTCCATGATGTCGGCCGAGTTCATGGCCGCCCCGGAATCCGACACCACCACCCTCGGCACCATCGAGTTCACCCTCGGCAATTCCGACAAGCGCTACAGCCTGAACACGGACGGCCTGACCGAGTACAACAGCCTGAACGACCTCCTCAACCACATGAACGATCAGCTCGCCGCCATGGCGAAGGACGCCTCTCTAACCGAAACGGAACGCACCGCCTTCCGCAACATGTCCTTTAGGGTGAACGACGCCGGCACCGGCATCGCCCTCGACAACAATTCCTCGCAGCGGGTCACCTTCAAGGACACCGTCGACGGAAACGGCAACTCCGACGCCAACCGCCTCGGCCAGACCCTGGGTCTTATCGGCGCCGACAACGCCGACGTCAAGGTTGAATCCTACACCCGTTACAACGGGGCCTCCCTAGGCCGCAACTACATCAGCCGCGCCACCTCCCTCGACGATTTCCTCGGCAAGGACGCGGTGAAGGGGACCATCGTCCTCACCAACGCCGCCGGCACCACCAAAAACCTCGACCTCAGGGACTGCAAAAGCGTCGGCGACGTCCTCGACTACATCAACCACTTCGCCAAAACCGAGAACTTCGGCGTCATGGCCCGCATCAACGAAGCCGGCAACGGCATCGACATCTACGAGGACTACTTCAGCGAAGTCGATCCCAAGGAGTATTCCGGCAACATCAGCATCAAGGACCTGGACACCGGCAACACCGCCAAGAAGCTGGGCATAGCCGGCACCGGCACCCGCGCTACCGGCGACACCAAGAGCCCCTCCGTCTTCGAAGGCAGCCTGGGCCAGAAAATCGACGTCATGTCCACCGACTCCCTCGAAAGCATCATGTACCGCCTCGCCGCCTCCGGCGACTACAAATGCGCCATCGTCAACGACGGCTCCGCCAACAGCCCCTATCGCCTCACCATCACCTCCGCCGCCACCGGCGAAGCCTCCGACTTCGTCATCGACTCCAACATGGCCGAGCTGTTCGGCTTCAACCAGTCCACCCGCGGCAAGGACGCGAAAGTCCTCTACGGCGATCCTAACTCCAGCGCCAGCCCGATCATGCTCTCATCCTCCACGAACACCAACTCCACCGCCGTCCTCGGCCTCACCCTGGACATGAAGTCCGCCTCCAGCGAATGGACCACCATCACCGTCGACGAGGACAAGGACGCCATCAAGGAGGAAATCAAGAACATGGTCCAGTCCTACAACGACTTGGCCGGCATCGTCTCCTACCTGGACGCCTACGACGAGGAAACGGGGGAACCCGGCATCCTCTTCGGCGACAACTCCGTTCGCGGTCTGATGGACTCGATCAACGAATCCTTCTACCAGATATTCAACCCGAACAACGTCAAACTCGGCACCCTCGACTCCGAAGGCAAGCAGCAGACCTGGACCTGGATGGACCTCGGCGTCAGCCTCACCGCCAAAAACACCAACACGGACGGCTCCGGTTCCTGGTACACCACCATGGAACTCGACCTCGACAAGCTCGACGAAATGTTCGCCTCGAAGTGGGACGTCGTCTCGCAGATGCTCTCCAACACCCGAAACGCCTCGAACATCAACGCCACCGAAAACAACAAGCCCGTCGCCACCTTCAACGGCAAGCTGGCCAAGGACTTCTCCGCCAACGGGGCCATCAACGGCGACGCCACCAAGGGCGGCTGGGGCGCCGCCAACGGCGTCATGGCCGGCGAAACCATCGCCAAGGGCGCGAACGAATACACCGTATTCTTCCAGCAGCCGACCACCATGAGCAAGTTGAGTATTTACCACTATTCCGCCGACACCGCCCTGAAGGACTTCACCATCGAGTACCTGGACGATAAAGGCGACTGGCAGACCTTCCGCGAAGTGACCGGCAACAAGTCGGACGCCAACCACATGGGTACCTCGCTTCCGATCACCATGTCGGCTCTGCGCATCACTGCCAATTCCACCAACGCCAAGGACGACACCTTCCGGCTCCTGGACGTGCAGGTGTACGAGGAAATCGGCCTGGCCGGCTCCCTGAACCAGATCACCCAGAAGCTCGGCGACACCCAGCTCGGCTTCCTGGCGGAACGCACGGAATCGGTGAACAACAGCATCTCCGACCTGGACAGCCAAATGACCCGGCTCCAAACCAAGCTCGACGCCAAGGAAGAGGCCCTGTGGCGAAAATTCACCGCCATGGAAACGGCTTTGGGCAAACTGCAAAATCAAGGCACCTATTTCTCGAACATGATGAGCGGCATGAAGAGCAGCTGAGAATAGGATTTTGTCCCATCAATGGATACGATGAACCGCGGCGGGCAAGATGCACCGCCGCGGTTTTTTTAGGAAAATATCTGAAGCCCAAACCGCCGAAGACCGATAATATTTACGGGTGCGAACAAAATTGTCGCTTATATACTGAAGTTTTGCAAAGTGGCGGTTAAACCGCCAATCGCCACTTTGCAAAAATCATTTTTGCCTGACATTCAAGGGTTTTTAATTTTACAAAATCGCCATTCGGCGGTTTGAATGGTGATTTTGCAAAAGTCCAGATCCATCTGGAATTTTGCAAAATGGCGATTTAACCGCCAATCGCCACTTTGCAAAAATCATTTTTGCCTGAATTTCAGGGGTTTTTAATTTTCCAAAATCGCCATTCGGCGGTTTGAATGGTGATTTTGCAAAAGTCCAGATCCATAATAAATATACCGTTAGTGGCGCCACCCTGCGGAAAATACCTGGAAAAGTTTTTCCGCGGCGCCGGAAGCGCCCTTCCCGCTGCCCCTCACGCCCGCTGCTGCATGTCCTGCTGTCGAATCTCCATGCGGCGAATCTTGCCGCTGGTCGTCTTCGGCAGCTCGGCGACGAAATCGACCACCCGGGGATACTTGTACGGCGCCGTCACTTTCTTGACGTGTTCCTGGAGCTCCTTCTTCAGCTCCTCCGTCCCCTCCCAGCCCTTGGCCAAAACCACCGTCGCCTTCACCACCTGTCCCCTCACCGCATCCGGAACCGCCGTAATCGCGCACTCCACCACCGCCTTGTGGGTCAGGAGCGCCGACTCCACCTCGAACGGGCCAATCCGGTAGCCGGAACATTTAATAACGTCGTCATTGCGGCCCACAAACCAGAAATAGCCCTCGGAATCGCGCCAAGCCGTGTCGCCGGTCGAATAGGTGCCGTCTTTCCAGGCCTTGGCGTTCGCCTCGCTATCGCGGTAATACTCGCGGAAAAGCCCGGTCGGGTGCGCCTGATCGGTATTCTTGATGACGATTGTTCCGACAATTCCGTCCTCGCAGGACTCCCCGTTCTCGTCGATGATGTCGATGTCGTACAGCGGCGACGGCTTCCCGGTCGAACCCGGCTTCACCGGGAACCATTCGAAATTAGCCAAAATGACGCTGGTTTCCGACTGGCCGAACCCCTCGGTGATATGAAGCCCGGTCGCCTGCCTGAACCGTTCGTAAACTTCCGGGTTAAGCGGTTCGCCGGCCGTCTCCACGTGTTTGAGGGTTGAAAAATCGTACTTGGTCAAATCCTCCTGGATCAGGAAGCGGTAAATCGTCGGCGGCGCGCAGAAAGTGGTCAGGCCCAGCCGGTCCATCGTCTTCAAAAGATGCGCCGGGGTGAATTTGTCGGTGTCGTAGGCGACCATGACCGCGCCGCACAGCCACTGGCCGTAGATTTTTCCCCAGCCGAATTTGGCCCAGCCCGAATCCGCCATGGTCAAGTGGAGCCCGCCCCGCTCCACATGCTGCCAGTATTTCGCCGTGGTGATGTGGCCGAGGGGATAATCGAAGTCGTGCAAAATCATCTTCGGCATCCCGGTCGTGCCGGAGGAGAAATAGATGAGCATGCCGTCCCGGTTGGTGGTGCGCTGCGCCCCGGTCGGCCGCGTCCACTGGTCGGACGCCGCGTCGAGGTCGCGGCGGAGCGACCGCCAGCCGGCGGGAACGTCCGACCCCAAAATACTGGTGATCAGCCCGGGCGGACAGTCCGGCCTAGCCGCGTCGACCGCCTTGACGATTTCCGGGTCGTCGGCGGCGCAAAGCATTTTCACCCCCGCCGCCTGGCAGCGGTAGACGATGTCCTTGGCGGTCAGTTGGAAGGTGGCCGGGATGACGATGGCGCCGAGTTTATGCAGGCCGACCATACAGAACCACACTTCCGGCCGTTGCTTGAGCATCAGGAGGACGGTGTCCCCCTTCCCGATCCCGTGCTCGCGAAACATGTTCGCGGCCCGGTCGGACCAGCTCTTGACTTCCGCGAACGTGTAGCACTTCTCCTGGTCACTGTCGTTTACCCACAAGAGCGCCGGCAAGTTCCCGTTCTCCCTGGCCCATACGTCGATCACGTCGTAGCCGAAATTGAAGTCCTTGGGGATGACCAGACGGTAATTGGCCTTGAAATCCTCGTAGCTCGCGAACTCGCTCCGTTCCAGAAAACGCTCGTACATGGTGGTGATCCTCTGCTTGCTGTAAACGCCGCCTTTTTGGTCAACCATCGGAATCATGTGCCCCCCTTCACCGCCGGCGTCTCGGGCGGTGGTGAGAAGACGGCGGGATTGGGCATGGATTATTCGTTGATTACGGTCAGGAATTTAGCTACAGGGGTTACCGCGTTCTGGCCGTGGGGGAGGGTGGGGTTGAAGTAGATGCTGTCGCCGGGCTCGAGGGTGACTTCGCGGCCGTTGACATTGACCCGAATCGTTCCTTCCAGAACGAAGTTGAATTCCTGGCCGCTGTGGGTGACGAGCTCGGGGTGGTCGGTGTGGGCGATGGTGACGATCATCGGATCCATCTGCCGGTGCTTGAAATTGAAGGCGAGCGCCTGGAAGGAGTAGCCGGCGTAACGCTCGACCTTGATGCCGTGGCCCTTCCTGACGACGGTGTAATCGTCCATGCGCGGGCCGTCCCCGGTCAGGAGGACGGTGGGGTCGACGCCAAAGTGGCTGGCGAGGCCGTAGAGGACGCCGATGGGAATGTCGGCTTCGCCGGATTCGTAACGCTCGTAGGTCGGGACGTCCAGGCCCACCTTGGCCGCGGCATCCTCGGGCGAGATTTCGAGAATCTCGCGGAGCTCGCGGATGCGGGCGCTGATTTGGGCGATTTGCTTGTTCATGGCGCTGCTCCCCGCCTTGACGACTAATTCACTGCCCGGAAAACTACGACCGAACATTATAAGGATCCGCTGGCGCAAGGATAGTGAATTTTCTCAAAAAAACCGGGACCTTCACTCCGCCCGCAAACAGCGCGCCGGATCCGCCCACGCCAGGCGCCGCCGCAATCCGGCCCGCACTGCCGCGTCGGCTTCGCCCTCGCCCAACACCCCCAGCATCGCCGCCAGCGCCTGGCCCGCCAGCGGCGCGTCCCAAACTTCCAGCCCGTGCCGGTCGAGAATTTCCAGGAGCGGCGGAATCAGCTCTTTCGCCGCCTCGCTCCGTCCCGCCGCCGCGAAAGTCCGCATAATTTCCAGCCGCAAGGCCAATTGTTCCCGGGGGTGTCCGGCAAGCCCCAGCGCCGCGCCTAGCGTTTGGAACGCCTCTTCCGGATTCGCCGCCGCCGCGCTTTTCGCCTTGGCGAGAGCTTCGGTAACGGCCGGATTCAAAGCCGCCCCGCCGCTCCCGCCGCCGCGTTTGTCCTCCTGCAAACTGTCCAGCCAAGCCCTGGTTTTGGCGTTCGCGAACGGCGTGCCGTCGGCAAAGGCCAAACGCGGCAGGGATGGCAACCGTTCCAGATAGGCCGCCGCTTCCAGGTTGACCGCCTTCAGGGCCGCCTGGTAAGGCCCGCCCAGGGCGGCCAGCGCTTCCGCCGCAACCCGCTGGAGATCGAGCCAAAACAGGTACGCCCCCACCCGCTCCTCGGCGGCCCGGAGCGCTCCGGCGTAGTCACCCGCCGCCAGCAGTGCCTCCAGCGTCGAACTGACGTGGCTTTCCGGCGGCGGCAGCAGGGTGCGCCCCTCTTCCGCCGGCGGTGGGGCGATAACCCCGGACCAGGCGGCCAAACGCCGCAGACGGTAAGGCAGGGGATTGGCCGGATCGGCGGCGGCGATGCTTTCAGCCGCGTCGGCGGCCTGGCCGAGGAGCGATAAAACCAGGCGCCTGGCGTCGGCGGCATTGGCCGGCACCACTGCCGCGCCGGCCGTGCCCGCCGCGCTGGCGGCGCTCGCCGCGTTCTTCACATTGGCAGGAACTGTTCCGGACAGCGTCTGTGGCGCGGCGGCGGCCGGGGCGGCGGCTGGGACCGGGGCGCTTCCGGCGTTTCCCGCGCCTTTGCTTTCCGGCGCGGGCACGGCGACGGGGAGCGCTTCCACCGCTATTTCCTCCGCCTCCACCCTTTCCTCGGCTTCGGGCGGACGGGGGATTACCGGTATCCGGAGGAGGTGCTGTTTCAATTCCCGCAAATGCGGCGCGTCGTCGCCGAAATTGCTGTCGAGCGCTTCCTGCAGGCGGTCCGCGTTGTGGATTAGCCTTTCATGCTGGTCCGCCTCGAGGGGCAGGATTTCCTGTCCGCCCAGCCAGGCGACCGCCTGTTCCAGCCACCATTGCACCGCGTTCAGCCGGGCGCGTTGCCGCTTTTTCGGGGGGAAGGCGGCGTCGGAATGCAGGGAAAAGATGTCGGCGAGGATTTCCAGGCCCGCGGACAAACCGCGAATTCCCGACTGGTGCAGCATGCCGACCGCCCCGTAGCCGGCGACCTGGATATCCTTGATTTTTCCGGCGAGAATCGCCGCCGCCTTGTTGACGACCAGCTCCCATTCCGGCGGCGCGGCGGCGCTTTCGGTCACGGACGACATGCGGGCGATTTCGCCGTTCAGGGCGGTGTAGTCGGGGTCGAGTTCGCGGGCGGTGTTCCAGTCCGGCGCCGGATTGGCTGGCGCCACGCGTCCCAGTTCTTCCAGTTCCATATCCACGCCTCCGCTGCGGTGGTGCCCGCCAGTGCCAGTCAGGATAGCAACCCGTCCAGTCAGGATAGCAACCCGTAATGAATCAGCTCGACGCCATGCAGCGCCGCCCGCACTTCCGGTGAAACAAGCGCTTCCAGTTCCCTGCCCCGGCTTTCCCCCAGCCAGCTCCGCCCCATTCCTGCCTCCGAACCCGCCTCTGGTTCGCCCGGGTGGGTCATCACCTCGGTCACCCCTTCCGGCAAACTCCGGGCCAAACGGAGCCAAACCTCCCTGGTCATGCCGCCGATATGGCACTGGCCGACAAAGCGGTCCGCCGTCCGCAAGGCCGTGCCGCCGCCTCCGCCCAAGGCGAAACCGACCCGCAGGAGGGTCGCCATTGCCGCCGGGCCGAGGCCGGGCCAGCCCATCCGCCGCACCGTCCACAGCATCGGTTCGCGGAAAGTCCGCGCCGCCGCGACGCCGTACTCGCCGGCCAGGCGGCAGGCCAGCAGGTAGAGAGGGCCCTGCCAGGCGTGGTGTTTTTCAAAATCGATGTGGGTGGGGCGAACCCCCGCCGCCAGGGTTTTCTCGAACTGCCGGCGGTACTCGCGCTCCGCCGCGGCGAGGAAGCGGCCGGTCAGCCGCCGCAGGCGGAAGCGCCGCAGGCTTCCGTCCGTCCCCAAAAGCGGCGGGATTTCAATGGCCGGCGACAAGGCCCGCCCCCGCACCAGGTTGAGGTGCAGGCCCACGCCGAGGCGTGGGTTCTCGCGGGCCAACCGCACCGCTTCCTCGAAGGCGGGTGCGTTCGCAAGAAGCGTGGCGGAGGTGAGGATCCCCTCGCGGTGGGCGCGGATAATCCCGGCGTTCACGGCCGGGCTGTAGCCGAAGTCGTCGGCGTTCACGATGAGGGCGCGCCGATGCGGTGGCGGGGCGGGGTGGTCGGGGGCGGCATTCATGCGTTCACTTCTTTATTTCGATGTAGGAGATGCCCGCGTAGGGGACGAGCATGCTGTTTCCGTAGATATCGGTGAGGATCAGGAAGTCGTCGGCGACTTCGGTGATGGTGCCGGCGGCGTTCACGAGTTTCCCGCCGGAGGAGGCGGGGAAAAATACCGAAACCACCTTTTTGGCGGCGGCGATCTGTTCAATGCGGGCGCGCATGGTTGACCCTTTCGTTTTCTAACTGAAGTTTTGCGTAGTGGCGATTACACCGCCAATCGCCACTTTGTAATAATCATTTTCGCCTGAATTTCAGGGGTTTTGATTTTGCAAAAGTCCAGTTCTAATGCTGAGTGCGGAACGGAATTGTGAAAATCCTTTTTCACCACAGAGGCACAGAGGACACAGAGGTTCACAGAGTCCTTAGGAAATTTGGGTAAACAGAGATACCAATAAATAATAATAATATATGGAACCAGCCCTGACTTTTCTTTTCAGTTACTCTGTGAACCTCTGTGCTCTCTGTGCCTCTGTGGTGAAAAAGGATTTTCACCATCTCACTTCGAAGTCAGTATAAATTCACATTTCATGGAGTCGGCGGAATCTTATATTTCGTACTTCCCCACCACCGTGACGGCGTTGATGCCGAGCATGCCGAAAGCGTTGTTCAGGATGGTCCGAATCGGCCGCGCCGCCATTACCGCTTGGTTGACGACCAAATTCGGCAGCGCGCAGTCCGGATCGAGTTCGCGGATATTGATGGCCGGGTGCACCATCCCGTCCGTGAAGGAGGGCAGGTTCCCGGCCAGTTCCAAAGCCCCCGCCGCCCCCATGGCGTGGCCGTAGAAGCCTTTCGAAGCATTCAGGTAAGCTTGGCAGTCGTCCCCGAACACCGCACGAATGGCCTCGATTTCCTTCGGGTCCCCTTCCGGCGTCGAGGTGGCGTGGGCGGAAATAAGGTCGATGTCCCCGGGCTCCCGGCCGCTTCGTTTTATGGCGAGGCGCATCGCTTCGGCCTGGCGCTGGGGATTCGGGAGGACGAAGTCGGTTGCGTCGGTGTTTACCGCCCAGCCCAGGAGTTCGCCGAGGATTTTCGCGCCGCGTTTTTTCGCGTCTTCGAGACGCTCCAGCGTGTACAGGCAGCCGCCTTCGGCGATGACGATGCCGTGGCGGGTTTTGTCAAAAGGCCGGCTGGCCGCGGCCGGATTGTCCCCGACCGGGGCCAGGGCGTTTTGGGCGAGGAAGCTGGCGAAGATGCCGAAGGTGTGGATGGACTCGGAAACGCCGCCGGCGACGGCCAAATCGACTTCGCCGAGAATAAGCTGTTGCGCCGCGTAGATGAGCCCGTAATTTCCCGCCGCGCAGGCCGCCCCGACGCAGCAGTGCGGGCCGGTTATTCCGGCGTTCAGACACAGTTCCCCGGCGGGGTTGTTGGCGATGGAACGCGGGTTGTGGTGGTGCGACCAATACTTGACGTCGTAGCCGTATTCCTTGATGTTCGCGACTTCGTTTTCCGTTTCTACGTTGCCGTGTTCGGTGGTCCCGATAAAAACCCCGACCCTGGCGCGGTCCAGTTTTTCCAGCTCCAGCCCGGCGTCGGCGAGGGCTTCCCTGCCGCAGTAAATGGAAATTTGCCCGGCCCGGGTGCCGCGGCGGGCGTCCTTGCGGCTCTGGTGTTTCTGCACCGGGAAGTCGCAGATGCCGGCCGGCCATTCTTCCATGTAGCGGGGCTTCATGCTGGTGACCCCGCCTTTGCCGGCGAGGAGGTTTGCCCTGAGAGTCGGGAGGTCGTTCCCGATGGGTGAGGTGAGGCCGAGGCCGGTGAGGACGATGCGTGGGGGCATGGGGAGGTTCCTTTGGGGAAAACAAAATTTGTGGTACGGAAAACTAATCGCCGGCGTCATTTTTCAAGAAGTTCGGAATGGCTGCCGATTCTATGCAGGCGCAGTTCCCCGGGCGGCTTCGAGTAAATAAGAACAACATCCGGTCTTATGTGACAATCCCTGGCTTCAATTGTCTTCCACTGGCCGGACAGGGGATGGTCATGAAGACGTTCCGGCAATGGGGAATCATTTTGCAGTAACGCCAGAGCTTGATCGAGTACAACCCTATTTTTCATGCCGGAACTGCGCAGTTTTTTGAAATCACGTTTAAACTGATTGGTCAAAATAATTGTCCTCATACCTCTTCCCACATCTTCCAAAGCTCTTCCCGCGTGACAGGTTCGCCCTTTTCCGCCATGCCCTCTTCAATGGCTTTAATGGTTTCGGCATTTGGAACATGCGGCAGATAATCGTCCTCCATTGCTTGGTCAAGAAGAATGCGCACGCCGCCGCTGGTGGACACTCCGCGTTTCTTGAAAAATTTTGCCACTTTCCCCTTGGTCTTCGCATCCAGACGAACCTGAATGGTTGCTAGTCTGGGTTTCCGAACTTTCTTGACCGAACGCGCCTTCTTAACGGTCGTCGTCATAATAAATCCTCCAAGATTGCATCCTCGCGCCTTCAATCCGCCACCGCCGCCTCCGGCCGGCGAATCCACGACCTGCTGTGTCAGGATGCAAAAGTCGTGTACGGAACTTGGCACTGTCGTCATTTTTCGAGAAGTTCGGAATGGCTGCCGATTCTATGCAAGATTAGTTCTCCGGGCGGCTTGGAATAGATGAGAACGACATCCGGTCTTATGTGACAATCCCGGGCTGCAATCGTCTTCCATTGTCCGGACAGGGGATGGTCGTGAAAGCGTTCCGGAAGTGGTGAATCATCTATCAATATTTTCAATGCATGGCCCAATTCGCCACGGTCAAATTTCCCGGAACGGTGCAGTTTTTTCATCTCACGCCTGAACGCCTTACCCTCGATAAGTCTTCTCATTCATCATCATCCAAACTATTCAAGAGTTCTTCAATAGTGATCGGCTCACCTTTCTCTGCCCAATCCTCTTCGATGATTCTTCGTGTTTCGGCATTGGGAACATGCGGCAAGTAATCGTCCTCCATTGCTTGGTCAAGAAGAATGCGCACGCCGCCGCTGGTGGACACTCCGCGTTTCTTGAAAAATTTTGCCACTTTCCCCTTGGTCTTCGCATCCAGACGAACCTGAATGGTTGCCAGTCTGGGCTTCCGGACTTTCTTAACCGAACGCGTCTTCTTAACGGCCGTCGTCATAATAATTCCTCCAAAGTTGCAGTCTCGCGCCTTCAATCCGCCGCCGCTATTGCGGCTCTGGGGAATAATTCGGAGGATCTCCCTCATCCGAAAATTTCGGAATGGCTCCCAATTCTATAAAGGCGAAGTTCCGTTGGTGTCTTGGCATAAATGAGAATCAGGTCCGGTCTAATGTGACAATCGCGCGCATTGAGCGGTTTCCATTCGCCAGACAGTGGGTGATCCCCCAAGTGTTTCGGAAGAGGGGAATCATTTAGAAGCAGTTCCAGCACTTGATCGAGTTCACGTCTTTCGAACTGCCCGGAATTTTGCAGTTTTTTCAGATCGCGGCGAAATAACTTTTTCGGGCGAACTTGTCTCATTTCAAATCATCCAGATCCACGTCATCCAGGGAATTCCATAGTTCATCGACCGTCATCGGTTTTTCGTCGTCAGCCCAATCCTCCTCAAGCGCTTTCCGCGTTTCGGCATTGGGCACATGCGGCAAATACCCGTCCTCCAGGGCCAAACCCAGTAGATGGAGCATGCCGTCGTTGGCGGACAGCCCCACCTTCTTAAAAAGTTTGATCGCCCGGCCCTTGGTTTTCTCGTCCATGCGAACGAGAATAGCCGAACGTTTTGACCTGCCTGCCCTCTTGACCGAACGCGTCTTCTTGACCGTCGTCGTCATAATAACTCCTCCAAGATTGCATCCTCGCGCCCTCAATCCGCCGCCGCCACCACCTCCGGCCTACGAATCCGCGACCAGCTGTGGAACGACTCCAGGGCCGCCTCGACCCGGGTCAGGTAACCGGCGTCCGCCCCGTGGCCGTCGAATTGGAGACAGAGGTAGGGCTTGCCGACCCGGTTCATGATTTCCTTGAAATAGGTCATGATATAACTGTCGGGGCCGCACATGAAATTGGTGAAATAAACCCCGAACAAGCGCGGATGCTCGGCGACGTAGGCCGCCGTCGCCAGGATCTTCTGCCCGTAATGCCAATACATGTTTGAAAATTCGGGGAGAATCGCGTTCAGATCGTACGGCAGCATGTCGAGGTAAAACACCGGGTAACCCAGGGCCGACATCTTGCGCGGTAAATCGAGGGTCAGCCCGGCGTCCAGGGTGTTATAGGGCCGCCCGATGCAGACCAGCCCCAGGCCGTCGTGCCGGTCCAGCCATTCCAGCGCCTCCCGCCCCGCCGCGCGGGACTTGTCCAGGAACGCCGCCTGCGCCTCGCGGCCGGCCTTGAGAGCGGCCAAGGCGGCTTCCGGCGTCACCTGGAGGGGCTGCAAGCCGGCGGCCAGGGACTCGGCAATCTCATCGTCCGGGCGGTTGAACAGGACCACCGGGTCGAGAATCTTCTCGCGGCTGCCCAGGCCCGCCGCCGCCTTCAGGACGCCCGGGTGGGCCTGCACGTAACAGCAGAAGTGCGCGTCGGTGAACCCGGCCGAAACCGGCTCACGGAGCATATAGGGAACCAGCAGCCAGTCGATTTTGTCCCCGGCCAGCATTTCCAGGGCGTGGCCGTGGCTCGCGACCACCGGCGCGCAATACTCCGCCGAAGTGATCGCCGTGCCGTCGTGCATGGTCTTGTCGCCGGTGCGGGGGGAGAGGACCGGCTGGTAACCGAGGGTCTCGACGAATCGTTTCCAGAAGGGGTAATAACCGTACGTCCCCAGCGCCTGCAACAAACCGATCCGCCCCTTGGAATTCTCCGCCAGCACCTTCGGTCCTTCCAAAGAGAGCCAGGCGTTGTGCCGCTTCCGCCACCAATCGTAAGTCGGATTCTCCTTCACCTTCACCTTCTTGTCGCCGTAGTCGCGGCCGCACTTCAAGCCCCAGGCCAGCGTCCCGCCGTCCACGCGGATTAGCGAGAGGTTGCATTTGTTGTGGCACAATTCGCAAGTTTCGTAATCGACCTTGACCGGGGTGTCGGCGAAAGCCAGCCCCTTGAAAGTCTCGGATTTTTTCGCCTCCGGAATCCGCTCGTCGACCATCAGGCACATCCCCAAGGCGCCGGTCAGGTGGCAGTAGGGACTGACCTTGATTTCCTTCCCCAGCTCCACTTCGAAAGCCGCGACGAGCGCCCGGTTGCGGGCGGTCGCGCCCTGGAAATAGACGTGGTCGCCGATGAACAGGCCGCCCACCACCTTGTTCAGGTAATTGTCCCGCACCGAATGCAGGACCGCCGCCGCGACCTGGTCCTTGTTCCAACCCCGGGCGAGGAGGAGGTCGAGATCCCGTTCCATATAGACGGTGCAGCGGTCGGAGGTGAGGGGGCAGGTTTTCCCCATGGCCCGGTCGGCGTATTCCGCCAGGGGAATCCCCAATTTCAGGGACTGCTCCTCGATGAACGAGCCGGTGCCGGCGGCGCAGACGTAGTTCATGATGGAATTGTAGACCATGCCGTTCTGCAGCTGGGTGAACTTCGCGTCCTGCCCGCCGAGTTCGATAATGGTGTCGACTTCGGGGTCGATAAACACCGCCGCCGCCGCGTGGGCGGTGATTTCGTTGGTGGCGAGGTCGGCGCCGATCAAAGCCCCGATCATCCGCCGGCCCGAGCCGGTCGTCCCGACCCCGCGGATGTCCAGGGTGAAGCCGCCCCGCTTCTCCATTTCCTGTGCCGCTTTCATCAGGAGCTGCACGGCGCGAATCGGGTTCCCGGCGGTCTTGCGGTAAATCCAGCCGACCACCTTGTGGGAGCGGTCCAGGAAAACCGCCTTGGTCGAGGTCGAGCCGATGTCAATCCCCATTGACACCGTGACCCTGCCGCTCCGCGCCTCGACGATGGCCGTTTCCGAGCCGTCCTCGTTGACCCAATGCTCGTGCCAGACGAAGTCGGGGTAGTGGGACAATTTCAAGGCGAGGGCCGGGCGAAGGTCGCCCTGGGCCGCATTGGCGCGCTGTTCGGCCGGGTCCGTGCCGAAAAGGGGGAGGAAGTCCACCGGGGTGGTTTCCGGCCGGGTGCGGTGGCGTTCGCGGGCGAGGCAGGCGGCGCCGAAGGCGCCGACCAGTTGCGGATTTTCCGGCACCACCGTTTCGACGCCGAGCTTTTCCCGCACCGCCCCCACCACCACCGAGTTCATCGCCACCCCGCCGATGACGGCGGTTTTACCCGACAGGGCGCGGCCGGCGAGGAGGCCGTCGACGGTGGAATTGCCGAGTCCGGCGCAGAGCCCGGCGGCGATGGCGTCGACGGTGAAGCCTTCCTGCTGGAGGTGAATCATGTCGGATTTGGCGAAGACGGCGCAACGCGTCGCCACCGCCGGCGGCCGTTGGCCGTACTGCATGGCGCGCTTGGCGAGTTCGGTCGGTTCGACTTGGAGGCGGAGGGATTGTTGATCCAGGAAGGCCCCGGTGCCGGAGGCGCAGGCGGAATTGTTGGTGCTCCGTTGATAGGAGCCGTCGGGCGAGAGGCGGGTGAGGGAGAAGGAGCCGCCGCCGATTTGGATGATGTTCCGGGCGTCGGGGACGAGGACTTTCACCCCTTCCAGGCCGGCGACCACCGGGTCGATATAATCACCGCCGAGAATCCCGGCGGCTTGTCCCCCCGAGCCGGTGCGGACAAGATTCTGGACTTCCCTGAGGGGGAAGTCTTCCAGGACATTTCGGACCGTGGCGAGGACGTCGCCGTGATGGCGGCGGTAGGCGGATTTGACGCTGGCGAGCTGGTCGTCGATAAGCACGGCGGCCACGGAAAGGCTGCCGATGTCGAGGCCGAGGTAATACATGATTTGCTGTCTCCAATCGGTATTCTGGGGTCTGTGCCTGCAAGTGGTCTTTTAAGTGACAGCGGACCAACCGCCGTTCGCTGTCCTTTAAAGTCTACTGCAAAAACCCCATATTTTACCGGTGGAGGGGGATATCAACAAGCTTTTTCGGCGGACTGGAGGCAATGGTGCGTTTTGTGGTTCGCTGTGACCTCTGTGAACTCTGTGTCCTCTGTAAAATCTGTTTAGTACCATACGCGTCGTTACTGGTGTAACCACACGTCCTCACAGCGTAAGCGCCATATCCACCCGGGGAATCACCCAGGTTAAATTTTCCCCGCCGTACGGCTTTAACCGCGCTTCGATTTCCTCCGGCGCCACGGTATTGAAGTCGAACATGCCGAAGTGGTGGGCAACCAGCACCTTCACCCCGGCCGCCAGGCACAGCTCCGCCGCCTCTTCAATCAGGAAATTCCCCGCCACCCCCTTTTCGGTGCGATAAGGATCCCGGCCGTTCACCGGCAGGAGCGCCACCTCCACCCCGCGTTCGGCGAGGAGATTCGCCAAACCGTCGAACGGGACGCAGTCGCCGGAATGGTAGATCCTCAGCCGGCCGAAATCCCAGATAAACCCGGCGAACAGGCTGTTCCCCTTGCCGTCGTCCTTCAGTTCTTCGTGGGCCGAAGGCAGCATGGTGACTTTGAAAGCGCCGAAGTCTTTCCTTTCCAGACTGGACATCAGGACCAGGCGATCCGGATCCGCCCCTCGCGCCAGCGCGGTATCCTTAATCGCCCGAGAGCAGACCAATTGGCAGCCGGGGTTCAAGGCCATGATTTTTCCGACGCCCCCCGGGTCGAGGTGGTCCGAGTGGGCGTGGCTGGCGAAGAGGTAATCGACGCCGCGGAGTTCGTCGGGGGTGATTGGCGGCGGCATCATGCGGATATGCTTGAACTCGGCGTCGCGGTATTTTTCGGCGAGGGCGTTGGAGAGATAAGGGTCGATTAGGATAAGTTGGTCCGGAGTCCGCAGCGCAAAACCGGCCTGGCCAAACCAGAAAAGGTTCAGGCGGCCGGTTTGCGCCGGGACGGCGAGTTCTTCGAAGAGGGGGCGGGTAAACGGGCGGGTGTCGGGTGCGATATGCATGCGCTCTCCAGGTGTCACCGGGTCGAGGCCGCCAGTTCGGAAATTTTGTCGAAGCCGGGGCCGGTGACCGGAATATCGACGTGGAAAACTTCCGCCACGACCCTGGTCCAACCGTAGATGAAATAATCCCAGCCGTCGACGATGCGCAGGTTGCGTTGTTCCTCTTGCGCGCGGGCCTGGTCGAGGAAGAGGAGTTCGCCGCGGTAGTTGAATTCCCAAACCAAACCGTTTTCGGGGAAAACCCCGTGGTTCGTCAGGGGGGAGCCCGGGCCGTCCTTCCCCAGGCCGGTGGCGTTCACCACCATCGAGCCCGGTTTCAAACCGGCCATGATTTTGTCGTTGTCGGGGGCGGTCGGGCAGAGGTGGTATTCAATCGGGATGTCGAAGCCGATTTCCCGGTGGATTTTTTTCATTTCATCGAGGCGGGGCTGGCTGCGGTTGTCGACGATGATCCGGGCCGGGACGTCGCCGCCGTTATCCTTCTTTTCCTTCAAATACATGGTGAGGGCGAGGGAGGAGCCGCCGGCCCCGAGAAGCAGGAGATCCGCGCCGGTTTTTTTCCAGTAGCCCGGGGGGGCGATGCGTTCGAGGGACAAGCCGGAGGTGATGGGATCTTTGGCGTGGCCGCAAAGCTTGTCGCCCTGTTTCGAAATGGAGCTGATTTCGCCGAGGACCTTGGCGTAGGGGTCGAGGTATTCGAAGCGGTCGCGGGCGGCGGTGAGGAGGTCGATCTTGTGGGTGGTGACGAGGGCGCCGAGGGACATCGGGTCATGCTTGATAAAGTCGACGACTTCGCGGTAGCGCTCGGGTTGGTCGTGCCAGGCGAAGTCGAAGCCTTCGATGTTGGCGTTGAGGCCCAGGTATTCGGCCCATTTGGGGAATACCTTCATGATTGAGGATTTGCCGGTGGTGACGCCGATAAAATACATGGTGCGGGCGGTGCGGGGCGCATAATTATTAGCCATGTTTTCCCCCGGGGAAAGAGTGGGTGGGAGCCGCGTTCGTTATTACCTTATAAAGGGAAATTGCAAACCGCTTGCCATACTGTGGCGAAACAACCGCTTTGCCGGCTCCACCCCGGTAAGCGCTGGTCCTTCGGGCGATTTTTCGGAAAAAACCGCATACCCAAAACCTGACCAAAAAGCGCCGCTTACCCATCTGGTGTAAGCGGCGCCTTGAACACACATTTTGAGTAACGACGTTTACCCGACGTGCTGGCAATTCCTGCCAATCTGCGGAAAGTAAAATATATGTGTTCTTATTGGGCCACAGCTTTGCTCCGTTTTCCGGGTCTACGGGTGGGTGCTTTTGCTGCGCTTTTCGCGAGGGTGTCTTTTGCCGCCTCTTTCTTTTCCAAGGCGCGTAAATACCGCATGAGAGCGGCAGGGGTGCCGCCAGCTTCGGCCAGTATTTTCCGGCGTACTTCGTGCAGCTCGTCGATGGGGTCGATATCTTTCATTGTATTACCTCCATAGTTCTTCCGGTGTGGCGATAACAACTTCAGCATACCCGGCTTTTGTCAGAATTTCAGCGATTTTACCTTTTTGCGTGGCGTTGTTGATGTGCTTGCAGTTCCAAGTCAGCAAATACGCCATACCGTGAACCGCCGCCATCGTGATATGATAAGCATCCAATACTGCACCATCCGGCACTACCTTGGCCGAAAGCAATTGGTCAAGTAGGGCGTCCACTTTGCCTGTCGTATCAAGCCGAGATATTCCAGCCACCGCGTCTATTCGCAACCGTGCCGCTTCGGGGTCGCCTCTCCTGATTTCATCCATAACGGCGATGGAAACATACAGGTCGAAATAGTGTCGACTTGTCGCCCACCACTCCCGAGTCAACTCCTGTTTTCCCAGCTTGACGACATCCCGGTTTGGCCGAGCCGTCAAGTAGCTGATGACTGAAGTTTCGAGGTAGACTTTTGGCTTGGCCATTCGCTGTTACCCCTTGCTTTTTGTTCAACTGTCCCGGCAATCGCATCATTCCCCATAACCCAACAAATTATGCTTGCGCATTTTGTTATACAAGGTTTTACGTGACACCCCGAGTATCCGCGCCGCCTGCTCCCGCCGCCAGGCGCAACTGGCCAGGGCCGAGACGATGCGCGCCTTTTCGTCGGGTTCCGAGGGGGAGTTTTCCTCCGTGCCGATAGCTTCCCCGGTGGAGGCGGCTTGTGGCGGCGGAGGCGGCGCAGCTGGCGCTACGCCGCCCTGTCCCTGTTCCCACAAGGCGTTCTGCATGGCCAGGGGCAGGTCCTTCGCCTTGATGGTGAAATCGGAGCAGAGGATGGCGGCGCTTTCCAGGGCGTGTTCGAGTTCGCGGACGTTTCCCGGCCAGGAGTAGCGCTGCATCGCCTCCAGAGCTTCGGGGGTGAGGCGGCAGGGGGGCTGGGCGAATTTGGCGGCGACGCGGTGGGTGAAATAGGAAATCAAGAGCGGCAGATCCTCCTTGTGGCTGCGGAGGGCCGGGGTGTGGATGGAGACGATGTTCAGGCGGTAATAGAGGTCTTCCCGGAATTTCCCTTTCGCCACCATGTCAAGGAGGTTGACGTTGGTGGCGGCGATGAGGCGGAAGTCGGACTTGACGACCCGGTCGGAGCCGACCCGCTTCAGCTCCCGCTGTTGAATCACCCGGAGCAGTTTCGCCTGGGTCCCGAGGCTCAACTCGCCGATTTCATCCATGAACAAGGTCCCCTTGTCGGCGAGCTGGAACAGACCCATGCGGTCCTCGATGGCGCCGGTGAAGGCGCCCTTGGTATGGCCGAAGAGTTCGCTTTCCAGCAAGGCCTCGGGGATGGCGGCGCAGTTCACCTTGATGAAGGGCTGGTTGCGGCGGGGGCTGTTGAAATGGATCGACTTGACGACCAGTTCCTTCCCCGTGCCGCTTTCGCCGTGGACCAGGACGCCGACGTCCTTGTCCGCCACCTTGTTCACCACTTCGTAGAGGTCCTGCATGACCCGGCTTTGGCCGACTATTTCGTCGAAGCCTTTTTTCCGCTGGAGTTCGCGGCGGAGCTCCTTGTTTTCGTGGCTGAGATGGATGATTTTCCGGTACTGCCCGGCGATTTCCTCCATGGCCGCGGCGGTGGGAAGGCGCTCGAAGATGGAGCCGCCGAGGTAACCGTCGGCGCGGGTTTCCTGCATGACCTTGTCGAGGGCTTCCGGGGTGGAGATGGGGCCGGCGCAATAGAAGACGGTGAAGAGGCCCGGGTTGATTTGTTTGGCCGCCTTGAACATGCGGCCGATGGCGAAGGAGGCGTCCTCGGGGGTGATGATTTCCGCGCCGCTTCCCTCGGGGTTGACCGGGAGATTCAGGTTGGCGCAAATCGCGCCGACCCCGGCCTGGGCCATTTGTTTGGCGCCTTCCTCCGAATAGACGAAGGCGAGGGTGAAGAGGCCGAGTTGGGCGGCTTCGGCGAGGAACTCGGCTTCGCGGGCGTAGGAAAGGCCGGCCTTTTCCATGGCTTTCCGGAGCGCACCCTCGTAAAAGCCGATGGAGGGGAAATTGTTGATGCCGTGAAAGCCGGCGTCCTGGCAGCGGCGGAGGAGTTCACGGGGATTATGGGTGGGGTCGGTGGGACAGAGGCCGATGATGACCGGCTTGTCGCCGGCGCGGGGGAGAACTTCGCGTTTGGCGAGATCGAAAATCATGTCGTTGGCGTTTCCCATGGGCAGGAAAGAGGCCAGGGAGGGTATCCCCGCGGCGCGGAAGCGCCCGCCGACGGCGATCAGCAGGAAGTCGGCCCCGCCGGCCAGTAGATGCCGGCTGGCCATGCCGGAGCCTACGGCGGCGCCGGTAAGTTTATCGCCGAGGTCAAGGCGGTTTTGAAATAGGGAACGGACGTATTCGGTGGACATGCGCTTCCCCCAAGGTCAGGTCAAGTGCGGAACGGATTGGTGAAAAATCTTTTTCACCACAGAGGCACAGAGTGCACAGAGGTTCACAGAGTAGCTGAAAAGAAAAGTCAGGGATGGCTTATTTTTTTGAATTTATTGAATATCATTGTTCATCCCAACTTCTTAAGGACTCTGTGAACCTCTGTGTCCTCTGTGCCTCTGTGGTGAAAGAGATTTTTCACCCTCTCGTTCCGCCAGTCGGTATGGCATTTTACCTCCCGCCGCCCGGAAAGACAAGGCGTCACCACTTTTCTCAGGATTAAAGTCACTTGCCAAACCAATGGCGATCCTTTATCCTTGAAAGATTCTTGATTCGCAAACAGTATAATTCACGGAGAGACCACGTTAACATATGGCTAACAGCTTTGAACAACTCCGCCAAAGCATCGACAACCTCGACGACCGCCTCCTTGAACTGCTCAAGGAAAGGCAAAGCCTCGCCGGACGCCTGGGCGAACTGAAACGCCGGGAAGGCCTGCCGGTTTACGACCCGAAACGCGAGGCGGAAATCCTCCGCCGCCTCAACAGCCACAAGGGCGAATTGTCGGAACAGGCCATTCTCTCCGCCTGGCGGGAGATTTTCTCGGCCTCGCGGCAGGCGCAACTCCCGCTCCGTGCCGCCTACCTCGGCCCCGAAGGCACCTTCACCCACCAGGCCGCCCTGGACAAATTCGGGAACGCCGCCGAACTCGTGGCCACCCACAGCATCGCCGCCGCCTTCGCGCTGTTCCTGAAGGAAACGGTCGACTACGCGGTCCTGCCGGTGGAGAACACCTTGCAGGGAATCGTCGGCGAGACGGTGGATCTGCTGGGCGCGGCGAAACGGCCCTGCATCATCGGGGAAACGACCCTCCCCATCCACTTCGTTTTCGCCTCCGCCCGGGAGCGCCTCGAGCAGGTGCGGACCGTGTACTCGAAACAGGAAGCCTTCCCCCAGTGCGCGAATTTCCTGAACCAGCCGGCGCTGGAGCAGGCCAAACGCGTCGCCACCGCCTCCACCGCCGAAGCCGCCCGCCGCGCCGCCGAGGATCCGGACGGGGCATCCCTTTCGCCGGAAATCGCCGCCAACCAGGCCGGCGTCCCCATCCTGTTCCGGAATGTGGAAAACCACGCCGGAAACAAGACCCGCTTCCTGATTCTCGGCCGGGAACAGCAGGACGAGCCGACCGTAACGGCAACGGCGGCGGCCAAGACCAGCGTCTTCGCCAAAGTGCAAAACGTCGCGGGCGGCCTGGCCGGTCTCCTGACCTCCTTCAAGGAACACGGCATCAACCTGACCAAAATCGAATCCCGGCCGATGGACGACGCGGTCGATTTCGAAACCTGGTTCTATATCGAGTTCGAAGGCCACCGCCACGAGGCGGGAGTGAAAAGCATCATCGAACGCCACGACCTGATCTGGCTCGGCAGCTATCCCCGGGCGGCAAGGATGAAGTGAGGGATCGCCCAACCTAACCGCCGTCTTTATTATGGGACAGACCGGTATGGCGCCGGTATGGCGCGGGAATAAAGACAACATATTGAAAACGCAAGAATAACGGGGACATGATGTTTAACTGGACTTTTGCAAAATCACCATTCAAACCGCCGAATGGCGATTTTGTAAAATCAAAAACCCTTGAAATCCGGGCAAAAACGATTTTTGCAAAGTGGCGATTGGCGGTTAAATCGCCACTTTGCAAAAGTTCAGATGTTTAATTGCCCGGCGGTTTGGGCAATTAAATTTCGTGTCCCCGGTATTCGAATCGCCACTCGGCAAAACTTCAGTTGAGGATTTACTATGGAAATGGGATTGGGCTTTATGGCCGGCCTTCTCGCCGGAACCGTGATCGCAATAATCGGAGCGGTGATTATCATGGTGGCCCGCCGGGTGGCCACGGTCGCACCGGCCCAGGCCGCCGCTGAAATCCGCTCCCTCGCCGACACCGAGGTCCTGCGCGCCTCTCCCAAGCCGGTGGAAACGGCCGGACCGGCGGGAGCGGCCAGCCACGCCGCCGGCAGGGGTTCAGGCCACACCACCGCCCCAGGTAGAGGTTCAGGCCACACCGCCACCGCCGGAAGAGGTTCCGGCAGCGCCGCCGCCGTCGGCAAATCCGCCCCGCACCACCCCGACAGCACCGCGGCGCACGACGCGCTCCGCCGGAACACCATCGTCATCGACCAGGTGGATCTCCGCGACCGACAGTTCAACAAAAACATCCAGGACGTCCGCGACCTTCTCCTGCGCCTCGCCGACGTCATCGCCACCACCGAAACGGCCAGCGGCGAAGCGGCGGCCGCCTTCAGTAACGCCAGGAAAACCATCGACAACCTGGATTCCGACGACCACGGCGATCTCAGCACCGCGCAACAGTTGCTGATCGGGGAAATCGACCGGGTCATCAAGTCGAACGCCAAGCTGCAGGGGGAACTCGACAAGGCTAACCAGGGCATCGCCGAACAGCGGCGGCAAATCGAGGAACTCCGGGTCCAGGCCCGCATCGACGCCCTGACCCGCATCGCCAACCGCACCGCCTTCGACGAACGCCTGCAGGAATACATCGCCCTCCTGAACCGGACCGCCCTGACCTTCACCCTGCTCCTGATCGACATCGATTTTTTCAAGTCGGTGAACGACGAGCACGGCCACGTGAACGGGGACCGGATTCTCCGGGGCGTCGCGTCGCGGATTTCCGAGGCGGTGCGCACCAACGACTTCGCCGCCCGTTACGGCGGCGAGGAATTCGCGGTGATTTTCCCCGGCACCAAGGTGGACGACGCCTACCTGGTGGCGGAACGGATGCGCAAGGACATCGCCAAAACGAAATTCCGCCTCGACGACAAGACCATACAGATGACCGTATCCGGCGGCATGGCCGAATGCCGTCCGGGCATGAAGGCGGAACAGATTATCGAAAAAGCGGACACCGCCCTGTACCGGGCGAAGAACGGCGGCAGGAACCGGGTGATTGCCGACGGGGTGGAAGCGAGCGAGAAAGCGCCGTCGGCACAAGGGTAGGGCGCTGCCTACGCATAATTTGTGGCGTACAACATCTTGAAAACGCAAGAATACCGGAGACATGATGTTTAGTTCTACAACGCTAGATTTGCGGTTGCATGTTGAGGCAACACGTGACTCCGAACCCTTGCGCCGCAACCTTCCCCGCGCGTCAGCGGTAACGGCTAGGCAAGGGAACGGCGGCTCCGGGCTCTGTAACGCCGCACCCCTCCCCACACTTCATTCCGGCGCCATAAACATTGAACCGGGGTGAAGCGTAACTCGCCGGAATCCAGGCCGATAAACCGTCGCTGGGCGGTTCCACTTAGTGCTACAGTTACATGTTGAGGCAACACGTGACTCCGAACCCTGTCGCGCCGCAACCTGCCCCACACGTCAGCGGTAACGGCTAGGCAAGGGAACGGCGGCTCCGGGCTCTGTAACGCCGCACCCCTCTCCACCCGTCATTCCGGCGCCGCAAGCGTTCAACCGTGGTGAAGCGTAACTCGCCGGAATCCAGGCCGATAAACCGTCGCTGGGCGGTCCCACTTAGTACTACAGTTGCATGTTTAGGCAACACGTGACTCCGAACCCTGTCGCGCCGCAACCTGCCCCACTCGTCATTCCGGCGTCGCAAGCGTATGCTGCACCCCTAACGGGCGGTTTCGCCGGAATCCAGAGGGAATTACGATGACGGCGGTAGTACTTTCTTTATCGTGACGACTTGGTGGTTCTAATGCCATCCGTGTCAATCCCGCTGGATTCCGGCGTTA
>JAVBQR010000137.1:0-19309 GCA_031548865.1 Planctomycetota bacterium
CTAGGTGATTTCCCCAACTCATACTTTGCATCTGACCTGATGAAAATGTAAGCATTGCAATTAAAGAGGTTAAACTTTCGAAGAAATCGAGCAGCGGTTGGCTCGATTTCTTCGAAAAGTCCACCAAAGACAACCTACTGATTTCAGCAACATTGGATACAAGCCAATATATCCTCGCGGGTCAGGCCCGGATATGCCGCAAGCACATCTTCCATGCTATCGCCATTGGCGAGGTACGCCAATATCAGCCATACCATAATGCGCGTGCCGCGTATAACCGGATTGCCATGACAAATTTCCGGGCTGGATGAGATGCGCCCAGACAAATCTTCCCAAGCGGTATCCATAGCTGCTCCCCATTATGGGCGGATCAATTTGAGCCGACCTTGTTGCCACCATTTATACCAAAGACTCGTTGCAGAAAAAAGGCGCTCCCAAACTCGGAAGCGCCCCGTGACATATCCGCGAATCTATACCCGTTGCCGGTAATACGTACCGTCCATCGGCAGTTTGGTGCGGAAAATGCCGTCCTTCTTGTAATAAGCGGCGGCGGCGGCCGGAGCGGTCGGAATGGTGGCGAGTTCGCCGACCCCTTTCGCCCCGTAGGCGTATTCGGTCTCGCCCTTGGCCTGCACCAGAATCACCTCGATTTCCGGCGCCTGATCCGCCCGGAACAAGCCCAGCGTCCCGTACTTCGCCAGCGGCACGCAGTTGTCCAAGGGATAGTCCTCGGTCAAGGCGTAACCGAGACCCATCACCACTCCGCCCTCGATTTGCCCCGCCGCCGACTTCGGATTCACCACCCTCCCTACGTCGTAGGCGGCGACCACCTTCTCGACCTTGCCCGCTTCATCCAAGAGGACGACTTGCACGGCATAACCGTAGGCGACGTGGCTGACCGGGTTCGGCTTGGGGCTGCCCATCGGGTCCGTCTTGGCGAGGAACTCGCCGTAAAATTCCCGACCCTCCAAAGCGGCGAGGGTTTGGCCCCGGTCCAGTTCCGCCTTGAGGAGCAGGGCTGCGCGCAGGGTGGCTTCGCCGGTCAGGGTGGTTTGCCGCGAGGCGGTGGTGGTGCCGGCGTTCGGGGTGCGTTTGGTGTCGGGGCGCTCGGCGATCACCTGGTCGGGGGTAACGCCCAGGGTCTGGCAGACCATCTGCGTCGTCACCGTCGCCATGCCTTGGCCGATGCAGGCGGCGGAAGTGCGAACGTGAATTTTCCCCTTCTCGACAGATATTATACAGCGGCTGGTATCAGGGACGCCGACCCCGAGGCCGCTGTTCTTGAAGCAGCTCGCCAGGCCGGCGCGGGGATGCTTTTCCCAGACCTCCTTGATCGCCTCCAGGCAGTTGGTGAGGGCGGTGGAGCCGTCGGCGATTTGCCCGTTGGGGAGGACCTGGCCGGGGCGGATGGCGTTGCGGTATCGGATTTCCCACGGGGTTATGCCGACCATTTCCGCCAGCAGGTTCAGGTTCATCTCAATCGCGAAGGCGGATTGGGTGACGCCGAAGCCGCGGAAGGCCCCGGCCGGCGGGTTGTTGGTGTAAACGGCGGTGCCTTCGATGTCGATGTTCTGGTAATTGTACGGCCCGGCCGCATGGGTGCAGGCGCGTTGCAGTACCGGGCCGCCCAGGGAAGCGTAGGCGCCGGTGTCGGAGACGATGACCGCCTTCAAGCCGGTCAGGATGCCGTTTTCGTCGCAGGAAGTGGTGAAGTCCATCTCCATGGCGTGGCGCTTGGGGTGGATGACAATCGATTCCTGCCGAGTCAATTTGACCTTGACCGGTTTCTTGAGGAGCCAGGCAGCCAGCGCCGCGTGATGCTGGACCGACATGTCCTCCTTCCCCCCGAAACCGCCGCCGACCAGCATCGAGGTGACGTGGACCTTATCGGCCGGGATATCCAGCATATGCGCGACTTCCCGCTGCTCGTCGTAGATGCTCTGCCCGCCGGTGAAGAGTTGGACGCCGTCGGCGCCTTCCGGTTGGGCGACGGCGCATTCCGGTTCCATGCAGGCGTGTTCGGTGAAGGGGACGGAATAATGTTTGCTGACGACATGCTTTGCCTTGGCGATGGCGCCGGCGGCGTCGCCCCGAAGGAGGTGTTCGTGGGACAGGATGTTCCGTTCCTTGTCGTGGAGCTTCGGAGCGCCCGGCGCCAAAGCCGCGACCGGGTTCGCCAGCGGCTCGAGTTCCTGGTAATCGACCTTGACCAGCGCCTTCAATTTGGCGAGATCCTCGTACTTTTCCGCCACGACTATCGCCACGGCGTCGCCGAGGTAACGGGTGTTTTCCCCCACCGGGATCATGACGTCCCAGTCCACGACCAGGTGGCCGATTTTCCGGTGGCCGGGAATATCCTTCGCGGTGAACACGGCGACACAACCGGGCGTCGCCAAGGCGGCCGAGGCGTCGATCCCCAGCAGTTTGGCGCGGGGGAATCTGGCCCGAATCGCCGAAGCGTGCAGCAAGCCGGGGAGGACCAGGTCGTCCGCGTATTTCCCTGTGGCGAGGACTTTTTCGGCGGCGTCGACCCGGTGGAAGTCTTCCCCGAGAATTCCCTTGAAGGAGTGATCGGGGATCGGCGCGTGGTCGCGAAGCATCTGCGCCGCGAGGAGGATGGCGTCCTCGATTTTCACGTAGCCGGTGCAGCGGCAGATGTTCCCCCGGAGCGCCTTCTTGATTTCGGCCCGGCTGGGTTGCGGATTGACGTCGAGGAGTCCCTTCGCCGCCACGACCATCCCGGGAATGCAGAAGCCGCACTGCACCGCCCCGGCCTGGGCGAAAGCGTAGGCGTAAACGTCCTTCTCCCGTTGGGAAAAACCTTCGACGCTGAGGACGGTTTTACCTTCCAGCTTTTCGAGGGTGGGGAGGCAGGCGCGGGTGGCTTTGCCGTCCACCAGGACGGTGCAAGTGCCGCAGGCGCCCTGGTTGCAGCCGTCTTTGGCGGAGGTTATTCCCAGATCGTTCCGGAGGAAATCCAGAAGCTTCTTGTTGTGGGCGGAGCTTACCTTTTGGCCGTTGACGGTGAGGGTGGGCATGGTATTGGTCTCCACTATCATCTTTTTGAAATATTGGGCTGTGTAGTAGTTGCAATATTGGGCATCAGCTCAAAGCCATCACCTTTTCGCCCTGCTGGTAAATCCGCGACAGCTCCGCGTACTGGGCTCGAATCAGCTCCAAGCGCGTCTTCGCCTTCTCCGGATCGGCAAGACTGGGAACCAAGGCGGTGAGGGAGCGCATTTTATAATAATCATTGTCGGGATTGGGTTCGCGGGTTCCGAAAATATCCCGGATCATTTTCTGGTCGTGGGGGATGTTGAAGTCGGCGCCGGTTTGCTCGTAGCCGAACAGGTACCAGACTTCGGGGATGCCTGCCCAAGCGATGGCGCTAGCGCACATGCAGCAGGGCTGGTGGGTGGCGAGCATCAGGCAGTCTTGCGGCGCCGGATGTTTTTGCAGTTCGTAGAATTCCTTTATGGCGTATACTTCTCCGTGCCACAGGGGGGAGGAGCGTTCGTGGTTGGTGGAGGCGACCACCAGGCTGAGGTCGCCCCGGTGGGCGAGGGCGGCGCCGAAAACCTTCGAGCCCATTTTCACCCCGCGGAGAGTTTGGGGAATGATATCAGCTTCGACAATGTCCAACATCCGGTGGAAAAACGCGTCGTCATGCTCCATGCTAGTCTCCTTGGAGGGCTTTCGCAGCAAAGTGAACCAACCGCCGTTTACATTACTGCGAAAGTCGCGGGTTAGTTCTACAACATAATAAGAGTGGAAGCTTGGCGGGAACCGCTCCGCAATTCTGGCGTAGTAGGATTAGGTTAGCTTATTTTTTTAATAGTGCAACTTTCTTGCCGATAGCGCCGGGTATTTGCCGCTTTGGCGTATAACTGATATAATGCGCTGTGCCGAAGCGAGGCATTCGCTAATTCCGGACAACGGCATCGCATCGCTTATCGAAATGATAGTATTTATTCTTTTGATAATAGGTTCAGTTTTCACCTACCATATTGATAAACAGCTTGCTGGAAGTGGAAGTGGGCAAACGCGACAAATATGGTAACAGATGAAAGCGGAAAGGCATGACCAGTAATCAAACCACGTTAGCCAAGCATACTCGGTCCGATAAACAAACTCCGTCTGCAGTACTGCCGTGGATTGTCGCCGTAGGCTTTTTCATGCAGATGCTGGACGGCACCATCCTGAACACCGCTTTGCCGGGTATGGCGGAAAAATTCGGTGTTGCGCCCCTTAAGATGCAGGCGGTGGTCATTTCCTACCTCCTCACCACCGCCTTGGTGATTCCGGCCTGCGGCTGGGTGGCGGATCGGTTCGGGCCGAAGCGGGTGTTTATTGTCGCGGTGTTCATTTTTACCTTGGGGTCACTGTTGTGCGCCTTGTCGCCAAGCCTGAATTTCCTGGTTGCCACACGGGTGGTGCAGGGTTTGGGCGGCGCCATGATGGTGCCCACCGGGCGGCTCATCGCCATCCGGAGTTATCCCCGCAGCCAGATGGTCCGGGTCCTCAGCTTCATCACCATCCCCGGGCTGATTGGACCGCTCCTGGGGCCAACCGCCGGCGGTTTTCTTGTGCAATACGCTTCCTGGCACTGGATATTCCTGATTAACGTTCCGGTGGGGGTGCTCGGCGGCCTGCTCGCCTTGAAGTACATGCCTTCCCTGCCGGCCGATCCCGGCAGCAAGCGCTTCGACAGCCTCGGCTTCATCCTTTTCGGCGGGGCGATGGTGCTGATTTCCATCGCCATGGAAGGGCTGGGCGAACTGCATTTGCCGAAGGTCCAGGCGACCCTCCTCTGCGTGGTCGGATTGGGTCTCCTTGGGCTTTATTGGCTGAGGGCGAACCGGGTCGACGCCCCGCTGTTCACACCCGCCCTTTTCCGGACCCGCGCTTTCGCGGTGGGGATTCTCGGCAACCTTTTTTCCCGGCTGGGCTCGGGCGCCATGCCTTTTCTTCTGCCCTTGTTTTTCCAGCTGGTACTCGGCTTTTCGCCTTTTAAATCCGGCATGACCATGATCCCCAGCGCCCTCGCCTCGTTTGCCGGCAAGAGTCTGGTACCCGGTTTGCTGAAACGCTTCGGCTTTCGGGTTTTTCTGGTGGTGAACACGCTGGCCATCGGCCTGATGATTGCCTCCTTCGCCTTGCTTGGCCATGGCACTCCGTACCCCCTCCTGTTGTTGCAGCTTTGCGTCTTCGGCACGGTCAATTCGATGCAGTTCACCGCCATGAACACGGTTACCCTGATCGATCTCCCCGATGCCGACACCTCGGCCGGGAACGGTTTCCTGTCGGTGACCATGCAGATTGCCTCGGTGTGCGGGGTGGCGGTGGGGGCGGCCCTGCTGAACGGTTTTTCCGATCAATACGGCGCGCAGGTGAAGGCGGGGGAATTGATGTCGGCGTTCAAGTGGACATTTGTCTGCGTGGGCATGCTGTCGGTGTTCACGGCGGCGATTTTCGAGCAGTTGTCGGCGAATACGGGAGAGGCGGCGCGGTCGCGGCGAATCCAGGCTGACCGGGATCCGGAGGTTCATCCGGACTAGTCCCACTACGCGACTGTTGTGGGAACCGCACCCACAACAGTTGTGTGATCGAAAGGTTGCATGGTGAAAGGAACATCGCGCCGTTTTTCACCATTCCCTTCCGGATATCTGGCAGCCTTAACTTCATGCGGCATTTGCGGCTGCGGTTCCCGCAAATGCCGCGTTGTAGAACTGGACTTTTGCATAACTTCAGTCAGAAAGCGCCAAACATGTCTTCCACCTACCCCCTGCTCCCCCCCGACTGCCCCAGCGGCGGCTGCGGCGCCAAACTCGACCCTGCCCTGCTCGCCCAATGCCTCGCCGCACTCCCCCAGTCCCAGAACCCCAACCTCCTCACCGGCTTCGCCCATTCCGAGGACGCGGCCGCCTACGCCCTCCGGAACGACCTCGCCATCGTCTCCAGCGTCGACTTCTTCCCGCCCATGCTCGACGACCCCCTCAGCTTCGGCCGCATCGCCGCCGCCAACGCGCTTTCCGACATTTACGCCATGGGCGCCACCCCCCTTCTCGCCCTGAACCTGGTCTGCTTTCCGGAAAAAATGCCCCTGGAAATCCTCCGGGAAATCCTCGCCGGCGGCGCCGAGAAAATCCGCGAAGCCGGAGCCGCCCTCGCCGGCGGGCACTCCATCCAGGACTCCGGCCTCAAGTACGGCCTCGCCGTAACCGGCATCGTCCACCCCCAGCAGCTTCTCCGTAACCATACCTGCCGGGAAGGGGACTGCCTCATCCTCACGAAACCCCTCGGCACCGGCCTCATCCTCTCCGCCCATCGGGCCGGACTCGCCACCCCCGCCGCCCTGGCGGCGGCGGTCGCGGCAATGGAACGGTTGAACAAATACGCGGCGGAGAATTTCGCCCGCCACCCGGTCCACGCCGCCACCGACATCACCGGCTTCGGCCTCCTCGCCCACGCCGCCGAAATGGCCGGAGACGACTGGACCCTGTCCCTGAACTTCGACTCCCTTCCCCTCCTGCCCTCGGCCCGCGACTACGCCGCGAACCACCTTGCCACCGCGGCAGGGCAACGCAACCGCAACCACCTGGCCGGCAAAGTAGAGGTGAGCGGCCTGTCGGCGGCGGACCAGGAAATTCTTTTCGATCCGCAAACCTCGGGCGGGCTCCTAATCAGCCTGCCGGCGGAAGCGGCCGAAGCGGCCTGCATGGCGATTCGCCAGGAAGACCCCGCCGCGGCCATCGTCGGGGTGGTCTCGCGGCGGGAGGAATTCGCGGTGCTGGTGGTTTAACCGGAGTTTTGCCGCCTCGCCATGCGAAACTCCAGTAATAAAACATTCCCTTGGGAGTAAAAATGGACACCCTGGACCTACGCGGCAAACCCTGTCCCATCCCGGTCATCGAAGTCAAGAAACGCCTGGCGCGCGCCAAACGCGGCGACAGCGTGGCGGCGCTGGTGGATAATGACATCGCCCGGCAAAACCTGCAAAAACTCGCGGCGGATCTGCATTACCCCTTCCGGCACGAACCGACCGTCGGCGGCGAGGTCCTGGTGGTAATAACGGTGGGCGAAGTAACGCCCGGCGAAGCGGCGAGCCGGGACAAAGCCCCGCCCGGCGCAACTACTTCCGCCTCCGGTCCCGTGGTGGCGATTGGCGCGGACGTCATGGGTACCGGGGACGAGGCGCTGGGTAGAATGCTCCTGAAAAGCTTCATCTATTCCCTTACGGAACTGAAGCCGCCGCCGACGCAGATTCTCCTGTTCAACCGGGGGATTTTCCTGGCCTGCGCCGGCTCGAACGTGGTGGAGGATCTGCAGAAGCTGGCCGCGTCGGGAGTGGAGGTGAGTTCCTGCGGCGCCTGTTTGAATTACTACGATAAAAATGAGGCGCTCCAGGTGGGCGGGGTGACCAACATGGCGGTGATCGTGGAGAAGCTGGCGGGGGCGAGGCGGGTTATCAATATTTAACTGAAGTTTTGCCAGCCCGGGATAGGAAGGCAAGCATTTGGAAATTCAGGAAGTGGTCATCACCTTCGCCGTCACGCGTGCGGCCATAGCGGGGGAGCGGGTGCTCCTTGCCGCCGGGCTCAAGGTGCGGGTGATGTCCAGGCCGGCGGTGCTCGGGGACGGCTGCGGGATATGCTTACGGGTGGCGGAGGGGGATCGGGAAAGGGCGGTTGCCATCCTTGGCGATGCGCAAGTCGAGGCCGGCCCGGTGTATTGGAAACGCCAGGATCGCGGCGGCACGATATACAGGCTGGTGGAGTGATGCGACTTACGTAGACGGCATCAGGTTTCCCCATACGCTCCGTAGCAGTGGTAAATCCCTCTGGATTCCGGCGAAACCGCCCGTTTTTTCCCCGGTTGAACGCTTGCGACGCCGGAATGACGGGTGGGATTAGCTCCGATGTGGCAGGACAGAGAGTTATGCTTACACAAACTTGAGATGCGCCTGTTTGGAAAAACTATGCCTAATTTCACCCCGGAAACATTGAATAAACCAGGCGAAACCTCCCCGTCCGACCGGGACGGCCCAATCGCCGAAGTCCAGGTCGAAGCGGTGGAGCCGCCCGATATCCCCCGCCGTCCATTTTCCCCCAAAACCAAACTTGATAAGAAACCGCTGTGGAGCAATCTTCTCGTCGCCTTGGCGGCGATCGTGGTGATTCTCGCCTGCGCAGTTTGGATCTTTTCCTTGCGAATCAATTCGGTGGTCTCGAACAGCATGGCCCCCTTGCTTCAGGGCGACGGCGCGGAAGGGGATCGGGTGCTGTGCTGGATGTGGCCGCTTCCCCGCGAATTACCGCGCTGGGACATCGCCGTATTCGCCGGGCCGGCAATCCCGGCGGCGGACCGCGCCGGTACCGGAACGCCCGGCAGCGACACCGACCTTACCATAAAAAGGATCGTCGGTTTGGGGGGGGAAAGGCTGGTAATACGCAATGGCGACATCTGGACGGCAACCGCCGCGGACCAGCGCTACCGGCGGGCGGTGAAGCCGGATTGGGTACAGCGGCCGCTGTGGATCGGCGTCTATGCCGAAGATTTCACCGACCCGGATTTGGAGGCGTTTCGGCATTTCTGGCGAGAGGACGGGGCGGGGGAAATGCGGATTCGGGAGGGACTTCTCCACTTGGACCCGGGCGCGGGCGGAAAACGCCTGACCTACAAAGCGCTGGCCCGATCCGGACAGTTCGGGGAATTGGAACTGGAGCTGCCGGGCATTCCCGACCGCTACGTTCTGGATCAGGAAGTCATTTTCCATTGCCGCAACGCCGCTTGCGGGCAATATTTTCCCTGCCGCGCCGACAACCAGAAAATCATCGGCCGCTGTCCCGCCTGCCGGACCATGAACTACGAGACGCGTGTGGTTCGCTACGGTTCCCGCTCCGGCCTGCCGGAAGTCGGCCCCGATGCGATTGGCGATTTGCCCCAGGGCGACCCGTTGCATTTCCGCCTGGCGCCGTTCTATTATGTCCCCGACCTGAGGCTCCGCCTGGAGCTTAGGCCCGATTCGGCCGCGACAGACTGCCAAATACTCCTGGCCGGCGCCGGCAGCGGCGCCGTGCTGCAGCTCTCCGCCGCAGGAATGCGGGTGAACGGGAAAACCGTGCCCGGAGTGGATTTCGCCCTGGACAAGTGGACCGGGCTGGAATTCTATCGCGTAGACGGAGTGGTGCGGCTGTTCGTGAACGGCGCTACGGCACCGGTCTTCGAAGCCGATCTCGGTCCCGGGGAAATGGAAGAAGCGCGCCACCCCGGCCTCCCCAGCGGCGTCGCCTTGAACGTCGCCGGCGCCGGCCTGGCGGTCCGCTCCCTTAGCCTCGACAGGGATGTGCATTACCTGACCGTGGCGGAAACGGGAGTAATCACCATTCCCGATGCGCTTGCCGCCGACGGCGGGGTGGAAATTCCCCGCGGCACTTTCCTGCCCCTGGGCGATAACACGCCGCTGTCCCTGGACGGCAGAAGCTGGGGTCCCCTGCCCTGGGGTACTCTGCGCGGCTTCGCCCTCTACCTCGCCAGCCCGAAAGAGCGCGCCAAATGGGTCGGCTTTAAAAGGCCGCTGTCCCTTGGCTTTTAACTGAACTTTTGCAAAGTGGCGATTTAACCGCCAATCGCCACTTTGCAAAAATCGTTTTTGCCCGAATTTCAAGGGTTTTTGATTTTACAAAATCGCCATTCGGCGGTTTGAATGGTGATTGTGCAAAAATCCAGCTTTTAAAGAAAAGCGGACGGTAGTGTGCTCGCTTTGCTTTAAAAGTAGCCTGTCCGCAGCCACCAAGTCAGCGACATCGCCAGCAGGAAGAGTAGATTCAAGGCGGTGAAAAGCGCCAGATAGCGCCATTTGCCGCCGCAACGCCGCACATAAAGCTTGTAGGAAATCAGGCTGGCCATGGAGGCGATCAAGGTCCCGCAGCCGCCGGCGCTCACCCCGGCCAGCAAAGCCGGGGCGTCGTCGGTGAAACGCGACAGGAGCACGGCGGCCGGGACATTGGATATCACCTGGCTCATGGCGACGGCGGTGATGTAGACGCCCGCTTGCAGCATCTCCCGCAGCGTCTCTGCCACCACCGGCAGGGTCGAAATGTTTCCCACAAAAATAAAGAAGCCGATGAAAGTCAACAGCAGGGCGTAATCCACCTGCTGGAGAATATTCTTCCCCTTGAGGATGGCCAGCCCCGCCGCCAGGGCGAAGGCGATGCGATAGTCGAGAAGGTTGAATACCGCGAGAATCGCGGCAATGAAAACCGCCGCGAAGGGGGCGGCCCGGTCCAGGCGCATGCGCCCGGCGGGAACGTTGGGGTGGGCGCCGTTCTTCTTCCCGCTGCAGAGGCAGATGACCGCCAGCAGAACCGCCCCGGTCAGGACAATCGGCCAAACCGCCCGGAAGAAGTCCTGGGTGCGCATGCGGAAAAAGGAAAACAGGTACAGGTTTTGCGGATTGCCGATGGGCAGGAGCGCGCTTCCGACATTGGCGGCGATAGTCTGCAGGATCACGGTCAGCCTTGGATCGGCGCCGGTTTTCTTGTAGGCCAATAGCGCCAGCGGCACCAGGATGATCAGGCTGACGTCGTTGGTGATGAGCATGGAAGCGAAGAAGGTCCCAAACACCAGGATAAAGCCGAGCTGCCGGGCGTTGCGGGAGCTGTTCACCATCAGGGCGGCGGCGCGGTCGAAAATCCCTGCCGCCATGAATCCGGCCGAGGCGGTCATCAGGCAGACCAGGCAGCCGAGGGTTTTGAAGTCGATGTAACTCGCTGACGGCCAGGCCAGGAGGCAGGAAGCCAACCCCAAACCGAGGCTCAGCCACATCACGGTGTCCTTCAACAGCACTTCGCGGAAATACTCGCGCCAGCCCACTTCCCTGGCAATGGCGATTCTCTGGCTTTCCTTGTAAAAACGCACCGATGCGGGCATAGGCGATCCACCTTTATCTATTTATCTTTCGTTCAATCCATTCTTCTTTTTCAATTCCTATCCAGCCACCATTCCGTCCCCGTTTTCGCGCCCCAATATTTCCCCATCAAAAAACCCCCTGTCCCGCAAGGGGCGACAGGGGGGCAAACAGCTATGGAGCCAACTCCGGGATTCGAACCCGGGACCTGTGCTTTACGAAAGCACTGCTCTACCACTGAGCCAAGTTGGCGTTATGGGTCGGGCGCGGGTTTTTTTAACCGGTGCGCCATAAGGGAACGGTTATTTGTAGCCAAAATCCGTGGTAATGCAAGAACAATTTGTCAGCCCGGGGAGGCTATCCGTTTGCCGGGAGGGCGTCGAACCGGGCGCTTCCGGAAGGGAAAAAACCGGAGCCGCGCCTTGCGGCGCAGCCCCGGTCGGAGGAGGAATTTCTCCTTGAATAGCTCTACAACGCGGCATTTTCTGGAACCGCATCCACAAGTGCCGCATGAAATTATAGTTGCCAGATATCCGGAAGGTGATGGTGAAAAAACGACTTTTGCATAGTGGCGATTGACGGTTCGAGCGTCACGATGCATAACGTCGGCTGTTCGCCACCCTTGCGGACTTTCCGGGAAAACCGGGCAAACCGCCGCCCGATTCCCCCGAAAGTCCACTCCCCCCTATTGCGCCGTCACCATCTTGATCGTGGGCTGATAGAAAGTCGTCGATTCGCTCTTCGACACCGGCGACGACAATTCCGCCGTTATCAGGTCGGCCGTGAAGCGCTTGTCGCCGGCGCTCTTCGCCCGAACATTAATCTGCCAACTCACCGTCGACCCCTTGGCCAAGGTTCCCACTGGGGCGAAAGACAAGGTATTCGCAGAGCTCTGCGTCACCGCCGTCGCGCCGGCGCCGGACAGGAACTCCATGCCTTCGTCCAGGTTAATCGTGTAGCGCAGGTCGTGGGCGTTACGGGAACCGGTGTTCGAGGCCGTGACCGTGTAGGTCAGGCAGCCGCCGACCTGGACCGGGTCGCAACTGTCCTTCAGGCTTGTCAATACCCCGGCGACACCCGTGAGAGGTAGGACATGCTTAGCCGTCTTCTTTTCGGCGCAACGGGCCGCGACCGTAAAGTGGGAAACCACGTCGCCTTCGACTTCGCTCATGCCGACGATTGACAAATTGCGCGTTTCTCCGGGCTGGAGCGTGCCGAGGTTCCATACCACCCGGGCGTCCTTGAATTTGCCGCCTTCGGAAATGTTCGTAATCTTGAAGTAACCGCCGAGGCCCATCGCCACCATCGTGTCCCGGGCCGGTCCGTCGCCCTTGTTCGTCACTTGAATCTGGGAGGGGATAGTGGTGCAGATGTAGCCGTCGGCCGGCGCGCCGGCGGTAAGTTCGAGGTTGGCGCCGACCACCTTTACCGACCCCGCGACAGTGCTGTGGCAGTTGCGGTCGGCGGCGATGACCGCTTCGATATTGTACACTCCCGGCCGCGCCGCCACGAGTTTGCTGGAGAAGGACTGCTGTCCGCCGACCGGAATGGTGCCGACCGGGATGGAGATTTCCGTCTGGCCGTCCGGAGTGGTCAGGCCTTCGGGCAGTTTCGCCATGATCCGGGTGTTGGTCGCCGGGGCGCTTCCGACGTTGAAGCCGGTGAGGATAACCGGGATTTCATCGCACATTTCCCCGACTGCCGGGAGCTGCATCTTGATGTCGACATTACATTGCACGACCCGGGTGGCCAAAGGAAGCGGGATTTCGTAGCAGATTTTCGCCAGGCTGTTCGAGACCAGGCAGCCGAGCTTCTCCGCCTTGCCGGTGATGGAAATCCGTTTGGCGCTTTTCGCGGGAATCGTCCCCAGGTTCCAGAACAGCCGGCCCTGTTCGTCGCGGCCGCTGGGTTGGGGTTCGATGTTCTGCAGGCCGAAGTTTTCCGGCAGGGCGTCCTGCATGGTAACGGAAATCATGTCGCGTTCGGAACGGTTGGAAATTTGGATGTGGTAGGTGAAGACGTCCCCCAGGAGGACTTCGGCGGGGCCCTGTTTTTCCAGGAGAATCAGGGCGTTCGTGGGTACCGCGCAAGGAGCAGGGAAACCGCTCCACGAGTATAGATTGCCCTTGATTTCCTGATAGTTCGAGGTGCCCATGAATTGGGCGGTGGTTTCCGCGCCACTGGCGGGTGGGGCCAGCATCCCCGCCAGCACTCCCATTAGCAAAACGACCCCCAGAATTTTACCCAACACTTGTTTCATAAGATTTCTCTCCTCCCAAAGAAGTGCACCGAAAGGCGGCCGTTCGCGTGACGGATGGTCGACAAAATGCCGGGTTTTCTGGGTTTTTATGCCACGGTGTTTTGTCTTCCAGGACCGTTGGCACGGTCGCCGTTCCCCAATCGTTTGACAACGTTGTATAGACAGTGGAGTTTTAAAGAAAATCGAACCAACCGCCGATAGATTCTCCTTAAAGCTGCAAGGCTTCCGTTTATCGCCGAGTATCTTCGGCGCAAACAGGGGTTTGGCGAAAGGGGAGGTGTGGAGAGGTTTGGTATGGAAAGTTGGGATGGGAAGCCATGGAATGGCCGACCGGACCGCCGTCGTCAGGGCTGACGACCGCGTTTTGCCGCCGGAAGTGAAAAAATTCCGGCCCGGACGCAAATACCGCCGCGTCCGTTATCCCCCATTCTACTTCCGTCCCGTTCCCCAGAACGAATCCCCGGATGTCCCCCACCCGGCCGGCGTGTAATTGCCCCCATTTCCTGCAATCATCCGCCGGTAACGCCGCGCTAAAAACTTATAAACCCAAAGAAGCCAAAGGCTTTTAAAACCTTTTCCGCTCCATCGCCTACCCCTAGGCAGCCGGAGGGGAATCCTGATTCAACTTTTACCGTAAAGTGGATTGTATGAATCCGTCCGACGAATGCAACAAGATTCTGTCCTTTCGGAAGCGGTTTCCTGCAAATAAAAACCGGCGCTAATGCTCAATTTATGGCGGAATTGCTTGACAATTCAGGATTATCGGTTATTTTGAGGTAACAGAAATATGACCGCTACGGGTTCACTCGTCAGGTGAAAACCCCGGCCGTTATTACGGCGTCCGCGTGTCCTTATTTCTGCATTCGCGAACGCGTGCTTGCGCGTATCCGATTGAAAACATGGGCATAGGGAATGTGGCCGCCGGGTCTTTTGTTCCAGTGACATTGGAAACCCGCGACCGAAAAATACGCCTGTCTCGGCTCGACCGTATGGAGGAGGTGCCGGCACGGGTGTTCCCGCAGGTATTGTTGGGCAGTTCCAAATTTCATTTGGGGCCGCCCTGGTGCGAGAAGGGGATCGAGCGCTATGTCGCATGAAACAAAATGCATGGTGCAGGGTTGCGAGAACCGGGTTCATGCCAAAGGCTATTGCCGCAAGCATTATGGGCAGATTTGGCGCAAGGGCAAAATTTATACCCAGAAAGATGCGTCCTCCGCCCGCAAGGCCGGGTTGAAGGCCGCCCAGCGGGACGACACCGACCGTATGCGCGCCCTCGAGCGGGAGCTGCGCCGGGCCGAGATGATGTACAAAAACGTCATCGGTTTCGAAGGCCGGTTGAAGTGGCGACGCGAGATAGTCGAAGTCAAAAAGGAGATGACCCGCCTCGGCATGCCGATACCGATGCCGGAAGCGGGGCAGCAGGTTCAGATGAGCATGGCCAGCAGTTTTTAGGCGAAATTTTGCTGAAATTTGCGTTTCCCTAACCTTTTCAGGTATAATCATCCCGCCGGAAACGGCGGGATTTTTTTGTTTCTCAGGGATTACGGGAGATGTGTCCATGCACTATACCGGAACCGTCATACGTCCCCCCCACGAAGCCCGCAATGTGCTCCTGCAGGTGACGGTCGGGTGTTCCTACAACAAATGCACCTTCTGTAATATCTATAACACCCCTTTCCGAATTTCCCCCATGGCGGAGATCGAGGCGGATTTGCGGGAGGTGCGGGCGACCTATCCGCATTGCCCCCGGGTGTTTCTCCTGAACGGCGACGCTTTTGTCCTGAGTTCCGGTAAATTGCGGCAAATCGCCGAGCAAATCCGCGCCTATCTTCCCCACTGCCGCATCATCTCGATGTATGCGGGGATTCTCAATATCAGGGACAAATCCGTGGCGGAGTTGACGGAGCTGCGGGAAATGGGGGTGGGGAAGCTGACGATTGGCGTGGAAACGGGCGACGACGCGACCCTGGCCGCCGTGCATAAAGGCTATAGCGGTGCCGACATCGTCGAACAGTGCGGCAAACTCGACGCCGCCGGCATGTCGTACAGCATCATTTACCTGGGCGCCCTGGCCGGCGCCGGGAAGGGCGAGGAGAACGCCCGCGCGAGCGCGAAAATCTTCAACCAGATTCACCCCACCCACATCGGCGCGACTTCCCTGACCCTCCTGCCCGGTTCCCTCCTGTTCGAGGCCGCCCGCCGGGGCGATTTCCACGAGGCGGGCGAATTGGAACGCGCCCGGGAATTGTACACCCTGGTGGAAGGTTTGGAACTCGACACCTTCTTCGCGGCGAATCATGTCTCGAACAACGTGGTCGTCAAGGGGAAACTTCCGGTTGCTAAAGGGGAGATGCTTGCCTTGTTGCGGGATTATATCGACAATTATGACGAAGAGTCCATGCGCTGGCGCAGGCGGAATTTAAGGAGTTTGTGAGTTTGGCGTTTGCACGCCCGACAGTTATGCCTTTTTATTGCAATGAAGGGTAGAACATGACCGCAACAACAAAACTGGGAAAACAATATCCGGATCATACCAAACTGCTTGATGCGGCGGAGGCGTTTTTCGAAGCGCTTAAGCGTGATGCTCCGGCGGAGGAGATACGGGATATTATCAAGGATGTGTCCATACCTCCACGAAAAGCGCGACGATTGAAGCAGCGCTTTGGAAAAGAGTTTGTGCTGGGGCTGGGGTTTGATCTTTCCAAGGCCAATTCCGAATTTGGAGAGGGGTGGCTCGATGAACCGGAAGAGGAAGAATAAAAAATCCGAGCAAGGCGGCAAAAATATAATACTGGCGGACATTCTGGCAAAAAACCTGCTGGACGCGCGCGAAGAAAGCCGCGAGGCGATGGACTATAACAAAGGCATGTTGGCATATGCGCAAATTTTGAACGACATCTCCAGGAACGGTACCTTGGCTGAAAAAATAGAAGCTGAAATTACCCTGCAGGAACGCGATTTGGAGCATGCGGAGAGCATTGGGAGTGTGCGACTGGTAAGAGAGGCCAAAGCGGCGATGGTGGATTTCAAGGCTGGTCTGGTAGTTTATGATCGGCTCACCAGGGATCCGAAGCAATACCGGAATTACGCCGAAGGTTTTATGACCAAACACCGGCTCTTGAACGGTGTTCCCAAAGATGAATTGCATAATGTGCTGAAAAGTCAAATCAGCCGGGAAACTATTCGCGATTCCTCCCGGCACAATACGACGGGAGAGGAGGCGCTGGTCGCGGCGAGGAAAGTGTTGATCGCTGCGATTCTCGATGACTATACGCGGGTTCAGGAGGTCGTCGTCGGGGGAGGCGAGCCGCCGGAGGGTACGGTTAGGAGCAGGTTCAACCGGGCAAAATGACCTGCCGCCGGGATTCGCGGCTTGCCGCGAACGCAGGGCGTTATTTTTTGATGAATTCTTCATGATAGGGGGCCGAGAAGCGCATGAATACGCCAAGGCTATACAATCTCCGCGCGTCCGTAATAGTGATGACGGCGCTTGTTTGCGTCTTGGCGCTGCCGGCGCCGGGGTTTTTCGCGGATGCTTCGGGGTCGGGGAGGGTTTTCCACTCCGCCGCCCAGGCCGCCGAGTTCGACGTCGACTCCGGGCGGGTGATTCTCCGCCAGTTGCAGTTCTGCGTGGACTGCGGATCGGCGCTTTTGGTCAGCGGCGTCCGGCCGGGCGTATTGGTGCGCTGTCCCGATTGCGGCAAAGAGCAGACCCGTTTGGCCAACCCTTACGTCCTTTCCCAGGTGTACCAGATTTGCAACATTTGCCAGGCCCCCCTCAATCCCGAAGGACACCGGGCCGGCGACACGGTGGAATGCGCGAACTGCCACACCTCGCAGGTCCTGGACCGGGACGCTTTCGCCAGCGCCAAAAAATCGGGCGACAAAAATCTCGGCCTCGGCTACATGCCCGGGTTTCCGCCCGGGAAGGGCAAGAAAAAGCTGCTTCTCTCCCCCAATAAATCCGACGCGCGGCTCAGCATGATTCCTTTGCCGGAAGGCTCGGGGGAACTGCCGCTGCCGCCGGAACTGGCCTTCCGGAAAATCCCGGCGCCGCCGGAGGGCCTGGCCAAGGAACGCGAAGCCTTCGAGGATTTGGCCCTGCTGCCGTCTCCCGGGGAAACGCCGCGTAGCGAAGGCCCCCGCAGCGTCCCGGCGGGAAAATCCCCCGCCCAACCGCAAACGGCGAAGCAGACGCAAACTCCGGTCGAACCGTACCCTGCGGCCGAACCCCCGACCTCGCCCCGGACGGAAGCCCCGCCCTTGCCGCAAAAGCAATCCCCGGCGCCACAAACCGCCCAGCCGGCGGAAACGCGCCTGCCCCAGCCGGCGGCGGCGGCCGCTCCACCTGCCGCCCCCCGGACCCCTGCGCAAACCGCTCCGGAAGCGGTGCGGAAACAAACCCCGGCCGGTCCGGTCCAGCCGTTGCCGCCCTTGTCGCCGGTGCTGGCTGGGAGCGGTGGTGAGACCTTGGGAATCGGCCCAATCGGCAGGGGGGATGTCGCGGTGGTTCCCGAACCGATGTTGCCGGTGACGGAAACGGTCATCAGAAAAACGCCGGCCGGCGGCTCTTCCGGCGGTCGGTCCGGCGGCTCTTCGGCGCCGATCACGCAATCGGCCGGAAACGCGCGTCCTTCCGTGGCCGCGAGTCAGCCCACCGCCGCGATTCAGCCGGCAGCCACCAATCCGCCCGCCGCGAGCCCGGCCGGAAGCGGCAGGAATGGCGGCGCCTCGGTGCCAAGTTTGGCGAAAGTTCCGGAATGGGTGCCGGAACGCCAACCCGAACGTCCGCAGCCGAAACGTCTCACCGAAGTCATGGAAGTCCCGGCCGTGACCGCCGACCTCTTCGGCGGACCGCGCGAAGGCAACGGCGCCAATGACGACCGGTACAGGTCCAGCGGGAAAGGGGTCGCCAGGGTCGACGGCGAGCCGATTTACGCCCGCGATGTGGCCAGGGTAGTCGACCCGGTGATGCGGCGCCTGCGGAGCCAGGCGGGGGTGAGCGAACAGGAATTGGGCCAGCGTGAAGGCGAATTGAAGCGGGAGGTTTTGGAGCGCCTCATCGACCGCGAAGTAGCCATGCGCGAAGCGGCCGCGATTGGCTTCCGCCCCGACCCGACCGCCGTCCGCGAGCGCGAAGCGGAGTTGGCGCAAATCCTCGCCGGCAGCGGCGTCGACATTCGCACCGAAGCCCGGCGGGACGTCACCATGCAGGAGATGCGGCGGCGCTTCGCCGAGAAGCCGGCGACGGCGAGCCCGGCGGAGATTCGCGAGTTTTACAAACAGCACAAGGGGCAGATGCTTCAGCCCAGGATGATTGCCCTGGACCAGATAATCGTTTACGAGGACCGGACCTACCGCCGCGACAAACGGAGCTCCCGGGAGATCGCCTTCGAGATCGCGAACGAGCTGGAGGCCGGTTCGCGCTTCGACGATTTGCGGGCGCGTTACGACGAATTCTGGGAAGCGGCGGGCCTCGACTACGCCGCGCCGACCCTGCAGGTCGGGGGCGGGATGAGCCGGCAGATCCTGTCGTCCCTCGGCGATATGCGCAAGGGCGCGGTCTTCGGGCCGGTGTTTATGAGCGGCATGGCCCTGTTCGGGAAAATTGTCGACGAGCGTCCGGAGGGCCCGGCGCCGTTCGAGGAGGTGAAGGAGGAGATCCGCAAAAAACTGGAAGCCGACGCGGCGGAACGGAATTTGGACAACTGGCTGAAGCGCCTGCGCCAGAAGGCGCGGATCGAGGTTTTGACGGGAGTTTTGTAACGCGGCGGCCATACCGCTTGCGGTGGGGAAGGGTGCTTTTTTTTACCACAGAGGCACAGAGGCTCACAGAGCGACTGAAAAGAAAAGTTGGGGATAGTGCAAATTTTTAATAAATTTTTCAGTTCACTGTTTACCCCAGTTTTCAAGAACTCTGTGAACCTCTGTGTTCCCTGTGCCTCTGTGGTGAAAATTATTCCGACCATGCCCAACCTCCATTCCTCTCCAAAAGAAAGGAATGGAAATCCCGGCGGATCCTTCTCTGGGCCCAAAGGGCGATTTTTTTGGGGTAAGGTGGTCAGTCAAACCCCGGCGTGCTCTAGGATGGCCTAACTACCCGCCTTCTTCTCCTCCGCGACCCGTTAAATCGCACTGGC